>CAVWXM010000012.1:0-35044 GCA_963759045.1 uncultured Bacteroidia bacterium
CCACGTATTGCTATACCGCTTAACCCATCAAGACGGTTTTTTTTGGTCACAATGTTGATGATACCGGTTGCGCCATCAGGTTCATATTTAACGGATGGATTGGTGATGATCTCAATATTTTCAATACTGCTTGAAGGTATTTGACGCAGTGCATCACTGGGATCCAGGATCGTTGGTTTTCCGTCGATTAAAACGGTGAATCCGGTGCTGCCCCTTAACGAAACATTACCTTCAACATCTACCTGAACTGAAGGTACATTTTCGAGTATATCAACAGCTGTGCCTGCTGCGGCGGTGATTTGCTTGTCAACATTTATTATTTTCTTGTCGATCCTGTATTCTATCGAAGCCGTTTTCGCAATAACTTCGACTTCTCCAAGATCATTGGAAGTTGGTTTAAGAAAAAAGTTTCCCAGGTTAATGTTATGGTGGTCAGATTCGATTCTAAAAACATCAGTTTTAATCTCTTCTAAACCGATAAACGTAATGCTTAGATAATATTCACCTTCTGCGGGGTGTTCAATTCTAAAATGCCCAAGGTAATCCGTTATCGTTCCGGTAATGAGCTTATCATCAGCAACATTGTACATTGCTATTGTAGCATATTCAACAGGCACTCTCGATTCTGCGTCAATTACAGTTCCCTTTATCTTGCCTTTTGGCCCTATTGCATCACCTTCTTCAATGCTAAAACTATGCAATGTGGTTAAGGTTATGAGAATAAATAGAATAATTTGTTTCATTGTTTATTTAAAAATCGCACAAAGATGACAAATATTTCATCACATGTAAGGATTAGTAATTCAGAGTATTATTAGTTAAAAAAATCATATACTTGATGCAGCAAACCTACCTATCAAATGTTAGTCACAAAAAAGAAATCAACGAACTGGTATCCTGGCTCAACAAAATGGTTTAATTTATCAATTAAAGAGCATAAGAAATCGGTGATTTCAATCATATCCCAGGTTTAAATGTTGAATTAGTTTTTTGAGTTTAAAGGCGCTTTAACAGATTAATTTCTTTTTCAGTTAACATTCGCCATTTACCCCTGGGTAAATCTTTTTTTGTGATTCCTGCAAAAAATACACGATCTAGTTTAACAACAATATAACCCAATTGTTCAAACATACGCCTGACGATCCTGTTTCGGCCAGAATGCAGCTCGATACCAATCTGGGATTTGTCATTTTCGCCGGTTACAAAAGCAATCTTATCAGGTTGGATAAAACCATCATCAAGTTCAATCCCACTTCCAAGAGTTAAAATGTCATTTTTGGTCATGGGCTTATTCAGAAACACATGATAAACTTTCTTGATTTTATATTTTGGATGCGTAAGTTTTTTTGCCAGATCGCCATCGTTTGTAAACAATAGTAATCCCAGTGTATTTCTGTCTAAACGGCCAACAGGATAAATACGCTCACTACAGGCTTTTTCAACCAACGACATCACAGTCTTTCTGTTTTGCGGGTCGTCAGAAGTAGTGATAAAATCTTTTGGCTTGTTTAGTAAAACGTATTGCAGTTTCTCTCTTTTTAAGGTTTCGCCACCATATTGTACTTTATCAGTCCTGTTTACTTTGGTGCCCAATTGGGTAACAACTTTACCGTTAATCATAACAGCACCACTTGCAATCAACACATCTGCCTCACGGCGACTACATATACCGGCATCGGCAAGGTATTTATTTAGCCTGATCAAATCGCCGCCAACAGTCGACTTCGCTGTCTCATTTAAATCTACCACTACTTTTCTTTTTGAAAGTTGATTTACTGTATGGCTTGTCTTTTTTCTGAAATGATTTTGGTTTTTTGTTTTGTGGTTTTTCCATCCTTGATTTCCAGCCTGTTTTAATTTCAAAAAGCCGGGGTGCAAAAGTACAAAACACCTACATTGATTTGATAAAAGGAATCAAACTAGTTAGCTCCGTTATTTATCCTTGCTTTACGACAATAAAATCACTATATTTACGTGTTGATTTCAAATAACCTAAAACCATGTCTGAAAAAATCATCACCCTTGCTACCTTAACTTATATGCGGGCACAACTGCTAACAGCCATGTTAGAGCGAAACGAAATAGAGTGCTTTATGACCAATGTAAATAGGATGAAGGAAAGTCCTGGGGGAGTGAATGTTAAAATTCTGGAAACCGATCTGGATATAGCCGTGAAAGTGTTTGAGGATTTTAGTAAAAGTTATGGAAAACGAAAAGAAAAGGCTGTTGAATATATGAAGAGTATCCGCCGGATCCTTGTTCCGGTTGATTTTACCACTCATGCTGAAAATGCTGCATTTTATGCGATAAAAATTGCTACAACCCTGAAGGCTGATATTAAATTGATCAACGCTTACCTTGACCCGATGAGCACTCCCCAGACTTATCTGGAATCGTATACCTACCAGCTGAACATTGATAAAGTAATCAAGGAAGTTGAGGAAGAAACATTTAAAAGCCTTGATGCTATGGCTAAAAGACTCAGGGCTTATATCAAGAAAAATAAGATCAAAGACGTAAAAGTCAAGTATGATTTGTTTAAGGGTAATTCAGTTGATGTAATTTTACATGAAGCGGAAGAGTATAAACCTGCTATGGTAATTATGGGAACGCGAGGAAGTGAGTTGGATAAATTACGTTCGTTCGGAAGTGTCACTTCTCATTTAATTGAAAAAATAAAAGTTCCGGTACTTGCAGTACCTAAAGATTATGATGCCAAAAATTTTTCAGCACCGAAAAGTGTATTATATGCAACTAATTTCGACACCACAGATTTCTCAGCACTCAGGCGTTTGGTTGGGTTTGTAAAACCATTTGAATCAAAAATATACTGTGTACATGCTGCGTTGGAAGAGTCGCAGGTTTTTGATGAGGTTCAAATGAAACGAATGAGGACATATTTGTTTGACACAATGGACGAATACAATATTGAATGTGGATTGCTGGAAACCATGGATATTCAGCAAGGGCTTGAAGATTTTATCGAGGAACGAGATATAGATGTTCTTGCTGTAACCAAGCAAAAACGTAATTTCTTCGTCCGCCTATTTAAACCCAGTATGACGAAAAAATTCCTTTTCCAGACACAGATCCCATTGCTTGTTTTTCATTCAGGAAGGTAAACAAGAAATGTACAGGGAGATTCCTGCCTGCCTGCAGGCAGGGCCACGTCACTTCACTCCTCACAACTAAACGAATTATAAAACCCTCGTTTAACTCAGATCGGAACAAAGTGGAATGAAAGAGTCGCCTGAGGTGGAATACAAACTAAATAAGGGGAGATTGCCACGCTTCATTTCATTACGCTCGCAATTAAACGGAAAAAGAAAATCATTGCGTCCTTGGCGGTTATATCTTCAATAAATAAAACTCTTTGAACTTACTCCGGATAAAACGCATCAATGATATGTGTAATTTTTTGTTCTTTTTTATTCAGGATAATAGAAACGATATCAAAACGGGTATCAACATCCAACTCATTTTCTTCCAGATAAGCCTCAGTAGCACGAATTAAGAAGGCCTCTTTTTGAGTACCTACCGATTCTTCCGGGTCGCCAAAGTAATCCGTGCTCCGGGTTTTGACTTCAACAATTACTAACTCATCTTTGTCCTGTGTGATGATATCAATCTCATCTTTTTCGTGCCGCCAGTTGGTTTCTAAAATGGCATGTCCCTTTTCTTCCAGAAATTTCCTGGCGAGCACTTCACCTTTTTTACCAAGTTCAATGTGTTTAGCCAAATCTAAAATTTTAATGTTACCTGGTCAGATACGCTAAGTGATACTTCAGCACCCAAAATCAATGGCAGGTTGTTTTTGATGTGTCCGGCAGGAAAACCATAACAAACCGGGAAATCATATTCTGAAATTGCATCATTGATAATCTCTTCGGCCGTTTTACCAAAAGGGACTTCATTGTCATTCATATCGGTCATACCACCTACAATTAAGCCCTTTCAAATCCTTCAAAAATTCCGGCTCTTTTCAATCCTGTCATCATTCGGTCAATATGATAAAGGTATTCATCAAGGTCTTCGATAAAAAGAATTTTTCCTTGCGTGTTTGGAAACGATTTACTTCCCAGTAAACTATATAAAACAGAAAGGTTGCCACCACACAAAATACCTTTTGAAGTTCCAATTTTATTCAAATGATGTGCGTTGAGGTTATATTTCGGAGAACCTCCTTTTAAGATATCGAAAAGACCAGCCAGCGCATCATTAGTATTTTCCTTAAAACTTAAAGGCATGCTGGCATGTAAAGTTTCAATTCCAAAATTGCTGTTGATGTGGTTATGAAAAACAGTGATATCGCTAAATCCGATGATCCACTTAGGATGCGTTTTAAAATGTCTGAAATCAATGCGGTCAATAATTCTGACACTTCCGTATCCGCCCCTAACCGAAATTATTGCCTTTACTTCATCGTCATCAAGCATTTTTTTAAAATAAGTTGCTCTTGATCACATCATTGCCAGCAAACTGATGATATTCAGCAAATAGCTCATCAGTATACTTAACTCGAAATCCCTGTCTTTCAATTATTGAAATGGCATTGGCAATTTCACTTTTTACAATTTTTCGAGCCGGAGCCACAAGCCCGATTTGATCGCCTTTTTTGAGTGTGGGTGGTCGTTTCACAATTAGTAATATTAACCTAATAGTAGATTCGTAGAATCATTATATGAAGCAATGAATATAATACTTTAACTGATCTTCCCGTCCGCCGGAACCACCGTCTGGTGGAGTAGGAGGATTGAAAGGTTTAGTTAACTTTGCCGAAATTAAGGAAATCTGCGTTTTATAATGATGAAAAAGTTTGAGAGATATACCATTACATCGGCTTTGCCATATGCCAACGGACCTATTCATATTGGCCACCTGGCAGGTGTTTATGTGCCTGCTGATATTTATGCCCGTTACCTTCGCATGAAGGATGAGGATGTTTTATTTATTGGCGGATCCGACGAACATGGAGTACCTATCACCATTAAAGCCCGAAAAGAAGGTGTTTCACCCCAGGAAATAGTCGACAGGTATCACGAACAAATCAAAAAATCATTTGACGGATTTTGGGATTTCCTTTGATGTTTATTCACGAACATCAGCACCAATTCATCATGAAACAGCCTCGGAATTTTTTGAGAAACTATACAAAGAGGGTAAATTCATTGAAAAAACCAATGAACAATATTTTGATGAAGAAACACAACATTTTCTTGCCGACAGGTATATCACCGGAACCTGTCCGCATTGCGGATTATGAAAAAGCCTATGGTGATCAATGCGAAAATTGTGGTACTTCATTAAGTCCACTTGAATTAATCAATCCAAAGTCTGCACTTAGCGGAAATGTACCGGTTTTAAAAGAAACCAAACACTGGTACCTGCCGCTTGATCAATATGAAGACTGGTTAAATGAGTGGATTATTGGAAGGTCACAAAGATGACTGGAAAGCAAATGTTTACGGTCAGGTTAAATCATGGGTGGATAGCGGTTTAAAACCACGTGCCGTAACCCGCGACCTTGATTGGGGTGTTCAGGTTCCAATTGAAGAGGCTAAAGGTAAAGTACTTTATGTGTGGTTTGATGCACCTATTGGATATATTTCAGCAAGCAAGGAATGGAGCAAAAAAACCGGAAAAGACTGGGAGCCATACTGGAAAGATGAAAATACAAAGATGCTGCATTTTATCGGCAAAGACAATATTGTTTTCCACTGCATCATTTTCCCGGTCATGCTTAAAGCAGAAGGAAGTTATATCCTTCCTGAAAATGTTCCGGCCAATGAATTCCTGAACCTTGAAAACGACAAAATATCCACCTCAAATAACTGGGCCGTTTGGCTGCACGAATACCTGGAGGATTTCCCTGACAAACAGGATGTGCTGCGCTATGTTTTAACCGCCAATGCACCTGAAACCAAAGACAACGATTTTACATGGAAAGATTTCCAGGCCAGGAACAACAATGAATTGCTGGCTATTTTCGGGAATTTTGTGAACCGTACTTTGGTGCTTAACACAGAAATATTTTGATGGAAGTGTTCCTGAGCAAGGAGCGTTGGATGAAGAAGCGAAAAACGTTGTTCAAGAAATTGCAGCATTTCCTGATAAGATTTCAAGCAGTATTGAACGATACAGGTTCAGGGAGGCATTAAGCGAATTAATGAACCTGGCCCGCCTGGGTAATAAATACCTCACTGACCAGGAACCCTGGAAGTTGATCAAAACGGATGAGGAAAAGGTAAAGACAGTATTGAATGTATCACTTCAAATTTGTGCAAACCTGTCCATTTTATCGGAGCCATTCCTGCCTTTTTCCGCTGAGAAACTGAGAACTATGCTAAACTTGTCTGCAAATGAAATGGGATGATGCAGGTAATACCGATTTGTTAGAAAGCGGACATAAATTAAATAAGCCGGAATTGTTGTTTGAAAGGATCGAAGATGCGGCTGTTGATGCCCAGGTTCAAAAATTATTGGATACAAAAAAGGAAAATGAAATGGAAGAGGTAAAAGCCAAACCTGCAAAAGAGGAAATGACTTTCGATGATTTTATGAAAGTGGATATTCGAACAGGTACTATTCTTGAAGCCGAAGTTGTGCCAAAAACGAAAAAACTTCTCAAATTGAAAATTGATACAGGCATTGACCAACGGACTGTTGTTTCGGGCATTGCCGAATACTACAAACCTGAAGACATTATCGGAACCAAAGTGAGCATACTGGTTAACCTTGCTCCACGAAAATTGCGAGGTATCGAATCACAGGGTATGATCCTGATGGCTGAAGATACAGATGGCAGACTTTGTTTTGTTTCACCAACCGAAGATGTTTCGAATGGGAGTGAGGTGAAGTAAAAAATAAAACTTTACTTTTGCAGCCCAATTTTATGGCCCCGTAGTTCAACGGATAGAATAAGGGTTTCCTAAACCTTAGATACAGGTTCGATTCCTGTCGGGGCTACTAAAACCACTGTATAATTTGGTGGTTTTATTATTTTCTCTCAAGATTCAACACAAGGCTTTTCCTTATCCACCAAATCCAGTATCCATGGTGCATATTTTGGAGTATCAGTATTGTCGGTGTTTTTAGTCCTTTTCAGAACACTCTCATGAACACATGGCTCGCCGTGGGTGTCTTTATTCCAAATCCTCTGCATACTTTTCATCAGGTTTCCGGGAAATCCTTTTTGTTCGTTATGCATCATACCATTTTCATCAACCGGAGAGACAATCAATTTTTGATAGGCAGGAGACTTTTCATAAATAATCAATCCTTTGTTAAATGCTTCCCGTATCATCCATTTTAAGCTAATATTAGATAGTTCTTCTTCTTTATAACCTCCGCCAACATCGGTATGCACACCACAAAACCATACTTGTTTCATTTTATGTTTTTTGTCGTCATTTTCGATGGTATCCCAAATAACCGGATGAAATGTTTTCCTGGTTTCATCAATTGATAAAGCATGCCTGGCATATTCCACACTTTCGCTTAATTTAAAATTATGAAATTTATGTGGAAAGAGTTTGTCAAGTGCCACACTTACTGATTTGATGGGTAAACCCAGGGCTGCAACCGTATCCCATACACCGAGGAACTTTATTTTACACCACATGGTATGATGTTTTTGAATAAATGCAGTTGCCCTCTTTTCCCTGACTTTTGTGTTTTTGATCTTATAGATCTTAAATGCTTTTTTGATCAAATCCGATCGGGATTTTGGCAATATCCCGAAAAGATGAATAAAGCCAGATAAACTTCTGACAGTTGCTGCACCCCGGCTAAATCCGAACAGAAATATTTGATCACTCGCCTCAAAATTTTCAAATATAAAACGGTAACAATCCAATATATTTTTTGAAAAGCCGCCGCCTGCTATCGAACCGGTAACTTTTCTCCAGTCTGTCCCCAGGCCCGGATCATAGAAAGCAATTTGTTTACTCGTCCGGTCCTCGATCATATTAAATAGTTTGTACACATTGGTATTGCTGCCCACACCTCCTTTTTGGGCAGTGCCATCAGAAAAGATTACGATATTTTTCCCCATGATTAAGTGATTTATTAGTTACTAAAGTTTATAATATCCGAGTGTTAAATTGCTATCAATAAACTACCACCGACCTGGTGGCCACTTTTTGTTCATTTTCAATTTTTATCAAATATGTTCCAGCCTGTAAATCCCGGGTATTAAATGTTACACCTAGTGTTCCGTTACTGTTCGATATGGCACTCATTTTATTAAGCAATTTACCTGCTATCGAATACATTGAAACATGAAACACTTGATTCGGACTATCGACAAACTCAACATAGACGACATCATGTGCAGGATTTGGATAGACTAGTAATTTGTCATCAGCCATTTCCTGATTAAAAATTGATGAAAGTTCAGATTCATAAATTTCCTTTACATCTAAATAGGAGATGCCGTAATTATAAATCCGCAACTTATCCATATTACCGCTATAATTAAATCCTCCCTGGTCAGGAAGTGATTGCCCCAGCACCAAATCATAGGAAGTCTTGTTGATTTTGCCTTCATAAGGTTTAAAGCCCGACAATTCCCCATCAATAAAAACAAGGCAATCAATACCATTATAAATTGCAGTGATATGCATCCATTTGTCTTGTTCTAATTTGGTATCCGAATCAACATCAATTGTTCCATTGCTGCCATTAAGTGTAAATCTTAAACGTTGTTCTGTTAATGAAGTTTTCCACCTTGTAGTCCAGTTACCGTGTGAGATGGGATAAGATTCATGTTCAAAATATTCATTGATATTTATCCAGTAACTAACTGTTAATCCATCCTGAAAATTAAGGTCATCGGAGTTTGAAACAATAACTTTGCTGCTTGAAATATTGAATTTAATCGCACTTTTTTCAATCCCAAACATATCTTCTGTATAAATACAATTTGATACTGATCCATCGTGACCATTGCCTGTGATGTCGTTTGCATTATCTTTAAATTCGTAATGTGCAACAAGTTCGCCGGTTTGTCCCTGGCCAGGATCTCTGACAAGAATTAGCAAACTGTCCTTTGTGCTTACTTCATCAGTATCAGCAACTTCACAAACCAGGTAAATGTTATTCACTTCATCAGGAGCAATAAAATCAATTGTGCTCCCTTCGCCCGAAATGGTTCCTGAAGTTACGGTCCACAAATAAGTCAGTTCATCCCCGTTTGGGTCAGAAGCAAAGCAAGTTACCGAAGTTGAGTTACCAGGATCGAGAATACGTTCATCAGCAACTATACTTTCAATTTCAGGCGGATAATTGATTTTCTCAACAATTTCCACGATAATCATTGCAGAATCGCTCAATCCGCCTTCATCTGTAACCCTGCAAACAACTGACAGGTATCCTAATTCATCAGGGACCTGTAAATTCAATATTTCGTCACCATCGAACTCAACATCATCTATTGACCAAAAATATTCGATCAGTGTGGCTTTCTTTATCTTCAGCAGAACAATAAAAGTTAACCATTGAACCTGCAACAACAAGTGTATCTTCTGTTGAAAGTGCCTTTATCCTTGGCGGATAATTCGATACGTTTTGACCGGTATTATAATCAATAATTACTCCGTCAACATAAGCCCTGTTCAAGTAGTAGCCTATTTCACTGTTAGCCGGTATCAATACAATCATAACTGATGATTTTGGCGGAATTTCAATATCAGTTGTTCCAACAACACCTGTTTTGATTACCAGGTTTGTTACGGCATCATAAATATCAAAAGCACCTTCAGGTAAGCTGGTTGTTATAGTTTTAATATCATCATAAGGGTTATAATAGAGGTAAGTTGAATAAGCATCATTGTGATAATAATCAGTAGCAAGCAAATCCAGTTGCAGGATTCCTTCCACATTGGTTTCTTCAATAATTCCACCAAAAATGCCAATATGCGATGAACCATAGAGGCCGAGGTTGGTTTCTGCCCATCCACCATTCATGGCATCACCTGTTCCATAAGGTCCGTCATTTTTTTCACGAAGTGATTCATAGGCAATAGCCGAATTGATGTCGTATTCGTCTGTCCAATCTTCATTGTCCTGCATATCATCAGCTAAGAAACTCAGCATAGTAAAACCTTGAAGCATTGGCTGTATTCAGCACCCATTTCGCAATGGCAGTAGCAAAGCGGTCGTCATATCGTGTAGCCGGGACAAGTGCACCGACATGTTCAAGGCTGTTCATATGAAATACATAATCAGGCCCTGAGGCGTTTACTTCCCCGATCAATCCATCCATGTCATTTCCTCCCCAGTTACCAGTGATTACACCCCACCCGCGCAAGTCACCACGGTCAAAACACCAGTTCATCATTTTTTCGATGTCATAATCTGTTCCCAATTCTGCATTCATTCGTGTCGCAGCGTAAACTCCATAAGGCAGTTGTATTTCGTAAGATGGATTGTTTGTCCAGTTACTCAAAAACTCAAGACAATGTTCAGCACCAATCCTGTATTTTTCTTCTCCGGTCATAGTATAAGCCTGGTACAAGATCCATCCAATGGCACCCGCAGCTTCAGGTTGTTTAACACCAGTTTCTAAGTGGTGTCATGGTAGCCAGTTTAAAAGCACGGTAATTCATATAGGGTTCTTCCCATGGAGTTGTGCTTCCTCCCATTGCCTGAACAGCTTCGAGCCATCTGTCAGCAAGAGCAGTAACCTGATAATCAAAATCGCCCGTATGTGGGTAAAAATAATTTAATTGATAAAAGAAAATATTCGGCATGGTTTCGTACCACCAGTCATGACCTGTTGATGTTGTTGGCCCGTTGAGGTATACATTTTCATCCGGACGTTTGTTAAAATACTCCTCACAGTATAATGGCCAGTTAAACCCGTTTTGATTTGATTTATCTACTCCTGATAAGGTAGCCCCAATAACAGCCGGTAATATATTAATGGCTTCCTTTCCAGGAGGACTATTTGTGCCAACATAGGTTTGAATAGCCAAGGCATCATGATCAGGATAGTTGGTGGTGTTTGTGAAAATGGAGGCCAGCGGTAAATACTGGCCTAGTTGCTTCAAGGTTAAAAACCAATGAATCGTAGTTTTTTGCGACTGCTTTCCAATCCCGCATCTCATAAGGTTGTGGAAAATCGGGCATCTCATCCACACGGGGAATGGCAATTTGTTGTCCAATGTGCAGAAAAAAAGAAAAACCCAAAAACAAAAAACAATGTATATCTCATCACATTATAAATGTTATTTCTTCAAAGTTACTGAATATTAGAAAGCTCAATCTATAGCACTATAAAAATGAATAACAATATCTAATAATATTTAATTAGGCGTCTTTTGTTCTGGTTGGCTATTTTGAGTAACTTTGATAGCGTTGTAATTCCAACAAATTCCCCTAATTACAAAATGAATTCTTCAACTGATATATTTAAAATAGGCCTCTTTGGCGCAGGTGGATTCTCCCATTTTTCAATGGAAGCGTTTCTAAAGGTTCCGGGTATCTCTATATCAGGTGTGTTTGATATCAATCCTGAAAATACTGAATCGTTTGCTCGTAAATATAAATGCAAGATTTTTTCCAGCAAGGAAGAGCTTTTAGCCGATCAGGAGACAGACATCATTTATATCAATACACCCCCGCTTTTACATTATCAAAATTCAAAGGAATGCTTATTGGCAGGTAAACATGTGATATGTGAAAAACCGGCTGCCTTCTTTGCCTCCGAAGTAAAAGATTTGATTGACATTGCCAAAAAACAAAAGCTGCTTTATGTAGTGAACCTAATGCAGCGTTATAATCCACTATTTCTGACAGTTAAAGACTTGGTTGACAAAAAATTGTTTGGAGAATTTCTTCATGGTTATTTTGAAAATTATGCTTCTGATGAAACGCTTGATGAGAATCATTGGATGTGGGATGAGGAAAAATCTGGCGGTATTTTTATTGAACATGCCGTCCATTTTTTTGATTTGATAGAGGGGTGGTTAGGAAAAGGAGAACTCATTGCTTCTCAAAAAATAAGAAGAGAAGGAATAAATAAAGAAATCTGGCCTGAAGTGCAGGCAATCTGTAAATACAAAAATGGTCTGTTCAATTTCTATCATGGTTTTCACCAGGCCAACCGTATGGACCGACAGGAATTAAAACTGGTTTTTGAAACGGGGGAAGTGACGCTTTTTGAATGGGTGCCTTCACGACTTGTGCTGAGAGCTTTGGTGACAACCGAAAGTCTGAAATCCCTCAAAAAATTCTTCCCGGAAGGAAAAGTAGAGATCAAGAAATCCTATTCTGATAGTGAGAAAAATTACAGTAGCCATGCCGCTGAACGAGTAGCAGACCATTTGATTAAGCTTGAACTAGGCGACAATGAATTGAAGTATTCCATTTACCAGCAATTGCTTACCGACATGATAGCTGATCAAACCCGGTGGCTTAAAAACAGAAACCATCAAAGGCGGATAACCGAACAGAATGCGCTAAATTCGACCAGGATGGCTGAATTAGCCAACACAAAAGCCATTTTGGTATGAGCAAACAAAAAAAGAGATTCCTGCCCTATTTTATGGTTTCACCCTACCTGATCCACTTGCTTGCATTTACCACATTTCCTGTCATCTTTTCGCTGTTGCTTACATTCTTTAAATGGAATATTATCGGACCCATGGAATGGAATGGTCTTGGCAACTGGGAACGACTTTTCAGCGACCGCCTGTTTTGGAAAGCCATCTTCAATACATTCAAGTTTTTGGCTATCCACATTCCTCTTCAAATTGTGGTGGCACTGTTGCTAGCCGAAGTGTTGAACCAGAAAATTTTCATGCGTGGTTTTTTTAGGGCTGCCTTTTTTATGCCTTTCGTAATTTCCGGGGTTGTGGTTACCATATTGTGGCAGCAACTTTTGGGATTTGAAACAGGTGTAATTAACATGATTCTTGTTTCGGTTGGTTTAGGAAAAGTGGGCTGGCTGATCGATCCCAACATTGCCATGGTCTCCATCGCCATTATGGCCACATGGAAAAACGTCGGGCTTTACGTCATTCTCTTTTTAGTGGGTTTGCAAACTGTTCCAAAACAATATTACGAAGCTGCCGATCTGGAAGGCGCCACTTCAATGCAAAAATTTTTCAAGATTACCATTCCGATGATCAATCCAACCATTTTTATGGTGGTTGTTCTTTCTACTATCGGTGGTTTTTCTCTTTTTATCGAACCCTACATTTTAACAGGTGGCGGACCGCTGAACAGCACACTATCAGCCGTGCTCTATATTTATAAACAAGCTTTCGAATATTACCACATGGGGTATTCGGCTACGCTTGGGGTTTTCTTTGCTATATTGGTCATGCTTGTGGTAATTATCCAGAAAAAATTTGTTGAACAGGATGTATAAATGAAAGTAATAAAGAAATCACTGGTTTATTTTGTGCTGACGGTGGCGGCATTGAGCTTCATTTATCCTTTTGTCTGGATGATCATGGCTTCGCTTTCGCCCGAGCAGGATATAGGGAGTTTGATTTTATTCCCTTCAGAATTAACACTCGACAACTACAAAATGATGATTGGAAAAATTCCCATCTGGCGGGCTTTGTTCAACAGTCTTTTTGTTTCAACGATCAATACCGGTGTTTCATTGGTGTTTTGTTCTATGGTGGGTTATGCGCTTTCGCGGATGGAATTTACAATCAGGAACCTCATTTTTTTCATCCTTATTTTCACCATGTCATTGCCTTTTCAAATTACCCTGATTCCCAACTATGTATTGATGGTGAAACTGGGATGGATTGATACCTACCTGAGTTTAACCGTACCTTTTATGATCAACGCATTTGGAATAATCATGTTCAGGCAGGCATTTAAAGGCTTGCCTCAGGCACTGATTGATGCGGCAAGGATTGATGGTTGTGGTGAATTACGAATTATTTTCAGGATACTGTGGCCAAACATCAAACCAACAATAATTACTGTGGCCATACTGGCGTTTATGGGTTCGTGGAACGAAGTGTTGTGGCCTCTGATTGTTATCCGTAACGAAGATTTGATGACCTTACCACAACTTGTTACGCTTTTCTCAGTTGGTGGACGAGCCGAGGCACAACTGGGTGTTAAACTGGCTGCAGCTGTTTTTTTGGGTGCACCCATCATCATTGCTTACCTCATTTTCCAAAAACATTTTATTCAAAGTATGGCCTCAACAGGCATGAAAGATTAAACGATGAAAACACAAATTCATAAAATTCCTATAAAGTTACGTGCCAACCCAAAAAGGGTGATCACATTACCGTCCTTTTATCCTGGATTAGATCGTGTGAAAAGAATATACCAACGCATCGCAGATTTGAGCATGGATGATTCTGAAAACTTATTGAAAGAAATTAACAGACAATTTGGACACAGACATAAAAATATCGAGTCCATTTATATTGACAATTATAATTTTTTTAAAAAACATTATGAGGAATATAGCGAGTTGCCTGAGTTAAAAAAACGGTTGTTAGGTGCTACACTGACCAAGGAATATTCGATTCAATCTGCCGCGTTGTTTAATCCATCCATGGTTCCGCATCCTGATCAGTCAGGACTTCAAAAAGGTGAAAAAAGGTTTTTAATCAGTCTGCGTTCTGTCGGAGAAGGGCATATTTCAAGTATTGAATTCCGGTCAGGAATTGTCGATGAGAAAGGGAATTTATCCATTGACGAAACTAGCCCGTTTGCTTTGAAGGGAAGAGTTTACGACAAAGAAAAACTCAATTATAAATTACAATTACCCAAGGATTCTTTATTGTCAGAACGTGTCTTATTTCCTCAAACTAAGCCAGAGTCAATGGGAATGGAAGATGTAAGGTTGGTTTTGTTTGATGAAGGTGGACAGCAGACTTATTTTGGCACCTATACAGCATACAATGGTAAGAAAATCAAATCGCAATTATTTGAGACAAAAGATTTTCTGAATTTTCAAATTCATTCACTTACAGGGAAAGCTGTTGCTGATAAAGGCATGGCGATATTTCCCGAAAAAGTAAATGGAAAATATGTCATCATCTCCAGGCAGGGTGGTGAGAATATTTCGATCATGTTCTCTGATGATCCTTTTCATTGGGAAAATTTTCAATTATTGATGGAGCCTAAATATTCTTTTGAATTTTCTCAAATTGGTAATTGCGGATCACCTATAAAAACCGAAAAGGGTTGGGTCCTTCTGACTCACGGAGTAGGCCCGATGCGAGATTACACCATTAGTGCTGCTTTGCTCGATCTTGATGATCCATCGAAAGTAATCAGTCGCTTAAACCGGCCTTTGATATGGGCCGAAGGGGAGGAGCGTGAAGGATACGTGCCGAATGTTGTTTATTCGTGTGGCGGTATGTTGCATGATGATATTTTTTATATTCCTTACGCCATGTCGGATTCGATGGCTGGATTTGCCTGGCTGAAGATGAATGAACTACTTGATGAATTAAAAGAGAATAAATGACAAATAAAGGATTAATATCAATTTTTATTGGGCTGTGTATTCTGCTTTTTTCGTGGAGTTGCAACGATACGAAAGAAGAAAACACTGGTGTTCCAAATGTCAATCTTGATCACCTGATGCACTTGTACGATGGGGTTGACCTGCCGGGAAATGTAAAAGCGGGAATCATTCGTATATACAGCGAGTACCCTGATTATGACTTTGAGATTGAACCCAACGAAGGATTTACCTGTGTGGATGATGTTTCGCGGGCAATGATGATTAACGATATTCGATTTAGTTATGATTTGGAGTTGCAGAAACAATACAATTTCATGGCAGAATTCCTGCTCTATATGCAGGCTGAAAATGGGTATTTCCACAATTTTATCTGGCACGACCTGAGTATCAATAAAACCTACCGGACCTCACTTGCTGAACCCAATTGGTGGAGTTGGCGGGCATTTTGGGCGCTTTCAAATTATAACGGAAATGATCATGTTATAGCTGAAAAAGCAAAACTGGCCTGCGACAAGCTTGCAGAAAATTTATTTCAGCTTTATTTGAACCAACCTTTGAATAATGATACAATTGAAGGGATTGAAATTCCGGCATGGTTACCGCTGAACAATGCAGGAGATCAAGCTGCAGTGCTCATTCTCGGACTGGAATCATATTACCAGCAGGTTAATAAAGATGAAAGATCTTTGAAGTTGATAGAACTATTTGCTGATGGTTTATTGCAAACACAAAAAGGTGATGCAGAAAATTTTCCTTATGGTGCTTACCTTAGTTGGGAAAACCTCTGGCATGCTTATGGAAATAGCCAGGCTTTTGCTATGCTAAAAGCGGGTCAGTTACTCGATCGGGAAGATTATATTGAAAGCGCGTTGTTGGAAGTCGATCACTTTTATCTGTATCTGATGGAAAAGCATTTTCCGGCTTTTTTCAACCTCAAAAAGATTAATGGTGTGCTTACGATTTCTGATTCGCAACAATTTCCACAAATCGCTTATGGCTTCAGACCAATGATCTGGGCTTGTGTTGAAGCTTATAAGATTACTGGCAAGCAGGAATATTTTGACCGGGCAAAACAAATTGTATCCTGGTTTACAGGTAAAAATATTGCTGATCAAAAAATGTACGATCCCTCAACCGGAAGATGTTTTGATGGTATTGTTTCTGAAACGGAAGTCAATAAAAATGCGGGAGCAGAATCAACTGTTGAAGCTTTGTTATCGTTGCAGTCATTTGATCAAATCCGAAAAAAATGAAAAAAGATATCCAATTAGATGATTTTATTTTTCATTTGTCGCTGAGCGAACCTATTCGACGTTACCGACACAACCCCATTCTAACTGCCCACGATGTAAATAAGGTTTGGGCTATTCCAAAACACAAAGTGATGACGGTTCACAATGCAGGTGTTACCGATTATGGAAATGAGGTGATCATGCTGTTTCGTTCACATTTGCGTAACGGTATTTCTGTCATCGGCAAAGCAAAGAGCAAAAATGGCCTTTCAGATTGGAGCATTTCCAAAAAGCCTTTCCTGGTTCCATGTAATGAACAAGATGTTTTTTCACCGGGATTAAACATCCAAAAACTCATTGAAAATGAAGCCGGGGGTGTGGAAGATCCACGTATCACAAAAATAGGGGATACATTTTATATAACTTACAGTGCTTACCACGGATTGAAAAAAGACAGGGTGAGGGTTTCGTTAGCAAGCACGCACGACTTCGAAACAGTTACCCGTCATGGACCGGTATTGGAAAGAGATATGCGAAATGTGGTCATCTTTCCGGAAAAGATTGACGCTAAATATTTTGCCCTGATGCGTCCGAATGACGATCCGAAAAAAACACATACGGGTGGCATTTTTAAAGAAGTGGTCATCGCTACTAACGGATGATCCCATGTCGAACAAATGGATTGTTTCTAAAGAACCACTGCAAAAACAGGAAGGCGGGCCAAGTGCGTTTAGCGATAAAATCGGGCCGGGTGCTCCACCCATTAAAACCCGTCACGGATGGTTAAACATATTTCACGGTGTAAGGTCAACCATGGATGGAAACCCATATGTGTTAGGTGTTGCGCTTCACGATCTGGCTGATCCGACAAATATAAAGGTATCAAATATCCCTATTCTATTTCCTTCAAGTGCTGATTGTAAGGTGGAGGAAGATGACTACATTCATGTTCCAAATGTAGTTTTTACCTGCGGTGCAAGGCGAAGGGAAGATGGAACAATTTTTATCTATTATGGAGGAAATGATACCGTTATGAATGTAGCGTTTTCGCATGAGGATATTCTTGCAGAACTTTGTACTCAATTTCCGCAGGATCCATTGACGGGTGCACCAACGTATAAAATTTTTGACTAATGGATTTTGAAACTGACATACTAGTTTTTCGGCCCGAGGATATTGATTTAAGCTTTTCCCCCTTAAGAGATGGTATTAAGGTAGAAACATTTGTGTTGGGCGCTTTCAATCCGGGTTTAACAAGGCTACCAAACGGTAACCTGCTGATCATGGTAAGGGTGGCCGAAGCATTGAAACAACCAATAATTAATGGGATGATCCATTCCATCAGATGGAGCTCCGATGGCTACAAGCTCGATGCTTACCCTTTGAATGAAGTGGATACTGACGATCCACGTAAGTTCATGATCAAATCTGATCTGCCTGCTCCCATTTTAGCCCTGACTTCACTTTCATGGTTGCTTCCGGTCGAGTTGTCTTCGGATGGATTAAGCATTGAAAAAATTCATTACGATAAAATTATTGCACCCCATCGAACAAGCGAGGAATACGGTATTGAGGATGCACGCATTTCAATGATTGAAGGTAAATACTACATGACAACCTGCACGGTAAGTGCTGAACGACATGCAACCTCTCTGTATTCAAGTGAAAATGGTCTGAACTATCAGTTTGAAGGCATTATCCTCGATCATCAGAATAAAGATATGCTTCTTTTCGAAGGAAAAGTTGGAAACAAATATTATGCCTTGACCCGCCCACTGGGTTCACTATATTTTCAAACAGGAAAGGAATCCGAATATTTAGCGGGTCCGACAATTAATCTGGCTTTATCTCCTGATCTGCTTCACTGGAAGCCAACTGATGATCCATTAATACGGCCAAAAAAAGGAAATTTGAATATTAACCGCATTGGTGGAGGAACACCCCCGATATTAACTGATAAGGGTTGGCTAATGCTTTACCATGCTGTTGAAGCCAATGGAAAAGTCGGTTTTTACCGAACCTATTGGGCCTTACTTGATAAGGATGATCCTTCAAAAGTTATACTGAATGAAGAGAAATTTCCTTTGCTGGAAGCAAATTCTGCGTTAACAGAGCATATGTCAGAATCTATTTATTTAAATGATGTAGTATTTACCACCGGTATTGTTGATGCCGTTGATCAATTTATCATAGCTTCCGGTGAACTTGATCTGGCGTGCCGGATAACTCACATTCCAAAAGGGAATTTTAATTTTTAAAAGAACCAAGATGCAAGAATCAAGAACCATGACTCCAAACTCCAAACTCTTTTCATAATGGCTGAAGTAAAACTAAGAAATATCGCAAAAAGCTACGATGGCAAAACCATGACCATTGAGAATGTCAGTTTTGATATCCAGGATACTGAGTTTTTAGTCCTGGTTGGGCCTTCGGGTTGTGGTAAAAGCACCATTTTAAGAATGATTGCCGGGCTGGAAGAAATTAGTGGTGGTGACCTGTATATTGATGATGTGCGTGTAAACGATCTTCAACCTAAGGATCGAAATATTGCTATGGTTTTTCAGAATTATGCCCTCTATCCTCATATGACTGTTTATCAGAATATGGCCTTTGGATTAAAAATTAAAAAGGTACCCAAAAAGAAAATTGATGAAAGTGTGAGAAAAGCAGCAGAAGTGCTTGAAATAACCGAATTGTTAACGCGTCGTCCGGCTGCTATGTCAGGTGGTCAACGACAAAGGGTGGCTATCGGCCGTGCCATTGTTCGCGACCCAAAAGTTTTTCTTTTTGATGAACCGTTGAGTAACCTTGATGCAAAATTAAGGGTAGCCATGCGGGTAGAATTACAACGCCTGCATAAAAAACTGAACGCCACAATGATCTACGTAACCCACGACCAGACAGAAGCCATGACGCTTGGTGACAGGATTGTTGTTTTGAAAGATGGTGACATTATGCAAATCGGCACGCCTATGGAATTGTACCATGAGCCAAATAATATTTTTGTTGCCGGTTTTATCGGTTCACCACCCATTAATTTTGTCAAGGGCCGGGTAATTAAAGACAATGCTTTATGGTTTTACCAGGAAAGTTCAGGATTAAAAATTGATTTGGCAAAAGTGAAAAATGGGTCCATTCACAACTACATCGACAAAGCCGTTGTGCTTGGTATCAGGCCGGAAAATATTAAGTCGGCGAAAACAGCTTCAGGTCCGCGATTTCATAAACATCCATCCGATGTAATAGCGATTGAACAAATGGGGAACGAAATACTGGTTTATTCGAAGATGGGTGGAAACCAGATCATCGCACGTTTTTCACCCGAAGCCGAAATTCAACTTGACGCCTCAACCGATCTTTATTTTAACCTTGATAAAGTATCCTTTTTTGATGTGGAAACCGAAGCCGTTATTTTATAATAGTGCTCTTCCTGATTTGATCTTGAGGAGTGCCTTTGGTACAATCTGGAAGTAAAATTATTTGGATTTCAAATCCATTTGTGCTATTTCTCTTGCTTTAAAATTGGAGTTGAAATCTATTCCCATCCTTGCAAAGGAGGGGTGGCCGCAGGTCGGGGTGATTTGCTTATCTTGTTTTTTTTCAATACCACCACTGATTCTCGTTTTACTCGAATATTGAGGCTATCTTAAAAGTCAGATTTTCATTATTGGTTCACGCAAAGTCGCAGAGATCGCAGCGTTAATATACTGAACTTCAGCATTGTTGTTCTCTGCGTTCTCTGCGGCGCTGCGTGAGTTAAGACTTTTGAGACAGCCTCTTTGATAAGCGCGTGAAATTTTGAGATGCTTTTCATTGCTGACGTAATTGAATATCGAATGGGTATTACTTTTCCCCAATTAAAACATTCACCGCCTTTTCCGCATCGGCCAATGCTTTTTCGGGTGTTTTTTTGTTGTAGATTACACAAGCTTCATACTCCTGCGAAATAATATCGAATACCTCAACAATAAATTCATGGTTGTCCATTCCTTTGATGTAATCCACCTGCCGGGCAAATACTTCAAGTTTTGGATTGGCAGCAAGAAATTCAGCAAAAAAAGGATCGGTGCTGAGCTTGTTCCTTCGTGGGAATTGGCCTGTGGTTTCCAGCAAGCTTAAATCGCCCGGTTTGTCAATCATGGTGCTAATGAAATCCCAGGCAGTTTGCGGATCTTCACATGTATTGAAAATAACTATGTTTTTTGCATTGCCATAGGTGTAAACCGGACCATCATGTTCATCAGGAACCAACATTGAAGTGAAACCATATTCCAGGTGTTCGGGTTTGAACTTGTTTAGGTAAGGAACTTGCCATGGTCCGGTAAATAATGTGGCAACACTTTCCATGATAAACGGGTCTTGAGCAGATCCCATCTGTTGTCGGGAAAAATAATTTTTGTCATATAGTTCCTGGAGAAAATAGAACACACCAATTGCGTACTTATTATTGAAAGCTGCTTTATTGTCTCTTATCAAAGGTGCTCCACCTGAAGCTGCCAAGTACAAAGGGTAAAAATTGAAAAGCCGCTGGTACCAGATAACCTTCACAGTAGTATAACCTACCCAGCGATCAACATAACCGTCACCATCACGATCGGTTTGAAACTTATGCCCAGCTTCAATGTATTGAGAATAAGTTTTTGGTATCGAGTCAATACCCGCTTGTTCAAATAGACCTTTGTTATACAAAGTAAGAATAGGATTAACTTTCCATGGCACTTGGTAGATATGTCCATCCGCTGAGGTTATTTCGTCGATTACTTCCTGTGAGCATCGCTCCTTAATAAAATCCATAAATCCCTTGAGTGTATCGAATGGGACTAACACACCCGCTTTTGCATACATTTCTACACTTCCCTGCAACATATTGCCATAAATATCGGGTGTGGTCTTGCCAACAACCGAAGCCAGTATTATTTCCTCACTGGATTGACCTTCCGGGATGGGTTGGAACTTAATCACCTTATCGGGATGATTCATATTCCATTGATCAATCAGTTTTTTTGAATAGGTTATTTCTTGTGCATTACTCGATGACCAGAACAACATTTGATCATTGTCCTCAGACGATTTACAGGAACTCAGTAAGAAAGCAATAAGTACCAAAGATAAAGCCAGGTATCGCATAGGAATGACAATTTGTTGTTGATTGTAAATTTAACAAAAAAGCCCCTGCCAAAAGCAGGGGCCTCTTAATAATTAATTATGAAAATGACTATTCAATAGTAGTGGCTTTTTCATAGTCGTAAAGTGCTTTAACCTGTGCATCAGTTAACATTACATTGTAAAAACGCATGTCATCCATATAACCTTTGAAATAACCTAACCATTCTTCCCATTGATGATCTGGTAAATCATATGCAGCCGTTGGTAAGGCCTGGCCAATACAAAGATCAACGCCTGCGTGAGGTTCAATCAATGTTCCTGGATCAAAATCATCCCAAAACTGGACTTTTACTCCATCAATATAGAAGGTCATCTGACCACCTGTATAAGTAAGTACAATATGATACCATTTATCCAGATCAAGAACACCTGTATTGCTATCCTTATCAACCCAGCCTTCAGTCTGGTCACTTTTCATAAAGTGTGCTGTAAAAAATGGTTTGTTGGCATCCTGAACCTGGAATTTCCAGCTATGCCAAATGTCGTTTGAAATGAAGAAGTTATGGGCCCATGTTTCATACAAATTCATCCAGACCGAAATAGTAAGTTCCGAAGGTTGGAATGCAGGGTTGCTGGTAACGACAAAATTCCCACCATCCACAAATTTGTAGCAATAGTCTGCATTACCATGTCTGTCTTCAGCCAGTTCAGGCATTCCACCACCCCAGTTGGTATGCCCCACACTTGCTGTTCCATCATGCCCGTTTCCGGAAGCGTCAGCACCATTGCCATTGAACAACCAGTGTGCAACTAAGTTCCCGGTTAAATCTATGATCTTTTTAGATTCGAAAACTTCTAAAGCACTATTAAGCGATGCCACTGCACTATTCAATTCTGGCTGGCTAACACAATCTTTACTGCGAACAAATTGTGCTTGATCAATTGCTTGTTGTAATGCTCCTTTAGATCCTGACAGATAATCCCCTGGTTCTGTTCCTTCCACAGCATCATCATGTATTTGTTGGGCATTCGCGATAGCCTGATCAATTTCAGTGTAATCAACTTCAGGGCAGTCAGGAATCTTTTTGGATTCGAAAACTGATAAAGCATTCTTAAGTGAATTTTCTGCTGTATTCAATTCCGCCTGAGTAACACAATTTTTAGTTTGGACAGATATGGCTACATCAATAGCCTGCTGAAGATCATGTTTGGCGGGAGGTGGAAACTCTCCCGGACCAGTTCCTTCAAGCGCATTATCATGTTGTTGTTGGGCCTCAATGATAGTCTGGTCAATTGCAATGTAATCAACTTCAGGACATTTTTCAGGTTCATCTTTTTTACAACTGTTCAAGAAAGCTGCAAATAACAGAATAATGAGCAGGAAGAATTTTAGATAATAAGGTTGGTTTTTCATGGGTAAGGCTATTTGGTTAATTATACATTTAACTTGCTAATAAGCAATTTCTATTCCAAAAAAAGCATCAATGAAAGCTGACTAATTTTAGCATAATCAGTTCGTTATAAACAAAAAAGCCCCTGCTTTTTGCAGAGGCTTCCTAAAATAATTTAAAACTAATTATTAATCAATGTTGTTGCCAATTCATAATCATAAAGTGCTTTAACCTGCGCATCTGTTAACATTACATTGTAAAAACGCATATCATCCATATAGCCTTTGAAATAACCTAACCATTCTTCCCATTGATGATCTGGCAAATCATAGGCAGCCGTTGGCAATGCCTGACCAATGCAAAGATCAACACCTGCATGAGGTTCAATAAGTGTTCCTGGATCAAAATCATCCCAAAACTGGACTTTTACTCCGTCAATATAGAAGGTCATCTGGCCACCTGTATATGTAAGTACCACATGATACCATTGATCCAGATCAAGAACACCTGCATTGCTATCCTTATCAATCCAACCTTCAGTTTGATCACTTTTCATAAAGTGAGCTGTAAAGAATGGTTTGTTGGCATCTTGGACCTGGAATTTCCAGCTGTCCCATCTATCGTTTGAGATAAAATAGCTGTGGGCCCATGTTTCGTATAATTTCATCCAGACTGAAATAGTTAATTCCGCGGGTATAAATGCAGGACTGGTTGGAACAACGAAGTTTCCACCATCTACAAATTTGTAGCAATAGTTTGCATTTCCGTGTCGGTCTTCAGCCATTTCAGGCATTCCACCACCCCAGTTGGCATGTCCGGCACTAGCAGTTCCGTCATGACTATTACCTGAAGCATCCGTACCATCGCCGTTGAAAAGCCAGTGTGCAACAAGTGCACCGGGTGCAACGTCAGTGATTTTTTGACCGTCAAATGTTGCAACTGCAGCGTCTAATGCCACAACTGCATTTCCAAGAGCGGTTTGAGTAACACAATCCGTATTACTAACAGCGGTAGCATTGTCAATAGCTGTTTGAAGTGTAGCTTTTGATCCGGCTAGGTACTCTCCGGGAAGTGTACCTTCAGTGGCACCATCATGTAAGGCCTGTGCGCCTGTTATGGCCGCGTTAATTGCAGTTTTGTCAACTGTCGGACATGGTGGAGGATCATCCTCTTTACATCCGCTGAACATGATTCCAAGGGTTAGCATAAAAATCAATGCTAAACTCCAATTACTTAACTTGTTTTTCATAAAATAATACATTTTGATTTAAAATTTAATTAATATTTAATAACTGTTAAACTTATCCTTTAGTATAAGGTATTTTGGGTTTATAATTCAAAATTTGTATCGAGTTCGCTTTGAGGGATTGGCATAAACTTGTTTGTTTCGTAATTAAAGTTTGGTTTGTCGTTAAAAGCCTGGTTCGCGTATCCCTGACCATAACGGATAATATCAAAGTACCGGTGAAATTCAAATCCCAGCTCAACCCTTCTTTCATGTCTTATTGCTGTTCTTACTCCGTTTTGTCCATTGTCCTGTATATCCGGTAATAATCCATCGGGAACATTTGGATATCCCGGAAGAGATGGATCATACATATAAGAATCCCTTGCACGTTTCCGAACCATATTTACATAGCTTAATGCTTCCCCCGATTTTCCCTGCTCATTCAAAGCTTCAGCCATCATGAGTAATATATCTGAATACCTCATAAACTGATAATTTAACTCACCATCTGCTTTGCTTTCTTTTGGTACTTCGGCCAGCGGCTGGTTATACTTTCTGGTCAAAAATCCTGTTGGTGACCATTCAGGATCAAACATGATTGTATCGGTCCAAATATGTCCTTCACGCCCTATTGTGTAGTCAAGCCTGGGATCAACAATGGTATCGTTGATTGATTCAAAAGTATTAACAAAGTTTTGTGTGGGTGCATTAAAACCATAACCATTAGAAGCCTGGGGTGCAAACCATTGGTTAAGCCTGTTTCCAAGCCATGGAGCCTGCCCGGCAAGATGCTGAACCGCAAAAATTACTTCCTGGTTATCTTTGGTAGGCAGTTGAAAATTATTGCTGTAAAGTTGTTCCAATTTAAATAGTCCTGATTTGATTACCTCATTAGCCGCATTTTCTGCGTCAGTCCAATTTTTTATGAATAGATGGGATTTTGCAAGCAATCCCCATGCTGAGTATTTTGTTGCACGTCCTGGTGCACCCGTTTCAGGTAACTTTGAAATTGCATCGGTAAGATCTGGTATAATTACATTTGAAAAAATCTCGGCATAAGGAGTAGCTGCTTTTTGCATTTCCGGAACTGTAGGAACTTTAGTATGTACCGGGATATTTCCAAAGATGTTTGCAAGCCAGAAATAATAATAGGCACGCATAAACCTGGCTTCGCCAACTATTTCATCTTTCCGTTCCTGATCCATATCAATCCCTCCAATATTATCGAGCAACCAGTTTGCCCTGGAGATACCTTCATAATAAAGTACCCATACGTTTTCAAGGTTTCCGTTGACGGTAGTGATATTGAAATCATCGATTAATCCTATATCAGCCTGGTCACCAGGGTTTCCTCCTTTTGCTGCATCATCCGACGCTACATCTCCAAAAACCCATAGGCGGTTATTGGCATCAGCAAATGATAAAATATTATAAATTCCTGTGAGGGCCAATTCAGCGTCTTCTGCAGTTTGATAAAACTGCTGATCAGAACGTTCTCCAAGCAATTCTTCATCAAGAAACTTTTTACATCCTGTATTGAAAACAGTGACAATGACCAGTAGTATAAGTGATATTCTTAAAATATATTTCATGTTTTTAGGCATTTCGATTAAAAATTAAAGTTAACACCCAGTGTATAAATACGTGGAACAGGATATGTTCCCCAATCAATACCTGAAGCCAGATCAGGACTGCTTACACCTTCTCCACCCAGGTTGTTACTTTCATACATTTCCGGATCGAGGCCGGGATATTTTGTGAATGTGTATAAATTTTGAGCACTAAAATATACCCTGAGGGCCTGAACCCAGGAGGTTTCTTTGAATGGGATATTATAGCCTAATGATAGGTTTTTAACCCTTAGATACGACCCGGATTCAAGAAAACGGGTAGATACTTTTTTATTATTTGCAGCCCCAACCCATGATGCTCTTGGGTATTCGTTGGTTGAACCTTCTCCTGTCCAATGGTTTTCATAATATCTTTCTGTAACATTAAAACCACGATAAAAACCTTCAATATCCTGGTTTATCTGCATATAGATCGAGTTGCCATAAACTCCCTGGAAGAAAAGTGATAAATCAAAATTCTTCCATGATAAATTGAAAGTAAGTCCATATATCAGTTTCGGAATTGAAGAGCCAACATGAGTCCTGTCGTTTTCGTCAATGACATTATCACCATTTTGATCTTTAAATCTAACATCGCCGGGTTGGATATTAGGTCCCTGGTAGGCACTTGAAAATATTTCCAGTTCATTCTGAAAAATACCATCCATTTCCAACATATAGAATGAGCCAATTGGATAACCTTCCTGGGTGAGTGTTGCAAATGCACCATTGTCAACTCTACCGGCAGCTATCGGGCGGCCACCACCCAGTTTTAGTACCTCATTTTTCAGCAGGGCAATATTTCCGCTAATTTCATATTTGAATTTGGGTTTGATCTCACGCCAGACCAATTCTGCCTCAAAACCCTTGTTTAATACTTCACCTGCATTTACAAACGGGGGATTGGCATCTCCTCCGCTTTGCGGATTAGGAACCGGAACAAGCATATCAGTTGTGTACCTCCAATAGTAATCCATAGTAAGGCTCAGCCTGTCATCAAGAAAAGCCATATCCAGGCCAATATCATAAGTTGTTGTTGTTTCCCAGGTTGTGTTTTTATTTCCAAGTGATGATACGGCATATCCATTGTAAACTGTTCCGCCATAAGGGTAATTATAACCTGATGAGATGAGTGAAAGGTAATTATACAAGCCAATTTCCTGGTTTCCGGTTTGACCTAAACTTAACCTCAATTTCAATTGGTTAAGCCAATCTGCACTTTCCAAAAAGCTTTCGTTATGGATATTCCAGCCAAAAGATCCCGAATAAAATACCCCCCAGCGATGTTCTTCTGCAAAGCGTGAAGATCCATCAGCCCTGATAACTCCCTCTAAAAGGTATCTTCTGTCGAAATTGTAATTCAGACGGGCAAATGCTGAAAGCAATGACCATCCGCTTTCGGTTTCATTTGCACCTTTATTAAGTGTTAGTCCGTTACCAAGATATCTTAAATAAGTTGACTGATCAGGAAAGTCACGGTCGGTACCCCATTGTTGATGATTGCTATTTTTTATAGCTTCTGTACCTAACAATGCGGTAATGTTATGTTTTTCTTTAATTTCTTTGGTGTAGGTGAGTGAATTTGTCCAATTCCAGGTATAATTAATCCCCATCCCCTTACTCAAACTGCTTGGATTGTTTATTCGGCCATCTGTACCCCAGTTTTCGTTAAAACGTTTTTCGTTCAATACAGCAAGGTCAACCCCAAAATCTGTTCGAAAAGTTAAGCCCGGAATAATATTCCAATTCAGGTAAATATTGCCAAAAGTCCTGTAATTCTGCGCATTCCAATCGTATTTATTAGCAAAACCTACCGGGTTATATCCATCGCCAAACCAGGTGTTGAGGTCAGCACGTTCATAACCTTCAAAATTCGGTAGATCCATATAGGTTCCATCATCATTGTATATCGGTGTTGGCGGGGTACGAAACAAACCATACCGCACCACGCTGCCACCATTTCCTCCGTAACCATCACCTGATCCTCCAACAAGATCCTGGTTGGAATAGACGAAGGTAAGGTTAGTTCCAATACTGACCTTATCCGACAATTCAGTAGAAAGGTTTACCCTGAAATTTATTTTTTCATAGCCTGAGTTTAAAACAATCCCATCCTGATAAAGATAACCCCCGCCTATCAGGTAGGTTGATTTATCAGAACCTCCCGAAAAGGTTAATTGATGACTGGTCATAACAGCCGGTTGAAAAAAGGACTGCATCCAATCTGTATTCGCTAATTGTGGGTATATGTCTTCTGGTATTTGTTTTCTTCCAGTAACAACACTTGCATCTGCGGCAGCGGCTTCATTATAGATATCGATATATTGATCAGTATTGGCCATTGGTGTAATATGTCCAACAGTTTGAAGACCCACGTAACCATTATAACTGATCAATGGTTTTTTATTAACGCCTTTTTTGGTTTTGATTATAACAACACCATTACCGGCACGTGACCCATAAATTGCGGCAGAGGCAGCATCTTTCAATACAGTCATTGATTCAATATCCTGCGGATTTAAAATACCTGCAATATCTTTGGTTGGTACACCATCAATAATATAAAGCGGGTCGTTGTTGTTAATGGTTCCAATTCCCCTGATCCTGACTTTAACACTTTCTCCAGGCTGACCGGTTGTCTCGTTTACCTGCACTCCGGCTGCTTTTCCAGCCAGGGCCTGGTCAAGACGAGTTACCGCCATATTGCTGATGTCGCTGGTTTTAATACTTGAAATAGCTCCGGTTACATCACTTTTTTTCTGAACCCCATATCCAACCACAACAAATTCTTCTAGCGTTTCAATATCCTCTGCCAGAATAACATTTTGCGTAATTTCAGCAGCAGGGTCAACAGGGAAAGAAAATTCCTGTGTTTTATAACCGATATACGAATAAACCAGTGTTAGGGTATTGCCTTCTACTACTCCTTCCTTAATGATAAGGGTATATAAGCCATCAAAACCTGTAACTGTTCCCTGCGTTGTACCTTTTGCGTAAACTGAAACACCGGGTAAAGGAACATTATACTCGTCTGAAATAATACCTGTAAAGGATTGAGCTGTTGCAGACTGACTAAGGATAAAAATAAGCATAACAGATAACCAGGTGAAAATACTCTTCATAGTCGGTAATTTAATGATTGAGGTTAAGGATGGATTCTTGTCCTCTTTTGAAATTATTGTTGCTTTAGTTTTATTTATAGTTACATCCTAAATAGGAATCGCTACCAAAGATAGTTAATTGTTAACTGATTAACTAATTAAATTTGGTTTTATTGAATTAATAATTGCAGTATTGATGAATTACCAGCCTGTTTTGATAAATTGTCTGATTTATTAACCTTCATGCAAAAAATGTTTGATCATAATTATATGATCATTTTTTTGAGAACTACGCTCTAATATAAAGGGTCTTCACACAATTAATTTTTAATGTAGTTTTGATCATCATATTTAAAAAGTCGCATATGAAATCACGTTATTCATTTTACTTGTTATTGATATTCGTTAGTTTTTTATCAATTCATGTTTATAGCCAGGAAAAAGAAGAAGAGTTGTTCTCTGAAAAAACTTTCTCGGGTATTGAGTTCAGAAGTGTTGGCCCATCATTTATGTCGGGCAGAATTGCTGATGTTGTTATACATCCTGAGAATGAAAATATTTGGTATGTAGCTGTAGGATCAGGTGGAGTTTGGAAGACGACTAACTCTGGAACAACGTTTGAGCCTATTTTTGATAATCAAACTTGCTATTCCATTGGTTGTATAAACATCGACCCTAATAATCCGCATGTGGTTTGGGTTGGGACTGGTGAAAATGTGGGAGGCAGGCATGTTGGATATGGTGATGGTATTTACAAAAGTGAGGATGGCGGAGCCAGTTGGAAGAACATGGGATTGAAAGAAACCCAGCATATATCTAAAATCATCATTCATCCTGAAAACTCTGATATATTGTGGGTTGCAGCCCAGGGACCTTTGTGGAATAAAGGAGATGAACGCGGACTTTATAAAAGTGATGATGGCGGAAAAACATGGAAAAAAACCTTAGGAGATAATGAGTGGGTTGGCGTAACAGATATTGCCATTGATCCACGAAGCCCCGACAGGTTGTATGCAGCAACCTGGCAACGTCATCGGAATGTTGCATCATATATGGGAGGAGGTCCGGGTTCAGCAATTCATCGCTCAGAGGATGGAGGTGAAACGTGGATAAAACTGACCGAAGGCTTACCAAAATCAAATATGGGAAAGATTGGCCTGGCTATTTCACCTCAAAAACCAGATGTGGTTTATGCAGCTATTGAACTAGACAGAAGAACCGGTGGAGTTTTTAAATCAACCAATCGTGGAGCATCATGGAAAAAACAATCAGATGCTGTCGCAGGAGCAACAGGACCACATTATTACCAGGAATTATATACTAGTCCACATCAATTCGACCGGCTATACCTGGTTGATAACAGGATGCAAATTTCAGATGATGGAGGAAAAACCTTCAAAAAAATGAAAGCCAAAAATAAACACGGCGACAACCATGCTATCGCTTTTAAATCCATTCAACCCGATTATCTGCTGGTTGGCTCGGATGGTGGATTATACGAAAGCCATGACCTGGCTGAGAACTGGCGGTTTATTTCAAATCTGCCGGTAACCCAGTATTACAAACTGGCATTGGATGATGCAGAACCATTTTACCATATCATCGGCGGAACACAAGATAATGGTACACAGCGAGGACCATCACGAACAGCCAGATCACAGGGAATAACCAACGAAGATTGGGAACTGATCCTTTGGGCCGATGGCCACCAGCCGGCAACTGAACCCGGAAATCCAAACATTGTTTATGCTGAAGCGCAGGAAGGTTTTATGACCCGCATTGACATGGCAACAGGTGAAAGGGTTTCTATTCAACCTCAACCTGAAGCAGGTGAAGGTTTTGAACGTTTTAACTGGGATTCACCAATTCTGGTCAGTCCGCATTCACCTTCAAGAATTTACTTTGCATCTCACAGACTTTGGCGTTCTGAAAATAGAGGTGACAGCTGGATCACTATTTCAGGAGACCTGACTAAAAACCAGGAAAGAATGACGCTGCCTATCATGGATAAAACATGGAGTTGGGACTCACCATGGGATGTGAATGCGATGTCAACTTACAATACCATCACATCTATTACTGAATCTCCTGTTCAGGAAGATTTGCTCTATGTTGGAACTGATGACGGACTAATTCATGTTAGTGAAGATGGTGGAATAAATTGGCGAAAAATAGAGGTGGGTAGCTTACCCGATGTTCCTGCTACTGCCTTCGTAAACGACATCAAAGCTGATCTGCATGATGCGAATACTGTTTATGTTGTACTTGACAACCATAAATTCGGTGATCTGAGCCCTTACATTTTTAAAAGTACAAACAAAGGCAAATCATGGAAATCAATGAGCAGCAACATACCTGAAAGGACATTATGCTGGCGAATCGTACAAGATCATATAAATCCTGAATTGTTGTTTCTGGCCACTGAATTTGGAATATATTTTACCATCGATGGTGGAGGTAATTGGATTAAACTAAAAGGTGGTCTGCCCACTATATCTTTCCGCGATCTGGCCATTCAGAAAAGGGAAAATGATCTTGTGGGTGCTTCTTTTGGGAGAAGCTTTTACGTGCTGGATGATTATTCGTTTTTAAGAAATGTATCTGAAGACGTATTGAAAAAGGAAGCAGAATTGTTTCCGGTAAAAGATGCTTTATGGTATATTCCTAAACTCGGTAAAGGTTCACAGGGTGCTACATTTTTTGTTGCTAAAAATCCACCTTACGGTGCTACATTCACTTATTACCTGAAAGAAAGCTATCAAACCGATAAGGCAATCCGTCAGGAAAAAGAAAAGAAACTGAATCAAAGAAGGACAGAATGTGCCATTTCCTGGATGGGATGCTGTTGAAGCTGAAAAACGACAGGGTGATCCAAAAATCTGGCTGACGGTAAGAGATGATGCAGGCAATGTGATCAGGCGGCTTTCCGGGCCAACTAAAAAAGGTTTTCACCGCATTAGTTGGGATTTACAACTGGCTTCATCACTGGTTATTGATGTTAACTCGAAAAATGAAAATTTCAACAGAGGAAGCAATACAAAAGTAGGCCCGGGGAAATATTCAGTGGTCTTATCTAAAGAGATAGATGGTTCGGTAACTGAGCTTTCTGAAGCTGTTCCTTTTAATGTAGTTCCACTCCAGAAAGGCACATTAAAAGGTGCTGAGCCTGATGAAGTAGCCTCCTTCTGGAAGGAGATTCACGACTTTTATGCTGAATTATCAGACACTAAACTGGTGTTGAAAAATAGCATGAAAAAAGTGAAAGCAATGGAACTTGCTTTATCCAGTGCTGTAGGAACGACTTCTGAACTGGAAGAAGAGCTTTATCAAATTCAGCAGGAACTATATACCATAGAAGAACAGATCAATGGCAAAAAGACTAAAAATGAAATCGGTGAAAAAAATACACCAACCTTAAACAACAGGATTAGTGCAGCCTCAAGAGTAGTTAGTAACTCCACTTACGGACCAACTGAAACAGCAATTCGAAGTTTTGAAATAGCAAAAGAAGAGCATGCAAAAATTCAAGAGTCACTAAGAAATATAAGCGAAGAACAATTGCCTGTGATAGAGAAGAAAATGCTTTCGGTAGGAGCACCTGAGGTGAAATAACTTTAATATTTATTGCACTGGTATCTCAATAGTTCATAAACCCGGCCTTGCATATAAACAGACTCATTAAACCTGTTTGAGAATACGATCATTGCTTTTTTACTTTCTGGGTATAATTCGAATCTGGCACTAAAGCCTTCACCGCCACCACTATGCCCAATGCAATCACCTGGACAATGTCTCCAGATCAATGAAACGCCTGATGAGGGATTGTTCAATTCAAACATTTTTTCGATTGACGCTTTTGTAAGAATACGGGTTCCATTATACACGCCATCATTAAGCATAGCAATCATATAATGAGAGAAGTCATCCAGGTTACTTTTCAGGTTGCCGGCAGGGTAGTGCCTGAAATTATACAGGTGTATCGGGTATGACATATTCCAGTATGGCATTGCCATTAAACCTGAATCAAGTTTGCTATACCTGAACCCTGAGTTATACATTTCAAGAGGTTCAAGTATATTTTCCTGACAATAATCTCGATAGTCAATACCTGATACATGTTCAACAATTAATGCAGAGAGTGAGGTAGCAATGTTTGAATACAATTCCATTTCACCGGGTTTGTATGTTTTCCAGACTGTCTTCTTGTATTTAGATCCCCCCGGGAGCAAATATTCCGGCAACCATTCACCGATCAAAGGCATTTCATCCAACGGAAATAAATAGGAGAAATCTGTGATGCCATCCTCCTCTTCTGGCCATGCTATACTTGATGTGTGAGTGAGTAACATTTCAACTGTAATCGGAATATCAGGATGGTTTGGATTCCGCACCTCAAAAGGGAGGTAATTGTTTATGTCCTGATTCAGATCAAGTTTGCCATCTTCAACCAATTGCATAACCGAAACAGCAATAAAGGTTTTTGAAATAGACATAACCGCATATATAGTTTGGTTGGTAGCCGGTTTTTGATCTTTTACATTGGCTAAACCATAAGTTCCTTCCCAAACCACCTTATCATCTTTTACAATGCATGCAGCTACTGAAGGGATACCCTTTACTGCTATTTCCTTTTCTATTTCGGCTGCCACATCTAATCCTTGTGTTTCGGTGTCTTTTTTACAAGCGCTAACCAGAAACAGAATTATTATGATCAGTATGAAATTTGTTTGTTTCATCACTTGCTTTTTTTCTTTGATAGATTTCCAAAACTATATCCTGCCATCAGGTAAAGACACAGATTTTTTGCCCGCTCTTCTTCCGGGCCATTATAATCAGGTATGTGTCCTTCAGCATAATCCATGATATTTACCAGACTGTAATTAAACCTGAATTCAGTGATAAACTTGCCCGATTTCATTTTAAAATCATAGCCAAAACCACCGGCTAGCCCCATGTCGTATGGCTTTACATTTTCCATGTCTTTGGAACCATCAATGCCATCATATATTTTAATCCTTTTTGCGGCCAGCTTTATTGAACCGTAAGGGCCCAGGAACAAATTTGGTTGTGCTTTTTTATCAACCCTGAACCTCCACTTTATGATCAATGGCATTTGAATGTAGTAAATGTTCAATTTGTAAACCACATTGTCATACAGAAAATCGATGTTGTAATTAAGTCCTTGCTTGGCAATTAGCAGTTCGGGTTGAAAATCAAAGTGTTTATGGAGTTTAATAATGCCATAGCCACCAAATTGATAGCTAAAAGCTGGATAGCGGTGTGTAAGATAATCGATTTCATAACCCAGATAAGGGGTTTGGCCAACATTTGCAAATACGATATCTGAGACTCCGGCACCTCCCTTGATACCGATTTGTGCTTGCGTATTGTTAGTGATAAAAAGTAAGCAGAACAAAAGACAGAAAAGTGATAATTGACTATTTGCTTTCATGGTTTGGGTTTTGGTCCATGTCAGGAATGGTTGCAAATAGTAGAGTTCAAAAACCATACCCGCCTGTGTAATTAACAGAAAATGTGCATGATACATAAATACACATTTTAATAATTGTAATTGATTTGCACAACGATTGTTCGGGTTCGGACACTGAGATGAAGAACAAGATGGGAAAAATGTGGTAGCAGGAGTATCATAATGTCAAAATAAAAAAAGGCTGTTTAACAAAAGTCAGACAGCCTTAAATCTAGTGTATGCGTTGTTTCGCCACTTGTATAGTGATACGTATGCATTGCAATATGGTTACAAGAAAAAAGGCTCCCAAACATATGCATTCAGAAGCCTTAATTATTATCACATTATGTGTTTATTAATACGAGTGATTATTGACTTGGTTACAATAAAAAACCCGTTGCTGGTCCTGATAACGAACAACGGATTTTCACGATAGTGATTCCAAGCTA
>CAVWXM010000013.1:0-18012 GCA_963759045.1 uncultured Bacteroidia bacterium
CCACAAATCCTGCCAAAGAAGCCAGGGTAAAAACCCATCCAAGCAAAGGTTTCTTTTTCCAGAAAAGGAAAAACCCAATAAGCAACAATATTCCTGATTCGATAAATAAACCAATGATCATGCTGCAAAATTAGATTAATATTTAAAACCATTCATCAAGGTTATAATGCAGCTTTCCATGAAAGAGAAAGGCTGCACCAATAAATGACGCAGCCCTCATGAAATAGTTATTTAAGGTATGATAAATGTTTCTAATTACGTATGCGCATTGTTTTGGAACTGTTTCCATCAATGATCATTAAATAGTAGTTTCCCCGTTGCTTTTTACTTAAGTCTATTTTTAGCTGATAGCTGTTGTTCATAAATTCAGGTTTTCCATTGAATACTTTATCGCCATATACATTGTAAACGATCACTTTCGGTGAGCCTTCAGTACTTAGTGAAAAGGAAAGTTCGATTACGCCATCGTTATTATCAATATCAATTTCATCAAGTTCAAGCCTGTCAGGTTTATTTTTAATCCCAGCATCCCTTAATTCTACATCAGTTACTTTCATGCTATGAGAGTTAGTACGATGAAAATCATTATACATACGTGGAGCCTTTTGTGGACGTGGAGGAAAGACAATTACCTCTGTATTTTCAAGTTCATCAAGTTCTTCCAGCTCTCTAAGGGTTTCTAGTTCAATCAATTCATCATGTAAAATGCCTTCTTCATCCAGAATATGAATCTCTATTTCTTTCATTTCGGCCTTCATTTCTGCCATATCATGGTGGAAGTCTTTCATGTCAAAGTCATATTCATACTCTTCGCCATCTTCTCCAACCCATTTGTATGATTTGTGATGTTTCCCATGAGGACTTATAATGATTACCTCCTCATCTTCGCCATCACCCGACTTAAACTTCATTACTTTTTTGTGGCCATGATGAGGAGCAGCATGTACAATCACTTTCTTCCCTTTATCCGTAGTCCATTCAATATCTTCATCTGTGTCTACATTAATCATTACTTCAATAAGTTCATTTGAATCATCATCACTTTCGACATCCATAGTAAATGTTTTCACTACTTTTTTAACATCGTCGTTACCTGTTACAGTAAAAGTGGTGTCTTTTACTATTTTCTTTCCATCTACTTCTTTCACTGTTTTAATGGTTACCTTTTTCTCTTGCTTATCTTTTGTTTCTTCTTCCTGACTTAACAAAGCAAAAGGGAAGTGACATAAAAAATGCCATTAACAGGATCATGTAAATTTTAATGGTGCTATTCATTGTTTTCTTGTTTTAAGTTTATGATGACAAATGTATTTCAACAATCTGATTATAAAGGTTAAAGCCGGTTAAAAAAGGTTAAAGGAAGGTTAAAGTTAGAAAGATTGTAATTCAATTAAATTAATTTTGACTCACCTTTAAATTGCGAAACATTACAATATGAATCTTAAACTTTGAACTTAACAAAATGAAACGCCGCTATCAAATTATTATAACCTTAATGGCCATTAGCCTGTTCGGGATTATTTTAGTTCAGGTATTCTGGATTCGGCATGCCATTAAAGCGGAAGAAGCAAAATTTAATAAATCGGTTTACAATGCCTTAAACGATGGGATTTCAAGAATGGAGAGAGATAAGATGTTCCGTTTTATGGATCATAAGATTAAACTTCCAGCCCCCCCGCCTGCTCCAACAGCAGAGTTTTGACTCTTTAATGAATATTTATGTACCAGAAGCACCCGAAATTGACATAGTGATCAGTGATTCAGGTATCGTTAGACTTCGTTCAGGCTCATCAGTAATTCTGGTAGATTCGACAGGTAGAAATAAAATTGTCGCAATTGCAAAACCTGGCGTCGAACAATTCATTGGGAAAGTGACCATGATTTTGAGAATGAAGAGGAATTAACATACTCCTTTGATTACGATGTGGATTTTTTAAACGAGAATGAATTTGAGGTAATTGAATTGGAAGCCTTAGAAGAGCTTGAATTCAAATGATAGACATTAGAAGTTTTAGAAAGAATTTCTTGAAAGATGAAAAGCTTGTAGTATATGATAAGGCGATTGATTCACTTAAAAACGATCGAAATAGACGTATTGAGATCAGGACGAAAAAGGAAAACCTGGTCAAAAAGAAAATGCATGAGTTCAACCAGAACATGCAACAATGGGCTTTTGAATATAGCCTGGATGAGGATGAGTTTTTCGGTAATCAAGTCCACAGAAATATTGATACTGTGGTAGCGAGAGCATTAATAAATAATGGGATTAAATTAAACTTTATATCGCAAATAATTAAAGAAGAAGAAGATACTATCATAATAATTAAATCGTCAGAAAAAGTCTTTGACTTATTGAAGAATCCATATAAAACTGAATTATTCCCTCAGGATTATTTCCGAAAAAACCTTTACTTAACTGTGAGTTTTCCTGACAAATCAAGCCATATCTATAGCTCGGTTGCCTTGCTTGGTTTTGGATCATTGGTTTTTACCATAATTATACTTTTAACATTTGGAACCACTTTGTACTATATACAGAAACAAAAGAAGATTTCAGAAATCAAGTCCGATTTCATCAATAATATGACCCATGAGTTCAAAACACCAATTGCCACGATCAGTTTGGCATCTGATGCAATGGGATCGCCAAAGGTGATGGGTAAAGAAGAACAAACAAAATACTATTTAAACATCATCCGTCAGGAAAACAAACGCATGAATAGCCAGGTGGAACGTGTATTACAGATGGCCTTGATTGAAAACCAGGATTTTTATCTCGATTTACAAAAAACTGATATCCACACCATCATCGAAAATACGATTCATGTTGTTGAGCTTTCGGCAAAAGAGAAAAAAGGAAGGATTCAATCCTCATTGCGGGCAACCTGTTCTGACGTACTAGTTGATGAAATACATTTCGCCAATATCCTGAATAATTTATTGGATAACGCATTGAAATACTGCAAGAATGATCCTGATATCCTTATTGAAACATACAGTAACAACAGCAAAATATTTATCAGGATCTCTGATAATGGGATCGGAATGAGCAAAGATGTACTAAAACATATATTCGATAAGTTTTACCGCAAAACCAGTGGCAACATACATAATGTGAAAGGCTTTGGATTAGGGTTAAGCTATGTTAAAGCCATAATGGACAGCCATGGTGGTGAAATAACTGTTAGTAGCGAGCCCGAAAATGGAAGTATATTTACTTTAAGTTTTAACTGTTAAACCCCTGAAAAATGAAAAACAAGCTCTTATTGGTTGAAGACGACATTAATTTCGGGGCAGTTTTGAAGTCTTATCTTGAATTAAACGAATTGAATGTAGAATGGGTTGATGATGGTAAAAATGCTTTTCCTCAATTTGAAAAAAACAATTACGATCTCGTTTTACTCGATGTAATGTTACCCAATGTTGATGGCTTTTCAATCGCCCGTAAAATAAAAGACTCAGGTAGCGAGGTACCTTTTATTTTTATCACCGCCAAAACATTGCGTGAGGACATTGTTGATGGTTATAAAACCGGCGCCGACGATTATATCACAAAACCTTTTGATTCTGAAATCTTACTATTTAAAATTAAAGCCATCCTTACCCGAAGCCAGGGTGGCAGTGTTCCCATGCAGGCTGATGTTTATCAAATAGGTCATTTCGAATTTGACCACCGGGCACGAACATTAATAAATAAACAGCTAGAAAATAAAAAGACCTTATCTCCAAAAGAAAGTGAATTACTCCGCATGTTGCTCGAACACAAAGACGAGGTCCTGCCCAAATCACTCGCACTGAATAAGATATGGGGTGATGCAAATTATTTCACCACACGCAGCATGGATGTTTATATCGCAAAGCTTCGTAAATACCTGACTGATGATGAAACCATTAAAATTATCACCATCATGGGGCAGGGTACCGACTGATTGCAAAGGAAATTACTTTGTCATTTCGACCGAAGCGAGAAAATCTCCATATTAATCGTTTAAATAATAATATTTTACTTTGGTGAGATTTCACTCCACTCGTTTCGCTCGGTTCGAAATGACAGTAAAAAATAAATAAGCTTTTGTAACTTTACCCAAAACCCATCGTCACCCTTTTGACATGTCGAAAACAATTTTTGATAACCATGTGATGCCTGCAAGCGATAAAATGTATCGCTACGCTTTGTCAATACTCAAGGATCCGGGTGTGGCACATGATGTGGTTCAGGATTGTTTAATAAAAATATGGCAGAACAGGCAAAAACTACCCGAGATCAAAAGCATCGATTCATGGGTGATGCGCATCACCCGAAACCAATGCTACGATTGGGTAAAAGTGAACCGCTTTAGTCTGCAAGCTGATAGGGATATTGACCGGGATGATATTGGACTTAATGAAACCATTGAAGCGGATCAAAAAATCATTGTTAGCGATCAGCAAAACTGGCTGGAAAAAGTGATTGAATCGCTTCCGCAAAAACAAAAAGAAGTTTATCATTTGCGGGAGGTTGAGGAAATGACTTACCAGGAAATTGCCGAGGTGCTGTCATTAAACCTGAGTGAAGTAAAGGTAACACTGCACCGAACAAGGGAGAAAGTAAGGGAAACCATTAAAAAAATAGAGGATTATGGAGTCGCGAATTAAAGGTTTATTGGAAAAATACTGGCAGGGTGAAACTTCAGTTGAAGAAGAAAGGCTGATTAAGGAATATTTCAAAAATAATCCAGATCAATCATCTGAAGGAATTTACTTTGAGAAAATCAAATCAGACAAACGTATATTTCCGCAAAAAACTTTTCAACATCCCGGAAGAAAATTCAGATTGGTATGGTTATCTGTTGCTGCGGCTGTTATAATATTATTAATTAGTATACCGTTTGTTTTTAATAATCAGACGCAACAAGATCAATTCGCAGTTGACAATCCTGCAGAAGCACTCGAAATCACAAGAGCTTCTTTGCAAATGGTTTCGAATGGTTTAAACAAAGGAAAAACCTACTCGAACGAGTTGGTAAAATTTAATGAAGCAAAAACAATTATTAAAAAACAGTAAATAAGAATAAAATGAAAAAAGGAATCGTAATCATCGGAATGTTGTTCCTCTCTATGGCAATCATGGCACAAGGAACCGTAATAAGTAAGTACTTCAACGAGCTTGAAGACAATGAAGAATACACAAAAGTATCGGTAAGCCAAAAAATGTTTTCCATGTTCACCGAACTGGAAGCAGGTAGTGATGCCGAAAAAGAGTTTCTTACAGCCGTATCAAAACTGAAAGGCCTCAAAGTAATTATGGCTGATAGCATAGCTGATGCAAGCAAAATGTATAAAAAAGCAACAGCAGATGTTGATAAAGCCGGTTATGAAGAATTAATGTCAGTTAAAGATGCTGAAGAAAACATGAAGTTCTCCATTATTGAAAAAGATGGTATTATTCAGGAATTAATGATGGTAGCCGGAGGTAATAAGCGCTTTGTAATGCTTAGCCTTTATGGCGAGATCGATCTGAATAATATTTCTAAAATTGCCCAGGAGATGAGAATTGAAGGGATGGAACATTTAGGCAGAATGGATGACAAACATGAGAAGGAAAACGATACTTATTAGTTTGCTCATTTTGACGGGGTTGTTCTCAGGTGCAATTGCGCAGGAACAACCCCTCAAAGATTTTGCTGAGGATAGACGAGACAACAAATTCTGTTTCTATCCCAGTACCTTGCGTATGGTCAACCTGGCCAATAATCCTGATTTTGATGAACTTGTAAATGGTATTGAAAAACTACTTATTTATAATCTCGATTCGGCATCAAGAGCAGATAAAACCTACAAGGAAATCATCACTACTTACCAGGAACTTGAATATGAAGAGTATGCCTCTGCTTATGGTGGAGATATCAATTTTTATGTTTACGGGAAAGAAAAACAATAATAAAACCGAGTATATCGGGATCATCAAACAGGATGATATACTCACCGCTTTTTATATGAGAGGACAGATTGCCATGAATAAAATACCTCGTTTAATTCAATCGATGGGTGAAGGCGACTTCATCAACCCATTTGATTTTAACCTCGAAGATTTTGGAAAAAATACTCAGGATAAATAAGCTATCAAAACGCTTTGGCAAAATTCAGGCTGTTGATAAACTTGACCTTGCAGTTGATAAAGGTCAGGTTTATGGTATTCTTGGACCAAACGGCAGTGGTAAAACCACCACGCTGGGTATGATCCTTGATGTAGTGGCTCCTGATGAAGGCAGTTTTCAGTGGTTCGATCATGACAATACAGTTGATGCCAGAAAAAAGATTGGAGCGATACTTGAAACACCTTGTTTCTACCCTTACCTGACTGCAGTCCAAAATCTAAGAATCTCGGCTCATATTAAAAAATGTGGAACCGGTAATATTGATATTGTGTTAAAACAGGTAGGCTTATTTGATCGAAAGGATGATAAATTCAAAACGTATAGCCTTGGAATGAAACAACGACTTTCGATTGGTTCTGCCTTGTTATCAAATCCACCTGTACTTATCCTTGACGAACCTACTAACGGACTTGATCCGGAAGGAATTGCAGAAGTCAGGGATTTAATTAAAGATGTGGCTGCTTCCGGAAAAACCATTGTTATGGCGAGCCACTTATTGGATGAAGTGCAAAAGGTTTGTTCACACTTTTGTGTTTTAAGAAAAGGTAAAAAATTACATGAAGGGAATGTGCATGAAACACTAGGAGAAATCAATAAAGTTGAAGTTTCAGCTACTGACTTGATCAAACTCGAATCAGTCATTAATAATTTTCCAGGCAAATCTGATTATCACCAAAATGGAAGCAGTCTACTGGTTACTATAAATGAAGATGTATCTGCAACTGATCTGAACAACTATTGCTTTGAGCAAGGCATTACGTTAAAAACATTGTTTACCCACCGGAATTCACTTGAACAGGAATTTCTAAAAATATTAAGAGAAAATGATTAGGGCATTAAAACTGGAATGGCTGAAGATCAGGAATTATCGTGTTTTCTGGATACTTACGATTATGTACCTGTTGGCCCTTGTCATCATTGCCTCGGGCGGCATGTTATTACTGGAGTGGCTGAAAAGTGAAGGTGCTGACTTTAACGGTATTAACCCAACCATTGTACCTATTTATGATTTTCCAGATATATGGCAAAACACAACTTATCTTGCAACCTTTGTAAAGGTATTGCTGGCTTTTATTGTTATTATTTCTGTAAATAACGATGTGACTTACAATACCATGCGACAAAACATAATCGATGGAATAAGCAAGAAAGAGTACATATCAAGCAAATTGTTGTTTATCATCACTATGGCTGCCATTAGTACTGTATTTCTTTTTATTTTGGGGTTTATCAATGGGTCCATTTATTCGCATGTATGGGGAACTGAATTTATCTTTGATGAAATGGAATTCTTGGCTATTTTCTTTTATGAAGCCATCATTTATTGCACATTGGCCTTTTTGCTTTCACTCATTATCAAAAAAGCAGGTTTTGTAATAGTTGCTTTGTTTCTCTACACATTTATGTTCGAACCCATTGCCACAACCATTATGGTGAATGCTCCGCCATTCCGAGATGGTATTGCACCTGAAATTGCTCAGTTCTTCCCAATAAAAGCATTAAACAATTTAATTCCTGTGCCATATGGCAGATATGTGTTTATGGAAATTGAGGATAATGTGTCGATAAAGGCATTGTCGATTGCAACAGGATGGTTTGTTTTTTACCTTTCTTCAATATTTTATATTTTGAATAAGAGGGATTTGAAATAGAACGTCTCAAGACTAAAAACTGAGAACTGAAAACCAAAGATTGATAGCTATTTCACCCTCAAAACCTTCTCAACCCCTTTTACCAATAGAATTTTGGCAATGAGTTGATCAAGATGATCGAAGTCTTTAACCAGCACACTAACACGGCCTTCAAAGTTTTTTCCTTTCTTGGAGAAATTAATTGATCGCATACTTACGCGCAGATCATCAGTAATGGTGCGGGTGATGGCACTAACAATACCTAATTCATCAGTTCCGGTTATTCGCAGATTGGTTGTGGCAAGATATTTATCATCGCTACTGATCCATTTAATTGGCATTACACGATAGGGATACCTCGAGGTCAGACTCTTGGCGTTAGGGCATTTTTACGGTGTATGGTAATGCTACCTGTTGACTGTAACAAAACCAAATACATTATCGCCCTTAATTGGGTTACAACATTTCGCAAGACGATAATTAATGTTTTTCAGGTTATCACCGATATAAATAATTTCCTGTTCATCTCCTGAATCTTGTACCTGAACCTTTTTAATCTCTGGTTCTTCAACGGGTCTTTTGGCACCTTCTTTAACAAACTTAATCAGTTGTTTTTTAATATTGGCCAACTCAATCTTTTCTTCGGCAATTAAATAGTACAAGTCTACCCCTGTATCAAGCTTATAATGTTTTACAAGCATGTTTATCAGGTCTTCAGAGCTTTTAATTTTCCAGTTTTTCAGCTTACGTGCAAGTATTTCCTTACCAATTTCTGCTTCGCGGTATTTTTCTTCTTTAAGCTTTCTTCTGATGTTGACACGTGCTTTCTCTGTATTAACAAAAGCAAGCCAGTCTAATTTTGGCAATTGGTTTTTTGCAGTAATGATATCTACTTTATCACCATTCTGCAGGGCGTACCTTATTGGCACAACCTTATTGTTTACACGTGCTCCCCTGCACTGATGCCCAACATCAGTATGAATATCATATGCAAAATCCAAAATCGTGCTTCCTGATTTCAATTGCCTTAAATCGCCTTTTGGGGTAAAAACAAAAATATTTTTTTGACCTGCTTTTTTACCCGGTTTGTAAGTAAAATCAAATTCAATCTGGTCGGGGTTTTGCAGTATATCCCGTACCTGAGATAACCAGTCTTCTGTGTCTTTTTTATTCATCACCCCTTTGTATTGCCAGTGAGCAGCCTGACCTTGTTCAGCAACATCATCCATACGTTTGCTCCTGATCTGAACCTCAACCCATTTTTTACTTTCTGCCATAACAGTAGTATGTAATGACTCGTAACCACTTGCTTTGGGTATGCTGATCCAATCACGCAGACGTTTTGGATTCGGTTCGTAAATGTTGGTAACAATCGAATAAACCTTCCAACACAACTGCTGTTCTTCTTTAGGTTTCGAATTAATGATGATCCGAATAGCAAACAAATCGTATACCTCCTCGAAATCAACATTTTGCCTGTGCATTTTGTTGTAAATAGAAGGCACTGATTTGGTTCGCCATTTAATATCGCATTCAATTCCCTGTACCATAATCTCGCGCTCAACCGGCCTGATGAACTCTTTAATAAAAACCTCCCTTTTCGATTTTGTTTCCTTTATCTTTTGGCTGATGGAATTATAAAGATCAATATCCTCATGCTTCATGACCAGCTCTTCAAGCTCTGTTTTTACATTATATAGCCCAAGCCTGTGAGCAATAGGTGAATAAATATGTTTGATTTCATCGATAAATAGTCCTGATTCATCTTTGCGTAAATCAATGTTTCGGATATCATTGAGCCTGTGTGCGAGCTTAATGAGTATCACACGCATATCGTTTACAATTGAAAGATATAATTTGCGAAATGTTTCTGATTGATATGAAATCCGTTCAGTTTGTAAGTCAGATATTTTATTAAACCCTTCAACGATATTGGCAACCTGATCACCAAATCTTTTCCTGATATCATCAATTAATTTTTTTGATTTGGTTTGATCGCCGTGTAAAAGTGAGCAGATAGCAGATGTTGGACCAAGTCCAATTTCCTTCATTGCGGTAATGGCTACATTCAAGTTATGGAAAATATAGGGTTTACCATTTTCAAGTTCCTGGTCTTTGTTTAGTTCGTAAGCAAAAGCATAAGCATCCTTAATACTATCTATTTCCTGCTTTGTAAGGGGATTTGTGCTGCAGTTAAGTAGTTCAGATAATTTTCTTTCGAGTATTCCTTCGTTTCCTGTCATCAATCTATCAGGTAAGCTCAGTAACAAATATAGTGCGATTTGCTGACAATAACAATAAAAAATCAGCGTCTACGATATTACGCAAACGCTGATTAAATCTGTTTATTTCGTTTTTATAAAATCTTAAGATTTCTCTTCGCTCAGGTCTGGGGGAGTTTCGCTGATAGAATCGCGCATCCTGGTATCAGCCTGTATATTTTGGAATTTATAATAATCCATGATACCCAGATTTCCACTACGGAATGATTCTGCAATCGCTTTCGGGATCTCGGCTTCAGCCTGAATAACATTGGCTTTGGCTTCCTGTGCTTTAGCTTTCATTTCCTGTTCAACCGCAACAGCCATGGCTCTACGTTCCTCAGCTTTCGCCTGGGCAATATTTTTATCCGCACTAGCCTGATCCATCTGCAGAACAGCTCCGATGTTCTTCCCGATATCAATGTCAGCAATATCGATTGAAAGAATTTCAAAAGCAGTACCTGAGTCAAGTCCTTTCTGTAAAACAACTTTAGATATGCTATCTGGATTTTCCAAGACAGCTTTATGAGAATCAGCTGAACCAATTGATGATACAATTCCTTCACCAACACGAGCGAGTACGGTTTCTTCACCTGCACCCCCAACCAGTTGCTGAATGTTTGCACGGACAGTTACACGGGCCATGGCAATCAACTGAATACCATCCTTAGCAACGGCAGCAACCTTTTTTGTATCGATTACTTTTGGATTAACCGACATTTGAACAGCTTCAAGCACATCACGACCGGCAAGGTCAATTGCAGTTGCAGTTTTAAAGTTAAGATCCATATTGGCTTTGTCAGCAGAGATCAATGCATTAACTACTGATTGAACATGTCCTCCGGCAAGATAGTGCGCTTCCAAGGTCATCACGCAATAAATCAATACCTGCTTTTTTTGATGCAATCATACTGGTTACAATAACGCTCGGCGGAACTTTACGCCACCGCATCAGGATGAGTTGTAATAAAGAAATTCGAACACCCGACACAAGGGCCGTAAACCACAGACCTACCGGGATAAAATAAAACAGTAACCATAAAAGAAATATGGCACCCACACCTGTTGCAATAATCACATAAATATTTTCCATAATTAATTTTTTATTTGTTTGACAATAATTTTATTGCCTGCTATTTTTATTATTTCAATTTCAACATCTTCATCAATAAATTCTGACATCGCACTCACTTCAAAGAATTTATCCTTAAAAACTGCTTTTCCCATTGGAGCGCAACGTGATATTGTTTTACCATTATCACCTACATGCAATTGTGTTGGATCAATTGTTCTGACTTTCCCGTCAATAGCCGTGCTTAACATGGCCTTTTTCCAGGTTTTCGACCGTAAAGCCAACAAGAGGCCAATTAGGTTTACACCAAGTGTAATTGCTAAGGTAATATGTCCTGCTTGTGTTCCTTCACGACTGTATGCCATCCAGATTCCAGCTATCATTAAGCCGAAACCAATAATTCCTGCTACTCCAGAGCCAGGAATCACAAGGATTTCAAGTAACAGCATTAAAATGCCTACCAGAATTAATATGATGATGAATGTCCACATAGTTTACTTAATTTCAACAGTTAAGGTCCTGTTTGTCATATCCCTGTAACGCGGTTTCAAATCTTCCAAAGTTCCTTTCTTTACCTGGCATTTGCCTTTAAAATGGGCTATCCAGGCACAATTTTCAGCCTGTAATTCATCGTGTTCACAAACTTCAATCAAAGTTTCAATCACAAATTCAAACGAATTAACATCATCGTTGTAAAGAATCAAAGAATGGATTTCAACCTCTTTGGCATCTTTTTCAATGACTGGTGACTTCTGTTCTTTAGTGCTCATGTCAACTTTATGCTGGCTTTCACATAAGTAACAAATTTACTATAATTTATTTAGGTATTATACGATAAACGAGCAAGTTTAGTAAATTTGGAATCATTAAACCAAATTATCATGCTAAGCCTGAAAGCGTTTGCTTTTTACCTGGTATTTATTTCTATTTCTAATAGCAGTCTTTTTTCGCAAAACGATGCTTGGAGCCGTATACAACCCACTCCACAGGAACACTCACTTTATTGTGTGAGGCAGATTCCGGGAACAGAAACAATTGTTGCTGTAGGCGATGGCTCAACAATTATGTATTCGGATGATGATGGTGAAAGTTGGGATATTACACTCAATCCGGCCGGACTTCCAAACAGCACCCTAATTACCGATGTGAACTTTTTCAATTTTGAATTAGGCTACGCCCTGACTTTCGATGGTAAAATAATCAAGACTGAAAATGGCGGACAAGATTGGTTTGTAGTTTTTGTAGAAGAAAATTATACTCCTGATTGGGTCTATATTCAAATACCTGCCGATATATATTTCATTGACCATGAAACATTGATTATAGTAGGAATTGGCGATCAAATTCTGAAATCATCAGATGCCGGAAATAATTGGATTGTTATCGATTCTCCAGAAGGCTTTACCCCTTATGCTATTGATTTTATCAATTCTGAATCCGGGTTTATTGTTGGGAATTCAATCCCTCTTAAAGTTCTTAAAACAACGGATCAAGGGGATTCATGGAATACGCAGGAAACTGGTTTTGACGACCTCATCGAGTGTACAGACATCACTTTCACTAATGATACAACCGGGTTCATTGCAAGTACAAGCCTAACTGGTGAGGCAAGCACAACTATTTACAAAACAATCGATGCTGGAGAAACGTGGAATGAAGTCTATTCATCCGGTGTGGGATTCGGATTAGGAGAAATCCATTTCAAAGATGAATCAACTGGAGCAGCAACTTTATTTTCCTGGTGGAATAGTTTTTTATATACTTCAGATGGTGGTGAAACATGGATTCATGACGAGGACTATTTTTTCAACTGGTATCATCCTTGCTACTCCTTTTATTTCAGTACAGAATATTTTCTTGGTGTTGGGGAAGTCGGAAGAATAGGACGACTTACTGAATTGGGTGGGTCGTGGGAGAAATTTTCTGATCGCTGGATCGGTTATGATCGTTTTGCTACTGTTCAGTTCACCTCCTCCCAAACAGGTTACCTATTGACTTATGATTTTTATGGAGCTTATGACGATATTTATAAAACCAATGATGCCGGCAAATCGTGGAACCGGGTTAATACACAAGAGCTTATCACAGTAAGTAATTTCAATTTCCTAAATGATGAACTTGGTTATTTGATCACATATGATACTTATGATGATGCGTTTATTATTTGGAAAACAAATAATGGGGGTGATAACTGGATCAAATTAAGCAATTTAGGGGAATCCGATTTCTATCAAGGATATAGACCTTGCATTTCATTTTTCGATTCAATTAATGGCTTAACAACCATTTGGGATAAACTTTTCAAAACTATTGATGGAGGAATAAGCTGGCAAAAAGTATTGGATTTAAACAATGATTCCAAAGAAATTCACAACATTACCTATCTATCAAAAGATACTGTGATTGCTACTATTAGCTATTCCAATCCACAGATTATTAAATCTTTCGATGGAGGAAACACTTTTGAATTCGACACTGTAGATATATATCGGTTTAGCGCAGATAAAATGTACTTTTCCGATAGGCAAATCGGATACCTTTTGATAAACAGCTATGATGACTATGACACTGGGTTCATCTATAAAACAATTGATGGTGGTGAAACCTGGTACAATACAATAATCAACGATACAAATACACAATCATTTAACGACATATTTTTTACTTCTGAGAATATTGGCTATGCGGCAGGCACTGGCCAATACGCCAATTTGCTTAAAACTGAAGATGGTGGCGAAACCTGGAATCCACTTGACACCCATTGTTCATCAGGTCTTTCGGAATTACACTTTTTTGACGACATCCACGGACTTGTTTTTGGCAACAATGGTATAATTATGGAAACCATGACAGGTGGAGTAGTTGGATTAGAAGAAAATCCATTTGTGGAAACGGAACCTTTCTTTACGGTTTATCCCAATCCTTCAAATCATTTCGTTCAAATAAAACTGGAAGAACCAATTGAAAACAACCTGCTTATTGAGATTATCAATTTGAATGGTGAATGTGTTTATCGTAAATACCATTTTGATTCTTCAGCGGAAAATATCATATCCATTAATTTAGCATCTCTACCTTCAGGTATTTATTTATGCAGAATATCAGATGGTGGAAAATTGAGTACCAGGAAAGTGGTGAAATTATAGGTTTAGACTCACCCCCTCGTTGAGGCTGTCTCAAAAGTTAAAATAATGTATTTTTTTATCTCTGTGCAGCTCTGCGTCTTCTTTGCGGAGCTCTGTGCAACAGCATTTTAAATTATACCACAAAGTTACCCAAAGAAGGCACAAAGGAACACAAAGACTTTTGAGACAGACTGATGCAGAAACAAGGATGACAAGGGGTGAGTCAAGTTTGAATGATACAAACCTGATTTGTTATTTTTTCAAATAAAAAGAACAAACTCTTTCTATTTTTGCAGTCCTTATGCATGATTTTAAAACTTTTATATCACAGCTTAAAAAGCAACTAAACGGAACTACATTGCCGGGAAATGAAGCACAACTAAGCATGGCTCCTGTCACACGATTAGAAGAGTTAAAGCGGATGCAGCCAGGCCAATCACCCAAACAAAGCGCTGTATTGGTGTTATTTTATCCAGATTATAGTGAAACTAAACTTGTATTTATCAAACGGCCGGTTGATGATACAGTGCACAGCGGACAAATTGCATTCCCTGGTGGCCGGGTTGAACCTGACGACAAGGACTTGGTTCACACCGCTTTGCGCGAAGCCAATGAAGAAGTCAACGTTGAGCCCAGAGAAGTATCTATTTTGGGCACCCTCTCAAAACTCCATATCCCGCCAAGTAATTTTGATGTTTTTCCTATCATCGGATATTCAAATTCAAGACCTAAATTGAAGGGTAATTATGAGGTCGATAAAATACTGGAAGTGAATTTAGAAAAACTTCTTGACGAGAATACAAAAACAACCAAAACCATCAACCATCGACTGGGAAAACTAGTAGATGTACCTTGTTATTTTATTGAAGGCGAAATTATTTGGGGCGCTACCGCAATGATGGTTAGTGAATTAATACAACTCATTGAACCCTCTTCATAGCATTTTACAATATTAAATAGCCATACCTGACTAGGGACGTGCATATGGATATTGTACCAACTCAGAAACCGAATGGTATGTATTGAGTCCTGAAACACATACATCGCCTACCTTATTTAAGTCCAAGTCACCTGTTGATTTTATAATTTTCTCAGAAAGGTATATATGCTCAACTTGACCGATAATAAGGATCGTATTGTTTTCTTTGATTAAATGCTCATTTAAGTATTGCAAACCTATTTGCACTTTACTTTCCTTGACAAAAGGTGCAAAAAAATGCTTGTGATACAAAGGCGTCAGATCACAAGCTTTAAACTCGGAGGTTTCTTTGGCGTATTTAGCTGATGTTTTATGGGCATTAACGAGAAATTCAGCATGAACATGATTAATTGTATAGCATTTTGTTTCACGAATATTTTCAAGTGTATGTCGTTCAACTGTCTCTGGTCGCATTATGAAACCCAATAAGGGGGGATTTGCTCCCAAATGAACTACTGAACTAAATATTGCCAGGTTAGTATTTCCACTTAACGATTTTGTACCAATTAAATTAACTGATTTATATCCGCTAATATTATTGATTAGGTTTGACCTGAATCGGCTCTCCAATCCACTAATTTTATTTGCGCTAAAATATTTCATATTCTAAGTGTTGAAAGCCCTGCATCCACACCAATAACTTGTCCTGTGATGGCTCTTGCTTTTTCCGAGATTAGAAAGCATGCCATATTTGCAATGTCATCTGGTATGAGGATAGTTTTTAACGGATGCTTTTCAGCAGATTTTTCCCTGGCAAGGTCATTACGCAAAATACCAGCAGCCAGATCAGTATCCGTAATAGAAGGAGCTATACAATTTACCCTTACTTTAGGAGCAAATTCTGCAGCCAGTGAACGGGTAAGCCCTTCAACACCCCCTTTTGCAGCTGCTATTGAACTGTGAAATGGCATTCCCTGTGCCACAGCCACTGTACTAAATAATAAAATTGAGGCTGTATCAGATTTTCGAAGTTTACGATAATACTTAGTAATTATTCTTACGGCACCAATAACATTTATGCTATAATCTTCAATAAAATCTGCTTCATTCAGCGTTGTTAAAGGTTTAAGCCTGATTGATCCGGGCGCATAAATAATGGTATCTACAACTTCAATATCAGGTAAATCATCAGTTAAAACATCGATTGAGAAGTGTATCAGGTTTGGATGGGTAAAATCAGGTGCTGATCGACTGAAATTTATACAGATATTAGTATCCAGCTGCTTTTCAATAATTGCTTTTCCAATTCCCCTGCTGCCGCCAATTATAAGTGTTGTTTTCATTTAAATGAAATTTAGTTCATTAGTTTGGTTGAGATTGTGCGAAATATTGTGCTTTAAGGTGTTGTATTTTTCTTAAAAAAAGTTTGTCAGCTTTAACATTATAGGCTGGTTTCAAAGTCATTTTATATCCATCACTATATATTGAATATACATTCCCATTTTTGAATATGTTTAATTTCCAGAAGGGAATGATCCATGCATAAGTTTCAAGCAATGATCGAAACCGAATAATGACGCCTTTCTTTCTAAGCTCGATGTTACAATAATTTAAGTTCGAATCCAGCGCAAGAAGATTACTGATTTCAGGACTGGCAGTGGTAATTAAAAATCGCTGTGAACCGATTCCTCTTAATTTAATGCGTTTGCCAATTGAAAATGGCATACCGATCAAATCGATTATTTCCTGTTTAGTTTGCTTGTTGTTATATGAAACATTCCTTAGCATGATTAGTCTTGTTTAAAATAATTATCAAGTGTTTGATAACGGAATGTGAAGATTGTACTGAGTTTTTTCTTAATAAACACGGCGTGCGCAAACAATCCAATAAAGCCAAATGGTAATTTATATGATACTTTATCTGTCATTACAACACCTTCGGCTTTGCTTTCAAAATGATGCTCGTGATGCCACATCTTATATGGCCCGAAACGCTGCTCATCTATAAAAAATTCTTTTTCCTTTACCTGGGTAATTTCAGTAACCCAATTGGATTTTATACCGGGCAACAAACCAATCACATAAGTAATGATCTGTCCCGCATACATTTGCTTAGGATTTCCGGATGTGATATTAAACCCCATCTTTGAAGGAGTAATTTTCGAAAGATTTGAAGGAGAGGAGAAGAAGTCCCAGGCTTCATCCAGTGAAATTGGAAGCAGTTGCTGAACTTCCATTGTGAAAATACCCGAGTGTTTCTTAAATGTTATCATTTTATGAGTTATTAGCTAGATGATCTAACAATTATTAATAACATTTTGTTCGATAGTTTTTAATATATCACTTGGTGAATTTCAACCATAACATACCTTTGCATTTGATTAAAGATTAATCTCATGGCAAAATTCAATTTTCCGATGACTAAGATCATCGCTACACTTGGACCTGCAACTTCCACTGTTAAAATGATTGAGAAGTTGATTAAAGAGGGTGCTCGCGTCTTCAGGATTAACTTCTCGCATGGTTCGTTTGAAGATTTTGATCTGCTTGTTGATAATGTTAGAAAAGCGAGTAAAAACACCTGTACATATGTCGGAATACTTGGTGATCTTGTCAGGTCCGAAAATAAGAGTAGGCAAAGTATTAGATGGCGGGATATTGTTAAAGAAAGGTCAGGAGATAAAATTTATCAAAAAGGACATCATCGGAGGTTCTGTTGATAACAGACTCACTTTTTCAACAACTTATCCAAAGTTAATTGATGAAGTTAATAAAGGTGAACGATTGTTACTTGACGATGGAAATATTGAATTAAAAGTTTCTTCAGTTGAAGGAAAGGGTAATAAAGCAATTCTCAAGTGTAAGGT
>CAVWXM010000014.1:0-156015 GCA_963759045.1 uncultured Bacteroidia bacterium
AGGTAACCCAACTCGTGCATCAAAAAGGTGCATTAATGTTATGGGATCTAAGTCATGCTGCCGGGGCAGTAACACTTACACTGAATAAATACAATGTTGACCTTGCAGTTGGTTGTACCTACAAATACCTGAATGGTGGACCTGGCTCACCAGCATATCTGTATGTGAAAAAGGAATTACAAGACCACCTGACCCCACCAACCTGGGGATGGTTTGGCGATCATGATCCTTTTTCGTTTGATCTTCAATATAAACCAGCTTCAGGAATCAGAAAATTCATGGTTGGTACACCACCTGTGCTATCCCTTGAAGCAATTACTCCAGGCCTTGATATCATAATTGAAGCGGGCATGGATCAAATTCGCGCCAAAAGTGTGTTACAGACCGACTACCTTGTTTTTTTAATACAAACCCACCTAAAGCAATTAGGGTTTTCGATCGGATCACCACGAGATTCAGCTCAACGTGGCTCACATATTTCAATTCAACATTTTGAAGCATATAGAATTTGTAAGGCCCTAATCAATCCAACAAATGATTCAACGGTTGTCATCCCTGACTTCAGGAAACCCGATAACATCAGAATAGGAATTACCCCTTTATATACATCATTTACGGAAATTTATCTGGCTGTAATGCGGATCAAGGAAATCATCATAAATGAGGACCTCGAATTATTTTCGGATAAGTTTGAATCTGTTACCTGAAGCATCACTCATTATACTTTCATTTAAGCGGAATCGTCTTGTTTTTTAAAACTAATTGAGCATACTTTTCTTCAGGTCAGGCATTAACTCGTCTACAACCCATGAAAAACCAGGCTCTGTTTCTATAATTTTCTCATAAGTTTTTAGTGCTTGATCTTCCTGCTTCAAATTAATATAGCATTCAGCGATGAGAACATGCAAGTTAAGATAGATCCAATTGTATACCATAAGCGAGCTATCTTGCTCGAAAAGTGAAACTGCTTTTAAATAATAATTTAAGGCTTTTTCAGATGATCCCCCAAAAAGGGCAGGCCGATAGAGGTATGAATTACCCAGTTCAACCCATCCCATGGCTTCAAGACTGTCAGTTTGAATGGCCTTATTCATGTTTTTCGTAGCGTCTCCACCGATAAAAGGAGCTCTCCAGTTGTTCAGTCCAATTCGATAACCGATTGTTGCTCCCTTCATTGCAAAAGCCCATGCTGGAGCAGATACATTATCATCAAGGATGGATTCGAGGTTTTTTTCCATTTTATTCAGTAATTTTTCCGCTGACTTATCATCGTCAACGCCTAATTGATATCCAATTAATCCATATTGAGCAACAATTATCTGTTTTAACAAAGTAGGGTCCTTAGTTACTGCATAATCTTCCTCCATTTGATTAATGACACTGTTCCATAAATCGATTTTGCCATCAATAAAATAACCATAGAGTTCTTTTGCATAGTCAGGTCTGTTGTCAAAACTATACATTTCTATACCCGAAAAAAAAGTTAGAAAAAACAAAAACATTGAAAATTTAATTCGTACCATCCTTAACTGTTAACTATTGGTCTGTTTTTCCAGGTGTATTGTCCAGAGAGCTTATTTTTAATTGATTGCATAACAAATAATACAAAAGAAAGTTGTTGAAGAGGCATTAAAAGGACATTGAGTAACGGATTTTGCTTACTGGCTGCAGAAACAAAAATACGTGTCAATATTAGAATTGAAAGATACATAATAAATAATTCTATCTGGCCGCTTAAAACAAGCGGTAACCATCCAAATGTGGTAATAAGCACAAAACCTAAAGTCACAATATAACTGCCACCAAAATAAGCAACTACATTCTTTGAGAAACCATACACTGATTCTTTGTACGTATTATACATACGACAACTAATTTGCTTATTACCAAGTAAGGTGTGCACGCGATATCTTTTTTTCTTCATTAATTGCATGATCCTGATATCTTCAACTTTTTCGTTTTTAAGCAGCATATGGAACCAGTTATTTTTATAATCCACTGCATTAAAAAGCATAAACTGCCCGTTGGCTGCCGAGAGAGAAGTCCATCTGCTTTTCCGAATAAGTAGCATGGGCAAAAGGCTGACAAGAATCCAGTTCATGACAGGGACGCTTATCCGCTCGCTAAAAGAAATCAGTTTTTGTATTGGGAAGATTGAAAGTAATGACAGGTTGTGTTGTTTTAAAAATGATAATGATTGCCCTATCAGTTCAGGTCCTGTTAAAACATCAGCATCAAGGAATAAAAGGTATTCACCTTGAGCGGCTTGCGCCAATTTATGGCATGCATGATTTTTCCCTAACCAGCCATCAGGCAGATCATCACCTTTCAGATATTTAAACCGATTATCTTTTTTAGATGTTTTAATGATAATTTCAGCAGTCTTGTCAACAGATTGATCATCATAGACAATGACCTCAATATTTAAATATTTCTGATCTTGCAATGATTCAAGTAAGGCAGGCAGTTTTTCTTGTTCATCCCTTGCCGGAATAAGCACAGAAACCTTCTCATTCGCTTTTACTTGATCATTTTTAAGCCAATTCATTGAAATGAGGTTAAAAAGTGCTACAAGCATACGGATAAGAGCAAAGCTTAATATAAAGCCAATTAGCCAGTTCATACAGAATCAATTTGGTTTTTAATGCATGCCTTGTAAAACTGATTATAAGCATTTTCCAATTCTGGTGCAGAAATTCCTTCTTCAAGCTTATATTCATTGATATTAAAAGTCAGCATTGGTTTTTTTTCAGCGAAATAATCTATCATTGCTGTGTAAAACAAAACCTGGATATCATCATTGGTGAACCCTTTTAGAATTTTAGAAATTCCTGGCTCAAAATGTATTGATTGATCATAAATTGATTGAAATACGCCTTGAGGATAGTAAACGACTAAATTTTTTCTATCCCTCAACAATGCCTTGAGCAAATTAATTGAATTCAATAGCAGACCTGGAGCCTTTATTTATTGAAAAGGCACCAATTTTATTTAAAAACATCCTTTTTTTTAATTCATTTTCAAGCATCATGACATTAAACCTGCGTTGCAATAATTTCATGTTCAGATAGTGGGCAAAAAAACCATCCCACCATGAAAAATGATTACCGATCATTAATACTGCCTTGTCATTATCCTCAAAATCTTTCAATATTTTAATCTTGCTGAAATTTCGTTCAACATTGATTCTTGTATAATGGTTAAAAAACCAAATCATGAAAGGATGATACTTTGGTTTGATCATTCGGTAGTCGGTGATTTAGTTTTATATAATTGCCACCATGGTGTACCGGGAGATTCATGATGCTCAAAATGATAGCCAAAAAAATAGCAAGATAACATGGCCCAAACATGGTTCTTTTTTTGTGTTCTTGCTTTGTGTGGCTGCATGTCTTCTTTATGCGGCAGACGGTGTGGCAAATAGGTGCCGAAATAAAAAAGTTGCAAAGTGCTCAATATTGCAGGAGCTATCCACATGATCCACAATTGTAAATCGCCAAACCAAATCTTAAGAATATTATAAAAAACAGCCATAATTATTAATTGCACAAGGGTAATGTACCTGAGCATAAATGAGAACCACCAAACCCAAAAATTCTGGGAACTCACATTGAAGTCTGGATCTGTTTCTGTTCCCGGTTTTTGATGATGCAATTTGTGATTTTTTAGCAAACGCGGATACCACATACCGGCATATAAAACCAGGGATAAGAAACCAATCCAATTATTCAACCATTTTTTACCTGACACGGTTCTGTGCATTGAATCATGACTGGTAATAAAAAGGCCGGTAAACAAATAAGTCTGTATTATAATGTGAAGATAAAATAATGGTGAGCTGAAATCAACTGCAACAAAATTCAGCATGTAGAATAAATGACCAGCCCAGAAAAATATTATAGATATGGCAATGATAACACCCATATTAAATCGTATTGATTGTGTAAAGTACTGAAAAAAACAACAACTGAATAATAAACAGCGGAATCGCAATTGGATTAGTTATTTTGATTTTACTTTTATAAACCATGAATATGAACATGAATGATATGATAAACCATGCAATATAATTCTGCAATGGAGGATTTATTACTTCCCAATTCCACAAGCCATAAAATATGGCAAATGGTTCCAATACCAGGTCGTATAAGACCATAATTAATGATGAGCAAACCACTTTTAACCAACCTTTTATCTTCAATTTATTAACAATTACCCATGCCATGTATACAAGCATGACCCAGTTAAATCCAAGAATAAGTGGTGTGTTAAACAATTGAAAACCCAAAACATCTGTATAACTGTATACGCCAAAAATTAAACCCGTGTTCACACCTGCGGCTTCAACAAGAAAACCGGCGATCAGGATAACTAAAAACACGAGCCATTGATTTCCTTTCCTGGGTGTTTGGAAAATAACGAGTAAAGCATTACTCATTAAAATAGTAAATGGAATAAGCTTTATAAAAAGGTTTCTGGTCAACTCCAGGCTTAACCCAATGATGCCAACCATATAAAATATGACAAGAATGAATACCAGATATTTTAATCCTTTTTTACTCATTACTTTTTTTGGTTTTCAGATCAGGAAAAATATCCGAAACAATCTTTGCAGAGGCTAGGCAAAGTGGAATCCCTCCTCCGGGATGTACCGATCCTCCAACAAAGTACAATCCTTTTATCGACTTATGGTAATTGGGATGCCTTTTAAATGCCGCCCACATATTGTTCGAACTTATACCATAAAGTGAGCCGTGAAATGAGCTGGTAGTTGATTCAATGGTCTCCGGGTTGGCTACCTCCTCAAAAAGAATGTTCTTCTCAACGTCAATTCCAAGTGTCTTTTTTATCTTTCTTTGAACTTTTGATCGAGCCTGATTGGTAAATAATTCCCAATCCTGTCCTACATTTTCAGGAGCATTTATCATGACAAACCAATTTTCGCAATTTTCCGGCGCATCAGATTTTACCATTTTGGAACTGATAAAGATATAAACAGTCGGATCGTCAGCAATGTTTTTAAGTTCAAATATATGTTTGAACTCCTGTTTATAATCTGCTGAAAATAAAATGTTGTGTAATAAGAGTTCTTTCCGTGTTGTTTTCATCCCCCAGTAGAATATAACAGCAGAAGAAGACATTTGATTTTTTTCAATATTAGGCTTACTTTTTTTGTCTAGCAGGCGGTTAAATGAAAGAACATCAACATTTGATACGACATGTTTAAATTGATAATTTGAACGGTTTGTCGTTAATCCCTCAACGCTATTTTCCTTAAGATTAATTTTTTCCACTTTTTCTGAAAGATGGAATTTTACACCTAAATCAACGGCATGTTGAGCAAGTTCCTCAACAATACTGAACATTCCATTTACAGGAAAGAATGCTCCTACGTTATGCTCGAGATGCGGTATTACTTTTAAAGTAGCCGGAGCTTTATAAGGATTTGAACCATTGTAGGTAGCATATCGATTAAACAACTGAACAACCTTATCATTTTTGAAGCTGCGCAGGTTTGTTTCATGTAAAGTTTTTAATGGCTCAAGTTTCCATGCCTGGAGTAATGATTTTAATGTTTTTACCCTGAGTAGGTTATTGATTCTTCTTGGATCATTGAAAATAAATATATCCTTTGTAAGGTCATAAATCTTTGCACTTTCAGTTAAATATTTTTTTACCTTGTAACTATCAACACCCGTTTTCTTTTCAATTTCATTTGCAAATAATTCAGGGTTTTGGTAAGCATCTATTGTCTTTCCATCCGGATAAAAATAGCGACAAATGATATCAAGGGAAGTGTATCTGAAACGTCTTTCGGATTTATTACTTGCAAGATTAAGAAGTTCGTCGACCAATTGTGGAAGTGTAAAAAGTGATGGTCCGGTATCAAACCGAAAACCCTTTTTGTAGAACTGAGATATCTTACCGCCCTGTTTATCTGACTGTTCAAAAACATCCACATGGTATCCTTTTGAAGCCAGCCGCAATGCTACTGCCAGTCCTCCAATTCCTGAACCAATTATACCTACCTTTGAAGAAATATGACTATCGTTTAAATTTGTGAAATTTACTTAAATTATTGGAGTTTACCAGACTTACCAATAACGTTTTGATAAAACAATTTGTTAGTAACATTGTTTAATAAGTATGACTAAGAAAAAGGCATTAATAATTGGCACTGGATTAGGTGGTCTGGCTACGGCCCTTCGTCTCTCGAAAAGAGGTTTTGAGGTGGAAATGCTTGAAAAAAATGACCAGGCTGGAGGTAGGTTAAATGAACTTAAAAAGGATGGGTTCACTTTTGACCTTGGGCCAACCTTTTTTAGCATGAGTTACGAATTTGATGAGTTTGCCAAATATTGTGATATCAAAGTGCCGTTTGAATTTATTGAACTCGATCCGCTTTATTCGGTAAACTTCATGGGCGAAGATAAAAACTACCTGATTTACAAAGACCTCAAAAAGCTTGCAAATGAATTTAAGGATATTGAGCCCAACTTTGAAAAGAAAATGCAGAAATATCTGAATGCTGCTGGACAAATTTTCCATGATACTGAAAACAAAATTATCAAGCGAAACTTCAATAGCTTGGTAGATTTTTTGTTGCAGATGTCAAAAGTGCCATGGAAACATGCCCCAAAAATGGCACATTCGATGTGGAAAGAGATGGATAAATATTTTGACAGCCATGAGGTTAAAGTTATTTTTTCATTGGTTGCCTTTTTTCTCGGTTCTACTCCATTTGATACACCAGCTGTATATAGCTTGTTATCATATACCGAAATGAAGCATGATGGTTATTATAACGTAAAGGGAGGCATGTATCGAATTGTTGAAGGTATGCTCCTGGAAATGGAAAAAGAGAATATCAAAATTCATTATAATACAGAAATTGTTGATTTTAAAAACAATAATGGGAATTTAGATGGATTTACGGATAAAAATGGCAAACAATGGCATGCAGATGTTTATGTAATAAATGCAGATGCCGCCGGATTCAGAAACAGTATTTTCAAAAGAAAAAAATACAGCAGCCAAAAATTAGACAGGATGAAATGGACTTTGGCTCCATTTACGATGTATTTAGGTGTTAAGGGAGAAATTGATGCCCTCCACCATCACAATTATTTTCTTCGGAAGAATTTTAAAGAATACGCAAACAAAATTTTTAAGAATGAAATTACACTCGACAAACCCTACTACTACGTAAATTTGAATTCAAAACTCAATAAAGAAACTGCACCTGAAGGTCACGAAAGTATTTTTGTGCTTTGTCCGGTTCCAGATCTGCGTTTCAAACCTGATTGGTCAGATAAAGAACAGGTAGCCGACAATATCATCAGCGACCTTTCTGAAAGGTTAAAATTTGACATTAAGAAAAACCTTGTTTCTCAGACGGTTTTAGATCCTATTGATTGGCAAGACAAGTTTAATCTTTATCGTGGAAGCGGATTAGGACTGGCACATGACTTAAATCAGATAGGAGCATTCAGGCCAAAAAATTATGATGAAGAAGTTCGATAATGTATTTTATGTTGGGGCATCAACAATTCCTGGCACCGGACTGCCAATGACCATTATTGGATCAAGATTAGTAACCGAAAGAATTTTAAAAAAATATGGATATATATCTGCATAACGCACTTGAAATAAGTAAAATAACTACTAAGAACTACAGCACTTCTTTTTCGTTAGGTATAAGGATGCTAAGGAAAGATTTGAGAAATGCTATTTATGGTATTTACGGATTTGTTCGGATTGCTGACGAAATCGTAGACACTTTTTATGAGCATGACAGAGCACAAATGATTGCTGATTTCCGTTCAGAAACATACAAAGCCATAGAAGACAAGATAAGCACTAATCCTATTTTACATAGTTTTCAATATGTAGTTAATCAATATAAAATATCACACGAATTGATTGATGCCTTTTTGAAAAGCATGGAGATGGACCTGAATTATAACGCATATGACAGAGAAGATTTTACTAGTTATGTTTATGGTTCTGCAGAGGTCGTTGGATTAATGTGTCTCAGGGTATTTTATGCTGATGAAGATGAAAAATATGAAGAACTTAAATATCCTGCTCGTAAACTCGGGGAGGCATTTCAAAAAGTTAACTTTTTACGTGATATTAAAGATGACATGATTGGGAGAGACAGATTTTATTTCCATCAAACCGATTTTTATCATTTTACCAATGAATCTAAAAGAAAAATTGAAGATGATATTCAATTTGATTTTGACGAAGCTTTCAAGGGAATTAAAAAATTAAAACCAAGTGCCAGGATTGGAGTATATCTTGCTTATAGATATTACCTCAAACTGTTTGAAAAACTCAAAAAAACAGATGCTTCTGAATTGCTAAATACAAGGCACAGAATCTCAAATACAAAAAAAGTATATATCCTTTTTAGTAGTGCAATTCGCCAGGCAACAGGCATGTATTAATAGATGGCAGATCCGAAACTTACCTACTTATATTTGATGCTCGGAACCATTATAATTCCGTTTATTTTGAGTTTCGACAAGAAAGTTCATTTTTATAAAAGATGGAAATTTCTTACACCTTCAATAGTTTTACCTGCGATCGTTTTTATTGTCTGGGATGTTTTTTTTACCCAAGACGGAATTTGGTATTTTAGTAATGAATATACCATCGGATTTCAAATCTTACATTTACCCCTTGAAGAATGGCTATTTTTCCTGTTTGTTCCCTACGCCTGCATTTTTGTTTATGATGTCATAAAATATTACTGGCCGAAATTCAATTTTCCAAAAACTGCGAAATGGATAACACTAATAATGATTTTATTATGTATGGCTTTAGTTATCTATTTTAATGATAAAAAATACACATTTGTTGTATCAGTGATGTTAATGATTATCCTTATTCCTCAGCTGTTTATTTCACCAGCAAAAGGTTATCTTTTTCGTTTTTATTCTGCATATTTTGTATGCCTTATACCTTTTTTGATTGTCAATGGCATTTTAACAAGCCTGCCGGTAGTGAGCTATAACGACAGTGAAAATATGCATCTCCGCCTTTTAACAATTCCACTTGAAGATCTGATGTACTTTCTGACATTATTTTTGATGAATATAACGATATATGAATATCTGATCAGTAAAAATCGTTCATTTTCACCGAAGAATACATAAGCTTGGAGTGATTTTGAGTTAAGGAAGAAATCTAATTTTTTCTTACATTCATTTTTTGTGCAAGATTTTTTAAATCTTGTAGACGATTTTCTTCTATACTCAATTTTTCAAGATTTTCAAGCCCTTTTTTGTAGTGAAATTGGATGAAATCATTAACGATTTCCTTTATTCCAAGTTGATTGTAGAGTTTTGTTACGTGTTGTATTTTTTTATTAGGATCTATATCCGAGGAATTGTACAATAAACTCAATTCGTTACGTTGCTCTTCATCAGCAATTTCCAAGGCTTTAATATATAAATAGGTTTTTTTATTTTTAATGATGTCTCCTCCTTTGATTTTACCAAAAACATTTTGATCACCATATATATCGAGCAAATCATCCTTTAGCTGAAATCCAAGGCCAATATTTATTCCATATTCATAGAGATTTTGTACGTCAACTGCATTGGCACCACCTATTTGAGCACCAATTTTAAGGCTTGCTCCAAATAAAACTGCTGTTTTCAGCCGAATCATATTGAGATAATCATTTACCGAGATGTATCTTTCACTTTCAAAATTAAGATCATATTGCTGTCCTTCACACACCTGAATAGCAGTGCTAATAAATATGGACAAAATACTGTGAATTTCATCCGGATCATAACATTGTGCATATTTATAGGCCAAGGCAAACAAAGTATCACCTGAGAGGATGGCAATATTTTGGTTCCATTTTTTGTAAACGGATTGTTTCCCTCGTCTCATCAGTGCATTGTCCATGATATCATCATGAATCAGGGTAAAATTATGGAAGAATTCAATTGCAATGGCCTGATTAATTGCTTTTTTAGCATCTTTACCAAACATCTCACAAGCCATTAAACACAGTAAGGGTCTGATTCGCTTACCTCCTAGTCCAATTGTATAACGAATAGGCTCATATAGTTCATCAGGATGAAAATCAATTTTCTGATTCTTTAATTCTTCATTAAAAAATTGGAGCAATTCATTATAATTTTTCATCAATTAAATACTTTGGTAGAATATTCTTATTAAAAAAACCGAACTTCAACTTCGCACTACAATTTTTTCACGAATTATATTGTAGTGTTAAATTACATCTATTTATTATTCAAAACACAAATTTGTCTATTTTGTTCGTTGGTATCAACTTTAGCTCTTATTTGAAATTGATCCTGATCCTAATGAAGTGTGGGAAATGCTGAAAAGACTTTTTTAACATATTTATTCTGGTTTAAGTCTGAGACTTAAACCAGTGGTCTAATTAACATCTTTTATCATAAAATTTGTTTAGTCCTGAGATCCTTTATGGGGACTCGTATTGAAAACAACTATTTTCGTCCGATCAGACAAAACTAAATATGACAAAAGCATTTCTGTTTTCGATTCTCATTTCACTTTTTATAATTACTCAACTTACCGGACAAATTACTACTGATTCCACCTCCGGTAAGGATACCATTAAAGAGATTACTGGAATAGTCCTGGATATGGAAAAACAAACTGCCCTACCCTATGCCAATATTTATGTGCTCAACAAAAACAAAGGAGCTATCACAAACGAAAAAGGGCATTTTACTTTATATGTTTCTGATTTGATGGGAACTGACACTATCCGCTTTCAATACATAGGCTACAAAACTAAATTGTTAACTGTTGATCAAATAAACACTTCTTCTGTGGTTTATCTAAAGGAAGAGATCATCAACCTAAGTGAATTGATCGTTTTTGGAAATGTTCCTGATTTGAAGACCATTGTAAAAAATGTGCTTGTTTACAAAGATTCGAACTACAGAAAAACTACAAGCAAGCAACAAACCTTTATCCGTGAAAGGGAAATTGCTGATCTTACTGAATTTAAGCTCAATTACAAAAAGAGTTCCATTGATGAACTGGACAGGGAAATGATAAAAACGATTGAGGATAAAACACCTGAATATGTTACCTCATACACCGATTTTCTTGGTTACTACTATTCGAATCCAAATGAGGACGATTCAATAAAGCAAAAGGTTGATCCAATCAGGATGGTGACGCTAAAGGAGAAATACCTTGAAGACCTTAAGCAACTGGAAATATTGTTTGAAGGCATCCTTGCTGAAACCAATGAAGACGAATACTGGAAAGTAAAGAGTGGTGTTTTCGGTTCTAAACTTGACCTGGAAGAAGATACCATAGAATTAAAAACTGATTCGCTCACCGAAAATCGGAGGAATACAACTTCGTATGCTGGTTATATTGCATATTTGTTAGGATATGGTTCTTTTGACAATAAAGATCAGTGGGAATTCCTTCACAAACCAGGCAAATACGAATACAAACTGGCAGGCGGCACAAAAGTAAATGGTGAGGATGTTTATGTCGTTGATTTTGAGCCTAAAAATAGCGGATTGTATTTTGGGAGAATGTATATTTCAATAAGCACATTTGCACTTATCCGTGCTGATTATGATTATGCCCCTGAAAAAACAGGCCGGGACATCAATCTGTTAGGGGTTGGATACACCGAAAACCAGTTTAGTGGTTCGATTTATTTTGAGAAAAAAAATGACAACTATTTATTGAAATATTTCTCTTACCGGTTTGGTTATACGGCCTCCGTTGATAGAAACCTGGCACTAATGAAAAAGAAGAAAAAGTGGCTTTTCGATAAAAAATTGAAAGAACTTAAAGTTGGACTTGAACTACTGGTAAATGTCGAAGAATCGATTGAATTTTTGGTGATCGATGAAACAGAGATTTCTGTTCTTCAATTTAATGAATTTGAGGAGCCAGAATATATTGACATCATTTATGTAAATCAGTTTGACGAAAACCTGTGGAAGGGTTTTTCAATTATTGAACCGATAGAACAAATGAAAGAATACAAAAAGAAGGAGGCTAGCTTTACAAAATAGTTCAAAACTGCAACTTTTTGAAATACATCTTTTAATTCACATATCTAAAACGATAGATGCAGTCAATTTTAAAAGCAAAAAGGCCTAAATCTATGACTTAAGCCTTCTTTAATGTATTATTAGTGCAGATGCAAAACCAATTAATTGCTGAATGATCCGCTGAATGAAATGGTTTCCTTGTTGTAATAACCTTCTGCAGAAACATTGAAAGAGCCCTTAAAATTGTTTTGATCTACTTGTGTAACGGTTAAAGTACCTGATTGAGATTTGTAAAACTCGTTGCTACCGCCACCCTCAAAAATCATTTCGACAAAACCCAATTCACCAGATCCACAATTGTATGTTCCGGGTGCTAATGCTGCACCATTATCTGAATTTAGACGAACATCAAAACCAATATCTGTGGCTGATTCTCTAGCCCATAAGGTTACATAACTATTTGGCTGATAAGTGAATGTTGTTAATGCATCATAACAATAATTACCTGAAACAAAACCTGCTGCAGTTGCTTCGACATATCCGGTGCATGCTGCAGGATCTCCGTTATCATCATTTTTTGAGCAGGTAGTGCTCATTAATGTCATCATTCCGATTGTTATTGCAATCAGAAAAATTGCTTTACTAATTTTCATAACTAATTTGGTTAGGTTAATAAATCTACTACTCCCTTATTACGCAAGTCAACGTATAAAGGTTCTATTTTATCTCCGAAAAATAACGCATAAATTGCATACGTTCAAAAACCTCCGGATTTTGTGATTCTGACTGGCTTAATTTACCCCTGAACTGATCTATATAATTGAATCCTTTATCCTCCATCCAGTCATTCAGGTAATTAACGATGGATGAGATATATTCAGGTCCATGCTTGTAAATTGCTGATGTAATTTGGGCTACAGTAGCACCGGCCAGCAATTGTTTAACAACTGCCTCTCCATCATGTATACCTGTTGATGCAGCCAAACTCATTTTCACTCTCTTTGCCATGATGGCTACCCAACGCAGTGAATTCGACAATTCATAAGGAGTAGATAATCGATCGGCAGAAGTTATCTTCATTGCATCTACATCAATATCAGGACTTGAGAATCGATTGAACATCACTACACCATCAGCACCATACTCTTCCATTTTCATTATCACGCTACCCAGATTTGCAAAATAAGGACTGATTTTTACAGAAACCGGTATATTGACAATTGCCTTAATTTTTTTCAAAACACTGTAATACGTCATTTCATTATCCTGACTAGTTTTTTCAAAATTGAAAGGCATTACAAAAATGTTTAACTCCAAAGCATCAGCACCAGCTTCCTCTATTTGTCGTGCAAAAGAAATCCATTCCAGACCTGAGATAGCATTTATGCTGGCAATTATTGGAATCATTGTTTTCTTTTTCGCATCACGAATAAGTTGAAGATAGCTGCTCAATTCCTTTTCTTTGATATGAACATCTATGTAATCAAGGGTTTCTGAATATTCGGTGTAAAGTAAACCATCCTCTTCGGCTTTCTTCAAACGGTAGTCAGCTTCAAGCATAATTTGCTCTTCGAAAATGGACTTAAGTACCACCGCACCAGCTCCATTTTGCTCTAGTTTAACAATGTCTTCTACTGAATTAGTTAGGCCCGAACTTCCAATTACTATTGGGTTTTTTAATGTTAGTCCGAGATATTTTGTGCTAAGATCTGCCATTTTATTTTGTTTTTATTACGCTGCCCTGAAGGACAGCGTAACTGATGATTTTTATTTTAATAAATTATTCTCAAATGATTCTGAATACAATTGTTAGAATGAATTCAAAAGTAGAATTTAATTTGCTTTTATTTTTTTCTGAATATAATTGTGCATTCCAGCGGCAGCTGTACGTCCATCTCCCATTGCGAGGATAACTGTGGCTCCGCCCCTGACGATATCTCCACCAGCAAAAATTTCCGGCAGTGAAGATTGCATGGTTTCTTTATCGACGATGATGGTACCCCAATCAGTACATTTTAAGTCTGCAAGCGCTGCAGGAATAAGTGGATTTGGAGATACACCAACACTCACCACAACTGTATCAACATCAATTATAAATTCAGAACCTTCCATCGGAACCGGTCTTCTTCTGCCCGATGAATCAGGCTCACCTAATTCCATTTTCTGAATCTTCATGCTGCTTACCCTGCCATTTTCATCCGCATAATATTCGAGCGGATTGTGCAAATTCATGAAGATAATCCCTTCTTCCTTGGCATGTTTAACCTCTTCAACTCGTGCAGGCATCTCTGCTTCTGAACGACGATAAATAATCATGGATTCATCAGCACCCAAACGTTTTGCCGTCCGAACCGAGTCCATTGCTGTATTTCCACCACCAATTACAGCTACTTTTTTTCCGCTGATAACCGGCGTATCGGATTCCGGATTAGCAGCATCCATCAGGTTAACCCTTGTAAGGTATTCATTTGATGAAAAAATACCATTTAAGTTTTCGCCTGGAATATTCATGAAGCGTGGTAGTCCTGCACCACTGCCAACGAAAAATGCCTGATAACCTTCTTTTTTTAAATCATCGAAAGAGGCAGTTTTACCAACAATAAAATTGATTCTGAATTTAATGCCCATTTTGCGCATGATCTCAATTTCCGTATCAACCAACTCATTGGGAAGCCTGAATTCTGGAATGCCATATTTCAACACACCGCCAATTTCGTGCAACGCCTCGAATACGGTGACATCATAACCAAATTTAGCAAGATCACCTGCTGCTGCCAGTCCGGCAGGACCTGAACCAATTACACCAACCTTTATTTTGTTTGGTTTTTCGGTGGTTGGAACTGCCATTTTACCACTGTTTCTTTCCCAATCTGCTGCAAAGCGTTCGAGATGGCCAATGGCAACGGGTATTTTGTTCAACTTGACTGTATAAAAGCAATCAGCTTCACACTGTTTTTCCTGTGGACAAACCCGTCCGCAAACAGCCGGTAAAGCATTGGTTTCTTTCAAAGTTACTGCTGCTCCTGCAAAATCTTCTGCTTCAATGTATTTAATAAACTTTGGGATATTTATCCCAACCGGGCAACCCTGCATACAGGTTGGATTTGCACAATCAAGACAACGCTGGGCTTCCAAAACAGCCAATTCAGCAGCCAATCCGGTATTAACCTCAATATTGCTTTTGTTCCGTAAATTCGGATCTTCTTCCGGCATTTCTACCCTTTCACGATTTGTTCGCTCTTTGGCTTTGATATTTTTACGGAGTTCAGCACGCCATTCCTGTGCTCTTTCTGCTTTTAGATACTCTGCTATATTCTCCATTTATCTATACTTCAACAGTTTCTAAATATTTTTGATAAGCAGCTGATTCCTGCTTTTGGTATGCGCTTAATCGCGACAGCATCTCATCGAAATCTACATCATGTGCATCAAACTCAGGGCCGTCAACACAAACAAATTTGGTTTTTCCACCAACACTAACCCTGCATGCACCGCACATTCCGGTTCCATCAACCATGATGGTATTTAAACTGGCTACTGTTTCAATATTGTATTTTTTGGTCGTCAGTGCAGCAAACTTCATCATAATGGCAGGGCCGATTACTACCGACATATTCACTTTTTCGCGTTGAATCACTTCTTCCATACCTGCGGTTACCAGACCTTGTTTCCCATATGATCCATCATCGGTCATAATAATCACCTCATCTGAGTGTTCACGCATTTGATCTTCAAGGATAATCAGGTCTTTGGTGCGAGCTGCAATAATTGTAATCACCCTGTTCCCGGCTTTTTTTAAGCCTTCAACAATGGGTAACATTGGTGCAACTCCAACACCGCCTCCTGCACACAATACAGTTCCAACGTTTTCGATATGTGTTGCTTTTCCAAGCGGGTCCTACAACATCGGTCACATCATCACCAACTTCCAATTTTGAAAGTTTATCAGATGTAACACCAACTTTCTGAACGACAAGTGTTACTGTTCCTTTTTCTGCATCAGCAGAGGCGATGGTTAATGGGATTCGTTCTCCCTTTTCACCTATTTTGATAATCACAAAATGGCCCGGTTTTCGTGACCGGGCAATTTCCGGTGCATCCAAAACGATTTTTACAACGTTTTTCGAAAAGAATTCTTTTTCAAGTATTTTGCTCATTTTATCTGGTCTGGTTTAGCAATGATAAAAATTTGAAGGCGTAAATTTAGAAAATTAAAATGGGGATAAATTGTTAATTTTTAGCTTATTACGCTATACTCACAAAATCAGCAAATTAGGTTTATAATTTATATTTAATCTAATTCATGGCATACTTAGCACTGTCATTTCGAACGGAATGAAATGGAGTGAGAAATCTCCTTAGAAAGTGTTACATTCATTGGGGATTTCTCGCCGCAATCCGTCAGCTGACGGAAAGCTTACCTCGAAATGACATTTATCTTATTTTTAACTACAGGTTAAAAGAAGTTTATTTAACTAGCAATAGTTTACCTGTTGCTACTTGCTTACCGGCCTCCAACCTGAAACAATAAATTCCAACTGGCAGTTCAGGAGTCCATACTAACTGTTGTAATCCAGCTGACTGCTGTTGCTCAATCACATCCACCTGCTTTCCGAACTGGTTGTAGAAGGTGATTGTGATAGTTTCAGGGTGATTAAGTTCGTATTCAATGGTAGTTGAGGTTGTGAAGGGGTTGGGGTGGGATTTTGCACCGTTCAGTAAGTGATATTCATCAACTGATTCAACACAAGCTTCTTTTACTTCTTCCTGACTATTGCAGCCTATAGCGTTATTATCAATAGAAATAATTACACTTGGCTTTACTAAAATGTTACATACACTTTGTACTTCGCAAGTCGATAAAGTGGTGTTACCATAAATTCTTAAAAAAATAATAGAGTCTGCATTAATATTGTCCAGACCAGTTAGACTTGTCAGCTCTTTGTTGTTAAAAATGATAAGGTCTCCCCCAATAGAATTAACATTATCTAAACCTGATAGATTTTTTAGAACATTATTATTTTCAATAATAATGTCTCGTCCAATGTAAGTCACATTATCTAACGCTGTTAAACTAGTTAGGGAAGAGCTGCTAACTATCTTAAGGTCTCTCCCTACGGAAGCAACATTGTCCAGACCAGATAGGCTTGTTATGTCAGGATTACTACTAATATAAAAGTTTGCTCCTATAGATGTCACATTGTCAAGAGCTGTCAGACTTTTCAGAGAAGCGTTGGCTCCAATATCAAGATTTCCCCCAATGGAAGTCACATTATCCAACCCTGTTAGGCTTGTTAGGGCCGTGTTGACTATAATACTAAGGTTTCCCCCAATGGAAGTCACATTATCCAGACCTGTTAGGTTTGTAAGGGTATGGGTGCTTCTAATATCAAAGTCTCCCTCAATGGAAGTAATATTATCCAATCCTGATAAATTTGCCAATACTGGTGACATCCCAATATTAATGTCTCCCCCAATAGAAGTCACTTTGTCCAAACTTGTTAAGCTTGTCAGCGCATTATTGAATTGTATAACAAGACTTCCTCCTATGGAAGTCACTTTGTCAAATCCCGATAAGCTTGTAAGGACATCGTTGTATTTAATATAAAGGTCTCCCCCAATGGAAGTCAAATTGTCCAAACCTGTTAAACTTGTTAGTACATCGTTGAATAGAATATAAACTCTCCCGAGGGAAGTTAAATTTTCCAAACCTGTTAAACTTGTCAAGGCAGTGTTGTTCTCAATATAAAGGTCTCCCCCAATGGTAGTCAAGTAGTCCAAACCCGTTAAACTTGTCAATGCAGTGTTATATTTAATATTAAGGTCTCCCCCGACAGAAGTCAAATTGTCTAGACCTGTTAGGCTCGTAAGGTTTTGATTGCTCCAAAAGTGATCGCCAATCGTAAGATTTCCCCCGATGGATGTCACAACATTTAATCCATTTAGATTATTTATGTTAACATCATCAATCAATACGTCCCCTTCAATTTCAGAACAATTTGGATTGTTGGATTGAAAATTGTCAATTTGACTTTGTGAACTGAATATTATTCCATCTGGCAAGCATGGTTGTGACCATACTGTATAATAAGTCAATAAGATGGGAAAGGATAAAAGTAAGGCTAATCTTTTCATTTTAATTGGGCTTCGGTATATTATTGACAGTCAGGATTATTAATACGTTGCATGGTGTATTGGTTAGTTTTTAACAGCTTACTTCTTGGTACGCGGACAATCCGCGCACCAGTGAGAGTGTAACAGCGAGAAGCATAAAACCTTGGGATTGTCGCGCTCCATTCCATTTCGCTCGCAATTGAACGAAACATTTTACAATTCAACTTCAATAAGTAAATCCTTTTCCTTCCATCCATCTTCACCTCAAATGGTTTTTCGAATCTTACGTGGTTAAAATACCGGCCTTTTTTTACAAGCTTTTGTTCTTCAAGCATCTCATAATTAATTTGACTTTTCAAAATTCAGGTTGTACAGTAAAATAACCAACATTCATCGATGGTTACATTATGGAAAAAATGTGAACCTGAAGATGCATCGAGCGGAAATTCATCAAAGCTTGTTTCAACAATTACTTTTGCATTGGAAATCTGGTGCCATTTAACGGGTATCCCTATCCATCTGTCGCGTGTACCCCATCTGCCCGGTCCAATTAAAACATATGGCCTGTCCTCATCAATCATTTTGTTGTTGATTTTTTCAATTTCCCTGGCCATCTCTTCCGTTTTGCTTTTGTCAAATCGGCTGGAATCAATATAAACTATATCTGTAATATTGCTGATGCAACCATTTCCCATTCCCTTTTTCGAAAACAACAATAGCGCATCTTTTTTCATCTTTTTTAGATCAACATTGCATTCAGCTGAACTTGTAATCAACGGCTTGATCTGAAGTACATAAAATGATGCCCTGCCGTCCTTATCTTTATTTAAATCAACAGCATATTCAATTTCTACGGCTGTACCCATTGCATCACGGCATAACTCAAGCACCACCTCAAGTGTTTTTGCAAGCGATATATAATTGTATCGCAGGATGTTTGCAAAATTCACAATACGAGGTCCGGGTTTTACAATACCAGGATAAATGGTATTGCTTTCAGGAATATACGTTGAGGCTGAGTGATTCAAAGTCCCCTGTTTTTCAGCCACACTGATATCCTGAAGTGTTAATCCAGCCATTTCACCTTCGAGTAAATTTGGTTTCTGTTTGCCGAGATCAATGGAATAGAACTGCAGTTGTGAATTCCTAAACTGGTCTTTTGGTGAATTAATTTCGGTACCGGGATATTTTGGAGAGAATCGGTAGGTTCGGTTTCCTTCAACCACATACTTACCAAGTCCAACTGCTGCCAATCCAAATCCTTCTTCAGGCTTCATGTGTGAAAACGGATAAAAATTGTAGGATTGACCAACACCACTAATATGTGGGTAAAACACATTATCGTATTGATTACCTACGACTTCCTGAATCACAATTGCCATTCTCTCATCCTCAATATTATAATTAATGGCTTTTACATAACCTTTGGCTGTTGATGAATAGGCAGAAGCAAAAACTAGTTTTATCGCATCTGTTACCTGTTTTAATCTTTTAGTTTGATCAGGATGGTTATTTGGTAATAGATAAGTGTCAAAAATCCCGGCAAAGGGTTGTGTTAATGAGTCCTCAAACATACCTGAAGACCTTATAGCAAGTGGTTTCTTAAGTGTCTCGATAAGAAAACGAAGCTTACCTATTAATTCATCGGTTAGTTGGCCATGTAAAAAAGCATTTCTTATTTTATTGAAATTTTTCTCTTCGAGTACCATTAATCCAAGACCGTTGTTTTCAATAAAAGTCTCGAATTCCTGTATGCCAATAATAAATGTTTTGGGTGTCCTTATATGAATATCAGGAATGATTTTACTAAAATTATAATTGTCGATTAATGCGTTTATGAAAGAAAGGCCACGACCCTTGCCACCTAGTGATCCTTCAGCAAGAGTATATATGTTTTGCTCTGAAAATTCAGCATCGAAGTCAAAAGGAATAATATTTCCGCTTTCTTGCTCGTTACGATACTCCTTTATTAAATCTAGCAGGACATTCCGTAATTCGTTGGCATCTTTAAAATCTGTTACTTTTTTAGGGTTGATAATACTTGCTGCCTTGATTTCACCTCTTGCCAAAAGCCACATCGAAAAATGATCACGCTTGGCATGATATAATAAGGATTCGACAGGGATTGTTTTGAGGTGATTCTCAAAACTTTTCATGTTATGCGCCACGGCAATCATATTACCAGCTTTATCTTTGTATACAAAATCACCAAAGCCAAGATAATTGGTAATAAAATCCTGAAAATCATTGTATAAGGTATCGGAATGTTTATGAATAAACGAAGAATTATATTCCCGGGCTACTTCTGCATACGAATGGTCGGACGACTGAAGAATGGTTGGTAAATTCTTGAAATCCTTGTTTACATATTGCAATAGTTTTAAGCCTGCTTCTTCATCAAATTCACCTGCCTTATCAAATTTAACATCAGTGATTAAACAAAGCATATACTGCTTATATTTATTGATAATTGAAACAGCTTCATCAAAATTGGTGGCAAGTAATATTTTCGGCCTGGCCCTTAATCGCAACACCTTGTATAGTTCATCAGTAGATACATCTTCAATAATGCGCTTGGTTTGGTCCATCACCACCCTATACAAAAACGATAAATAACGGGAATAATAAACAGGTGAATCTTCCACAACCAATATTACACGAACCTCACCAAGACTTGTGTCATTTTCCACATTAACCTCATCTTCAAGAAATTTAATCATTGTGAAGAAAATGTTTGGATCACCATTCCACGTAAAAAGGTTATCAATAAAAGGTAATTGACCCTGTAGCTTTAAATAATGACCAACATCGCTGCTGTTATTCAACAACAAATAAATAGGAATATAAGGATAACTACTTTTAATTTCTTTGCTAACATTAATAGGCATTTGTTTATCCACACCTACCATGTAAATAATCAAATCGAAATGCCTTTCTGAAAGTAACTTAAGCACCTGACTAATTGATGAAGCACCGGTTATCCGTGGAAAAGAGGTGAGGTTTAACTGGCCATATTGCCCAAGCATATGTTCCGAAAAACGGCCTTCACGTTCAATAGCATAAGCATCATATAAACTTGATATCAGCAGAATCTCTTGTACCTTAAATGGCATCAGGTCGTGGAATATATCACGGTTATAAGTATACTTATTCAGGAATTTTTGGAGAAATTCACTACTGATAATGCCTTGCTTTTTATTGTTCTCCTTCAGTTTTAATTTTGCAGGTTTGTCTTCATGCTGGTTAATAAATCGCAGTACTATACTTACCATACTATTCAGAAAATAAAACTGCTCATTTTTATTTCTCCTGTCGAAAGTGGGTTTTAATTTTTCATTGAAGAACTGTATATGTCCGATTTTTCCACCTACTGTTTTAAAACTTCTTTCGCTTGAATAGGTTGTTTCTTTAAAATTTCGGTTCTTATATTCTCTACTGTTGTAGATAATCCTAAAAAAAACCGGGTTAGGTGCATTTTCAAGCACCTGAAGTCGTTCAACCACCTGCATCAAGGTTTCATCAATTCCTTTATTCTGGTCAACAATATGGTTCACCTCGCTTATGATTTCGAGTAAATTCAAATATTGATGGGTTTCAGGGTTCGACATTCTGACAAAAATTTACCTTACAAAGTTAATCCGATTTCAAAAAGAAATTGTTCGTTTAATTAAACGGTTTTTTCAAACGACATTTTGTAAATTCGCTCACTGAATTAATTTGCACTGATTTGATCAAAGTATCAATTGTTGATGAACATCCTATTGTTTGCGATGCCATAAAGGCCTTGTTATACGATGCCGATGATATTGAAATAAACCGATGCTGTGCATCTATTAGTGATTTAATGGTTTCTCTCCCAAACACCCTTACCCATGTTGTGATGGTTGTTTTTTACGCTCCGGTATTGAAAGATGTGGAGGACATTAAAATGCTTGCACAACGTTTTCCCAAGCTGAAGGTACTGATACTATCCATGTATCGCGATGAGTCATTTATTCTGAAGTTGATTAAAGCGGGAGCAAAAGGGCATTTAAGCAGAGATACTGATCGTTCTGAAATTTTAGAAGCCATCTACACCTTAAGAAATGGATACGAATTTTATGCAAAAACAATTACGAACATCCTTTTAAGCAACTATTTATCAGACAAAGACATAGATAATACAGAGAAAGAAAGCAGGCAAAAGGACCTCTCTGCGCGTGAAATGGAAATTTTCAAATTATTTGCAGAAGGTTTGTCGAACCGCTATATTGCAGAAAAGCTTTTTATCAGTGTGAGAACTGTTGAAACCCACAAAAACAACATCATGAAAAAGATCAACCTGAAAACCACGGTTGATTTGGTGAAGTTTGCCATTAAGAATAATATTATTGAGCTGGATTAGATTCGTTATTAGCTAATAGTTATTGGCAAATAGTTAATGGTGATTGAGGATTGGAAACCGGAAGCTTAAGAACAGAAGAAAGAGGTGTAATAATTATTCATTTAATGCGCTCCAGATCATATCTTTTAATTCCACCAAACCTGTTTGAGCAACTGAAGAAATAAACACAAATGGTACATCCGGCAAATCCTGTTTAATCTCTTCCATTAATTCTTCGTCCAACATATCTGATTTAGAGATGGCAAGTAAGCGCTGTTTATCTAGCAGTTCCGGATTAAATTGTTTCAATTCATTTAACAAAACATGATACTCTTTTTTAACATCATCACTATCTGCCGGGACTAAAAATAAGAGAATAGAATTGCGTTCAATGTGCCTGAGAAAGCGCAGACCCAATCCTTTTCCTTCATGAGCGCCTTCAATAATTCCTGGTATATCGGCCATAACAAATGATTGATGATTACGGTAAGCAACAATCCCCAGGTTTGGTGTGAGTGTTGTGAAAGGATAATCGGCAATTTCAGGTTTTGCGGCTGAGACAACTGACAACAAAGTAGATTTACCAGCATTGGGAAAACCAACCAACCCAACATCGGCAAGTATTTTAAGCTCAAAAACAATGAATGACTCAAAACCCGACTCACCCGGCTGAGCATATTCAGGAGCCTGATTTACTGAAGTTTTAAAATGATCGTTTCCCCAACCTCCGCGGCCTCCTTTTAATAGAACAACTTTTTGATCAGTTTCTGTTATCTCACCTAAAACGACCCCAGTTTCAGGATCTTTGGCAATGGTTCCAAGCGGAACTTGAATCATAATGTCTTTACCATTTGCACCAGTACTGCGCTGTTTACCACCCGATTGTCCGTGATCAGCCCTTAAATGTCTTGTATATCTTAAATGAAGCAATGTCCACATTTGGGCATTGCTAACCATTACTATATCTCCGCCTTTGCCACCATCCCCACCATCAGGACCACCTTTTGGCAAATATTTCTCGCGCCTGAAATGTGATGAGCCAGCGCCTCCATTGCCTGACTTACAGAAAATTTTTACGTAATCAACAAAATTAGATGTGGCCATTATTCAAAATTGAGTGCAAAGGTCTTAAATAATTCTATTATGTAAAAGATATGTACATCTGAATAGTTAATGTTTACTGCAATGGCAAAAAACTTAACTTTGCAAATCAACCAGAGCATTATGCAAAACCCACAAAATAAGGACATTGAAAGAAAACCAATAGTCGGTATTACACATGGTGATTTCAATGGAGTAAGCTATGAAGTGATTATCAAAGCCCTCAACGATAAACGAATACTTGAAATGTTTACGCCGGTTATTTATGGCCTTTCGAAAGTTTTATCATTTAATCGTAAAATATTCAACCTTAATGATCTCAATTATAAGATCATTAATGATGTCAATCATGCTTTTTCTCAGAATATTAACATCATTAATTTAAGCAACGATGAAATAAGAATCGAGCATGGAAAATCAACAGCTGAAGCAGGACAATATGCATTTAAAGCACTTGAACATGCTGTTAATGATTTAAAATCCCAAAAGATTGATGTTGTAGTAACTGCACCGATAAACAAACTAAATATACAATCAGATCATTTTGACTTTCCGGGACATACAGAATATTTTACACAAAGGTTCGATTGTAAATCATCGCTGATGCTGATGGTAAACGACCAACTACGAATTGGTGTAGCAACGGGACATATTCCATTAAAAGACGTATCCGAAAGTTTGACAGAAACATTGATAAGTGAGAAAATAGAGATTTTACATCATTCATTAGTTTCGGATTTTGGCATCGACCGACCAAAAATTGCGGTGCTGGGATTAAACCCACATGCTAGTGATCATGGACTGATTGGGAATGAGGATGAACACATTATCAATCCCGCCATCATTAAGGCTAAGAAAAATGGAAAACTGGTTTACGGACCATTTCCGGCAGATGGATTTTTTGGGTCGGATGATTACGCAAAATTTGATGCAATACTTGCAATGTATCATGACCAGGGTTTAATTCCATTCAAAACGCTTGCTTTTAAAAGTGGAGTTAATTATACTGCCGGGTTGCCTATTGTCCGTACATCTCCAGCGCATGGAACTGCCTATGAAAAAGCAGGTAAAAATGTGGCTTCCGAGGTGGCAACACGAGAGGCAATCTATCTCGCTATTGATATTTTTCGCAAGCGAATATCGCATGAAAAAATGAGTAAGAATCCATTACCCACTGGCTTGGCAGATGAGTATAACAATGGCAGAAATCAACGCGAAGCAGAAGAGTTAAAAGAGGTTCAGGATTAATCTTAGGCCTACAGAATACAATCACTGTGCATTCGTTAATTACAAATAATCTCAAAGATAATGATCCACAAAACATACAACAGTAGTGAGATCAAAAACATCCTTGATGCAAAATTAATATCAGCAAATGCTGATTTAATTGAGGTAAAGGATATTTTGATTGATAGCAGACGATTGATCACTCCTGAAAACTGTATGTTTTTCGCATTGGTATCTGAACGAAATGATGGTCATAAATACATCCAAAACCTATATAAAAGTGGTGTTCGGATATTTACCATCTCCAAAGATCCAAAATTATACTCAACCTATAAGGATGCCCATTTCTTTCACGTTAGCAATACATTGGAAGCACTTCAAAAAATGGCTGCCCGGCACCGTAAGCAATTTGATATACCTGTTATTGGAATTACCGGGAGCAATGGCAAAACCATTGTAAAAGAGTGGCTTTACCAGTTGATGCATGATGATAAAAATATTGTACGAAGTCCGAAAAGTTATAATTCTCAAATTGGCGTACCTCTATCGGTTTGGCAAATGAACAGGCAACATGAATTGGCCATTTTTGAAGCAGGAATTTCCGAACCGGAAGAGATGGATAAGTTAAGGCGGATCATCAATCCAACGATCGGTATATTTACAACAATCGGGCAGGCTCATGCAGAAAATTTTATTCACTCAAATCAAAAAACCGGCGAGAAACTTAAACTATTTACCAAAGTTGACACGCTGATTTATAATTCAGATAAAAAAGTCATACAGGAAGTTATTATCAAGTCTGAAATATTAAACAACATTAAATCATTTACCTGGGGTTTAAATGAAGATTGTGACCTCCGGATCATTGAGACAAAATCTTCAGAAAAGCAAAGCACAATACTTGCAAAATATCTCGACAAGGAAATCTCTATCCAAATTCCTTTTTCTGATAAAGCATCCATTGAGAATGCCATTCATTGTTGGTCGACAATGCTTTACCTTGGATATGATGAAGAGACTATATCAGCGAGGATGAATTTATTAGTGCCTATTGCCATGCGGCTTGAATTAAAAGAAGGCATTAACAATTGCACCATTATCAATGATTCATACAATTCTGATTTTAATTCTTTAAGTATCGCTCTCGATTTTTTAAATCAACAAAATCAGCACAAGAAAAAGCTAATTATTCTCTCCGACATTCTTCAAAGTGGGCGCAATGAGGTTGATCTTTACACTGACGTATCTTCATTGCTGGAGCAGAAAAACGTTGATGAAATTATTGGTATTGGTCCAGCCATATCAAGGCAAAAAGATAAATTCAATATCAATAAAACTTTTTTCATAAACACGGCTCAATTCCTTTCTGGATTTGCACTTGGCGATTTAAACAACCAATCCATTTTATTGAAAGGTGCCCGGATTTTTGAATTTGAACAAATAAGCAGGCGCTTGCAGCAAAAAGTGCACGAAACCGTTTTGGAAATTAACCTTGATGCCATTGTAAATAACCTGAATCATTTCAGGGCTAAGTTATCGCCAGGAGTAAAAATTATGGCAATGGTAAAGGCTTTCTCATATGGAAGTGGTGGTTTTGAAATAGCTAACATTTTGCAATTCCACCAGGTTGATTACCTTGCTGTTGCCTATGCAGACGAAGGGGTAGAATTAAGGAAAGCAGGTATTATTTTACCAATTATGGTGATGAATGCCGAAGAATATGCCTTTGACACAATGATCAAGCATCAGTTGGAACCCGAAATATTTAGTTTCAGGGCGCTTAGATTACTCGACAAAGCCATTGAGCAAAATGCCATACCTCAGAACAAACCGGTTAAAATTCATATCAAACTGGATACCGGCATGAATCGGCTTGGTTTTCGTGAGGAAGAAATTGATAAACTCATTAGCAAGCTGAAAACGAACGATTTGATTTATGTTCAATCAGTATTTTCACATTTGGTAGCCAGTAGCAAACCCGAATTAGATGATTTCAGCAGGGAACAATTCTCCCGTTTTAAATCGATGGCTAACAGAATTGCTAGTGAATTTGACCATAAGGTATTGCTGCATATTTTAAATTCAGCAGGAATAAGCCGTTTTTCTGAAGCTCAGTTCGATATGGTCAGACTTGGCATTAGTTTGTATGGTGTAAAGTCCGATGAATCAAATCATGAACACTTACAAAATGTAACAAGGTTGCGATCAGTCATTGCACAGGTCAGGAGCATTAAGTCAGGTGAATCTGTGGGTTACAACCGAAGCTTTTTTGCTGAAAAGGACATGAAAATTGGTATTGTATCCATCGGCTATGCTGACGGATTGATGCGAAATTTAGGAAATGGAAGGATATCCTTATTTGTAAATGGGCAAGAAACTCCTGTGATCGGGGATATCTGTATGGATATGTGCATGATTGACATCACTGATATTGAAGCGAAAGAGGGTGATGATGTAATAGTTTTTGATGGTGATCACCCGATAGAACGAATTGCCGAAGCTGCTGATACCATTTCCTATGAAATATTAAGCCGGATCTCGAGAAGGGTTAAGCGGGTTTATTTTCACGAATAAAATCCATTTCTGTCTTTTGTGTCCTCACCAAATGCAATACACCTCATCAGTTGGTGTCCTCACCAACATTAATAGCCCTATAAAATGTTATTAAAATTTAGTTATTAGAGTGGATCCTCCAAAAAAGGGTTTTATTCGTTGGAGAGACTCCAACCTTGGAAAGACTAATTAAGCAAACTGTGGATGTAATAATTCAACACCGTTAACATATTTTGAGCTTTTTGTAAGCCTGAAAGGAATACGGTTAGTCACAGAAGGAGCGATATCATCAAATTCCCTGTTATATTTAAGTTCTACAATTACATCTGGAAGAGGAATGATTTTCGGAAAAAGTGTTGTTGTTCGTTCCAATTGCAAAATACCCAAGTTCGCTGTCGAGCGTTAACCTGAACTTTTCATTAAAGCTAATAAAATATTCCCTGCTATACCTGTTAAGCAGGGCAGGTTTCAGGTGGTTTAATAATTCTTCAGCCCAATAAGGTAAGTCCGATTTGCTGAATACGTCAAGTAAAATATCATAATTAAAATGATGGTCTATTGTAAAGGGTTTTAACTTAAATGAAATCTTATCTCCCAACATGCCTTCACGAACTTTAAACTCAAGCACAGGCTTTTTCACAAAACCGAATTGATCACCATACCATCTTATTCGTGCTTTTTTTCTACTCCCCTTTCCAGAAACATTATCGTGGAAAAAATCCATTTCAATGGAATCGAGATAAATGTTGTTAATAAAACGGGGGTGAAAAATGGTGCTAAAAGCTGCTGGATGCAATTTAACTTGCTGTGCAATCTGGTGATAATGCATATCTGTCACAAGGAATTTACGCTCGTACCGGCTTTTATCCTCATTAAATGGTGGAAAGAACATGCTTGAAAAATGAATTAAAAGGATTTGCTTTCAACAAATGAAACCTTTACTGTGTCTCCAAACTGTTCAACTTTCTTTTTAAACTGTCCGAGTTTTTCTGTTTTTGAAGTATCAACAACGAAAGAAGCTTCGATTGATTCTCCATTTTCGTCATATCTTTTTAAATAATATTTACCAAATACTTCCTTCACAACTTTAAGCACATCGTCGAGATTTGCCTGACCTGATTTGGCTGAAAAATTTAAATACAGGTTTTGATGGGGTAATTTTTTGAATTTTAAGAAATGCCTGCCCCATAAAATTAACATAGCTACTGCAAAAGCAATAAGAACAATCACAGTTTGGTTGGCTCCAAGACCAAGTCCGATCGCGATAGCAAAAAACAAATAAACCAGCTCTTCCGGCTCCTTAATAGCAGCCCTGAATCTTACGATCGACAAAGCTCCTACAAGTCCAAGTGAAAGGGCTAAAGATGACTTCACAATTGAAATGATGAGCATGGTTGTGAAAGCAATCAACATGAATACGCCTGCAAACTGCCTTCTGTTCGAGATTGTACGGGCGCATTTAATATAGGTGAACTCGAGTATGATCGATAAAATGATAATTACCAATGAATTGATTAGAAAGTCATTGATTGATATCTGTTGTTCCTGGGTAATTAAAAACTTTTGAAACAAATTCCACCTGTTATCCATTGGTTTTCTTGTTTAACGTTAATGAATTTTGAGGCGCAAAGATAGAAAAATCCTTGGAGCGCAAATACACTGATTTAAGCTTATAATAAGGAATTTAACAGTGGAGGTAGCATCAACCTAATTGTAGAATGTTTCAGCCAGATTTTCTTCAGTACCCTCAATTATTTCATCATCGAGGTTGACAACTGAACCTTTTTCGATCAACATTTTTGTTTTTGGATTTAAAATCGATGTGTTTCGTAACAACATATTACTTGGTCCATACTCGGGTTTCTTTTGCAGTAAGACCAATCCAATGTTACAATCCATAATCTCTGAATTATATACTTCAACTACCGAAAGGTCCTTGGAAGCCACACCAATATTTGAACCTATAATTGATGTATTTTCAATAATAAGTGTTGATTTCTCACCACCACTAATTCCTTTGTCGCTGGCTTTTTCAATTCTTGAATCTTTTATTCTTATTTCACTTCCTGAAAAATCTATGGCATCGTTTCCAATATTTTTAAAAGTTGTATTGAGCACCTGTCCTGTGCTAAAATCTGAATCGAACGCATCGCCAAAGATGTATTCGAAAGAAGCCTGATCAAGCTTGAAATCAGATCTTATTATATTTAACGCATCCTCGCATTGATTACGATAAAAACGGGTATGACTTATATCAACATCAGATTCATAAAACGTAACTGCACCTGTTAATACCCAGCCGTGGTAATCAAGTGTATTCAGGTTTTCAAATAGAACATGTTCAATTTTCGATCTTTTGTTTGCCTGCAAAACAGTAAGTCCATTGCTTGAAAAATCGGAAGAAGTAATATGAATTGGTTCATTTGCTGTTCCCTTCATTAAAATAGGTGAATATGAGATAATCGTTGCTTTATTGATTAAATCAATTTTTGTTCCTGCCTCTATGATAAGTTCATAGCCTGCCGGAATAATAACAGGATGACTCAAAATAATTTCTCCCTTTTTTACTTTTATTTTATTTTGATTCACTGACTGTACCAACTGCGGATCGGGAAAAATATTTTTACTTAAAATTTCCTGTAAAGGTGATGCATTTCCATCTGGTTCAGGCCACTGCAGAATTTCAGAAGTTACCGTATTTCTATCTTTTCCTACCAGAACAAAAAGGAAATTAGCAGCTTGATGAATCCAAAATTCATATTCAACTTTTTCACCATATTGAAATGCTTTCAGTTCTGGTTCAGGGTGAAGAAATTCACGGATTTTTTGATCGGTTTTACCAACACCCAGCAGCATGACAGGTTCAGGAAAATAGCTCACTACTTTAACTAAAGTTGAATCAGCTACTTGTTTTTGTTTGTACGCAACCATTAAATTACCGGCAAAATAGCTATCGAGATTCGTTGTGTATTCCTTTTCTGTCTTAGAAACATTCAACCATTTCTTATCAATCAACTGTCTTTCTATAGTTTTCTGCTTAAAGGCAGGAAGGTCATTACGCACTTGAACAGCATGCTCATAAAGCCTGGGAATCTCTAACTTTAGCTCAGGAAATTCAAGTTGAATCAATGAATCGTAAAACATCGCTTCATCCTTATAATCATAAGTTACTTTCTGAAGAAACTCTTCTGAAGAATACAATTCGAGATATGTGATATACTTTTCTAAAAAAACAAAATCATTGAATAATTCCCGCAACATTAAAAACTGATCATCAAGTGATTGAACAGCATTATAGTTGATGTCACCATAAAATGTCCGGTCAACATAATCGAAAAAGCCAAGCTCAGTATAAGCGTCAAAGGCAATAGGTTCAAGTTTGCATAATACCGGGTTATAGTAAAAACGCTGGTTATGCCATACGATGCTGTGATAGGCTTTAAAAACATCATTCAAAGCAAAGTATTTGGCAAGCGCATCAATATTGAAAATATCGGAAGCGGTCTTCGTTCTTTGCTTGTATTGGAGTAATAAATTTTGTGCAATTAAAAACTGTTTAAACATAGCGGTATCCTCAACCACTTTTGTCGAGGAAAATGGTTTGATTACGGCAGCCTCAAAAAATGGCAATTTAATGCTATCGTTGCCAGCTTTTCTTCCTCGAATCTCATCCCAATACACATCTTCAAAAAATCGAACAATAGGTCCTTCACGTTTATCCTGGCTTTCAATTAAATTTTTTGTAAAATGTTCTTCCCAGGCATATATCCCAAGGTTTTTGTTATTCAGATATGTGGGCACAAAGCCATAACGGGTGGTGAGCAAATCCTGTGATTGAAATACTTTATGAAGAAACCATTCATCTGCACCGTTCCGTGCTTCGGGATTATGCAAAGAAAAAGTTCTTAATCTTTTCCATGTATTGCCACTTTTTAATTTCAACCTGAACGACCATTTATCGCCATATAAATGATCAAGCCAATCTCCTTTCAGGCGAAGTTTTGTTTTCATCATCTTGCCATCGCCAAAAACAAAACCTTTCACCCAATCATCGTCATCCGATTGCAAAACACCTGTATTAAATGCATCCAGGCGAGTATTAATAAGCTTCAAATATTCCGAGGTGTCAACTTCGATGTAAATGGCTTCTTCTTTATAAGTTGGATAGGTTTTACCCGGCGTGATGCGTATCGAAAGATCATCGAAAAAAACAGTATCGTTGGAGTTATTCCATACGTAAATTTTTAACTCATCATCGGGATAATTGGGTGGGATGAAGAACTCCAGTTTCAATTTCTCCCATCCATTTTTGAATAATTCAGCCTCATGGGTTGACAGATAGAAAGCATCAGGTGTTAAGCTGCCTGCAATCAGGTGCGATTTATCGTCTTTCCCTCTTCTCCAAATGCTGATCTGAACAAAATTATCAGGTCCAACAGAAGGAATGGTTATGCCAAGTGCGTATTTATTTTTTGAAGCAGTTAGATAACTATACCGACCACTGAAACTTTCTGAATCAGTCCTGAAATTTGCTCCTTTAAAAATAACTGATGAATCATTATCTGCATAAAAATCTATTTTGTCCTCAGTTAGTTTTTCAGCTCCAAACCGGATGTCAACATTAACGTTCTCTTTATTTCTTCTAAGACATGATGAAAACAAAAAGTTTAGGAAAAACAACCCAACCAGAACTATCGAAATATGATATGTTTTATACTTATTCATATTAATAAAACAGACCGCCAACATCGGTTTCAGAGCCTTCAATGGTATCTCCATCAAATATAATTATTGATCCTTTTTCTATCAGCATTCTGGTTTTAGCATTCTTTATCAAAGAATTCGACAATTCCATTGTTGCCGGACCATATTCAGGTTTTTTTTGCAGCAATACAATTCCGTAATCGCAGTCGTTGATATGGGAAGCTTTTACAACAATTGTGGATAAATCCTTTGAGGCAATGCCAATTTTGGCTCTTTCGATGGATGTGTTTTCAACGTAAAGTTTCGAATCTTCACCACCACTTATTCCTTTATCACCGGCATCAGTAATTTTAACATCTACTATATTTATTTCACTGCCCGAAAAGTCAATAGCATCGTTACCTATATTGATAAACTCAGTATTAATTACGTTTCCGGTACTAAAATCAGAATCAAATGCATCGCTGTAAACAAAATTAAAAATTGAATTTTTAAGATTAAAATCTGACCGAATGATATTCAATGCATCTTCACATTGGTTTCGATAAAAATTCACATTAGTTATATCTACATCAGATTCATAAAATGTAACGGCACCTGTATGTGTCCAACCTTTGTAATCAAGCGTATTTAAGTTTTCGAATATAACATGTTCGAGTGTTGATCTCTCGTTTGCCTGAAGCACGGTAAATGAATTGGCACTGAAATCGGAAGATGTAATTTTAACTGGTGCTTCTGTTGTGCCTTTTAGGTAAACCGGCGAATAAGAAATAAACATGGCGCTATCAACAAAATCAATGGTTGTACCAGCTTCAAAAAATACATTAAAGCCTTTTGGAATAATTACCGGCTGATCAATTTGATATTCACCAGTTTTAAATACAAGGTTATTTTTGCCTTTGCTGATGATAAATGAGTAATCACTAATATCAGTACTTAATTCAAGTTCCTGTCTCGCTGTAATACCTTGTGGATAAGGCCATGGATGGACCGGAACTTTATAAGTATCAAACCGATTATCAAGCATGAAATACAAATATTTCGAAGAACTATCCACTTTCATTGATGTTGTTGATCCTTCAAGGCCTCCGTGGTAGGACTTTACCTTGCTTTGATTTAAATCGATATTTTCAAGAAACTTGTCTGACTCACCAGTACCTAAAATCGTAATCTCTTTTGGAAAATAATTGCAAATCATTAACAAAATAGTATCATCAATAATGTCTTCCTGGTAAGCATGTACAAAATACTCCGGTGTTTTCAAAAATGCAGAAGTATCAGAGTATGTTGGTTCTGCATAGTTCAAGGATGTTCCATTATTTAATTTTTCATTGGCAAATTCTATTAGTTCAGGCAGGTAGTTTCTAATACTTGATGCACTTTTCTTTAAAAAGTCCTTATCATAGTAATAATTCGGGAATTCCATCCTTAACAAAGAATCATAAAAGAGTTTTTCTTTATTAATTTGCTCAATAAACGCATTAATAAAAACAGGATCAGTAACCTCTGTAAGTTGCTTAAAATAATGTTGTTGAAAAGTACTATCCGTAAATATATCTGTCAGTATCTTCTCTTCCGGTTTCACTTCCTGCAGGTTATAAAGCTGGTACAAAAAGTTTTCTTCCATAGAAACATCGATAACAACATTATGGGAGTATCCATCAAAAGCAATGGGTTCAAGTTTATCAATTACCGGATTATAATAATACCTGAGGTTGTGCCAGAACATTCCATGACGTGCTTGTGTAAGTTCAAGCAAAGCATAATACCTGGCCAACTTATCCATATCAAAAATCAGGGAAGGTGTATGTCAGACCATGCTTGTACTGGTAAAGTAACTTTTGGGCGTTAATAAATTGGGCATTCAATGCTGGTGAACCCATTGTCTTGCCTTCACCAAAAGGTTTAATAGCAGAAGCCTCAAAATAAGGGAGTTGCTGCCACTTATCCAATCGGATATGAATCTTTTGTACCTGCCAGAAAGCATCTTCCGAAAACTTAATGATGGGTCCTTCACGACGGTTGTTGAACTCCAGTAATTGTTTTGCGAAATGTTCCTCCCATGCGTACATACCTCTCGTACTGTTGTTTATGCTAACAGGTATAAAGCCATACCTGGTGGTAAGCATATCTTTTATTGTATACAATTGATGAGCCTCCCATTCAAGCAAAAAATTCCTTGAAGCAGGTGTTTGAATTGAAAATGCCCTTAGTCGGTTCCATGCAAAGTTTTTTCGCATTTTTATCCTGTACGACCATTTATCGCCATGCAGATGATCAAGCCAATCTCCTTTAAGCCTGAGTTTGGCCTTCATGGGTTCATCCCCATTGAAGATAAATCCTTTTACCCAATCTTTATCGGTTGTCTCCAGGACTCCATTCTCAAAAGCAATTCGTCTTTTTTCATTTATTTTAATGATGTCGGATGAATCAATAACAACCGCAAATGGAGGCAGGTTGTATTCAGGATATTCTTTCTTTTCCAGTCTTTCAATAATAAGGTTGTCAAAGTAAACTGTATCAGTACCATTATTCCAAACATAGAATTTGAGGCCCTGGTATCCAAAATTAGGTGGAGTATAAACTTCAAAAGCTAATTTTTCCCATCCATTCTGTTGTGTTTCAATGGGTTCAGATGTTGCAAGATAATAAGCATCTTTTTTTATTGATGAAGCAACCAAAACGCCTTTACCATCTTTTGATTTCCGCCAAACACTTACTTTAAAATAATTATCGGGCCCGCTATGTTTAATGGTATAGCCAAATGCAAAAGCTTTTTTCTTTGGAATTGTTAAAGCGGAATATCGTCCTGTGAATGCGTCTAATCCTGACCTCAAGTAACCCCCATCAAATACCCCGGCAGAATCATTGGCAGCAATAAATTTGCCTTTTTTAGTAGTTCGTTCTGCATCACAAACAACTTTTTTCCCAACAGGAAAATCATCTACCCGTGTACATGAAACTGCAACAATTAAAAATAAAAGGACCAGTCCATGTAGAAAATTTGAGCTATTTAATAATTTATAGATCAGCACTATATATTGAAGCTACGGTAATTTTTATTCTTATTTTCAGTCATGCAAAGATAGCGGTTTAAAGGCTCAAATTAACAGCAAAAAAGTGGTTTAGCCAATTATTCGGATACTTTGTAATTACTGAAATTAGACAAACTGAATTAACTAATTCTGCGTATGATTTTCTTTAGAAATGGAACAAATGATTTTGTATTTTTAAATCGACAAAACCTCACGCCATGAAACTACTGTTTCTCCTATTGTCATTTATAACAATTCCCTTTATCGCCGGAGCGCAAACCACACCTGGTAAGACTTTTGGAGGGGCTTTCAATGATGTTGGATATACAGTTTGCTTCACAAATGATGGCGGCTTTTTATTGGCAGGTAAAACAAGGACATCCCATTCTTCTGGTGAGGATATGTTGATGATTAGGGTTAATGGTAACGGTGATGAACTTTGGCAGCAAACTTTTGGATGGGAACGGCAGGATATGATTCGTTCCATTATTCCGGTTCAGGATGGTTTTGTTATGGTTGGCGATGTTTGGGAATTTGGCCTTGGGCAGTTGGATATTGGCTTGTTAAAAACCGATCTTTTCGGTAACCTGGTATGGCACAAATTGTTCGGTACAAATGCACGGGATATGGGCTTCAATCTCCTGGCAACAAATGATGGGGGATTCCTGGTTTTAGGTCATTCAAGAGGATACGAAAATGCTGGCGATCTGCTGCTTATCAAGACAAATGATACGGGTGAGGAACAATGGAGGAAATCATATGGTTCAGAATATGACGATTACGGACATGAATTAATTCAAAATGCTGATGGATCCTACTTTATTATTGGCTCCAAAGGCGCTTTTTATAATGATGTGCATGCCAATTTTAAGAATCATGATGCCGATATGTTTTTGTTAAAAATTGATGAATCTGGAGATGAGATCTGGCGCAAATCGATTGGTGGCTCCGAACACGAATTTGGATATTCAATCTCAGAGGCAGAACAGGAAGGACTCTATGTTTTTGGTTCAACCCAAAGCCAGGGTAACGGAAGTTTCGATATGATACTTGCAAAAACAGATAGTAATGGAGATGTATTGTGGCAAAACACATATGGCGGAGCTGATTTTGATCAGGGTATTTCGATGTCAAAAAATGATAATGGGGAACTTTTTTTACTAGGTACAACAAAAAGTTTCGGCCAGGAAAATTCAACTGACCTCTATCTTGTTAAGACAGACGAGGCTGGTGAGGAGATATGGAGTCTTACAATTGGTGGTGATGATAATGAACTTGCCCATAAAATAATAGCCACACCTGATAGTGGCTGCGCAGTTTTAGGAGAAACAAAAAGTTTTGGAGAAGGGATGTCAGATATTCTGTTTACAAAAGTCAATAAGCACGGGATTATTGAATATTTCATTAGCAATATTGATTTGCCATATTTAGGAAAAACTGTTGTTTATCCAAATCCATTGAAATCAAAAGGAAGGGTTAAAATTGAAAACAGCGACACCAACAAGGTGTATCAAATGGAAATAATTTCGATGTCAGGGGTTAATGTCAAATCATTCACTATATATCCTCCTGTCTATGGATTTGAAGTCAACACTTTAACACCTGGTTTTTACCTGTACAGGATTTCTTCAAAAAGCGATGCATCCACTGTTATCAAGGGTAAATTAATCATTCAATAAGGCTTCTTTAGGTTTTGTTTTTTGACGCCAATCAGTATCAAATAAATTGGGTATAAGGGGAAAATGGTATATAACAGGAAGGGGTTTTAATGTCTTCCCATCTGTAATTAAAAACGAAGAATTTTAAAACCGGCATAACCTAAATAACCCTTACACCTTTATTCCCATTATACCTTTATTTAATATTTCTTCAATTAGATTAATCACATTTTAACCCGCTGATTATTTAGCATTTACTAACGAATCAAGGTCGTGAAAATTGAATAATAGTTTGTTACTTAATGGATCTCCTTCGATAAACAATACCTGATCGGAATAAAGCGAATCGTTCTCGTGTAAACCACATCCCATAAACCGGACACTGTCGGCCGAAAACATATCAAATTTTTTCAGTTGCGATCCCATATCACCCATGATGCAGGTTACATCAATTCCCCGCTGTTTTACCTCAACTAATTTTGGATAAATTACATCAACAAATTGCGTATTCACCGAATCACAATTGGCATTCCAGTATACCAGATCACTCTGTGCAAAAGTAATTGGAGGAGGAATTTCCGGGACACCCCTCCAAAGTCCGTGATGCATCAATAAAATAAGATTAGATGACATACTAATTGTATCACAGACTGCAGTGATAATATCAAATTGCTCATCAAGCATCTCACAATTGGTTGGCACCAGGTTGGAATTCATCACTATTCGTGTTATTCCATTACTCGTGTAAGCATAATATGTTTTGCGGTTGGTAAATTCTTCACACCATTCCCAGTTTAACTGCCGTGCATCATGGTTACCTAATGACCAGTGTGTTTCTGGATTTCCAAGGTTAAAAATCCCATCAATATATTCAACGGTAGAATAATTTAGCATGGCTTCGGAACACACATCACCCCCGAGCCAAACACCATCAAATTCAGAAAAATCAAATGTTTCCAATCGATGATCAACTTTATCACCTGCTGTATAGGGTTCGTAACAGTGTCCGATAAACATGTATTTAGCACCATCAAATTGTGCATTTACTTGTTGTTGAACTTGAATTAGTAACAAAACCCAGATAAAAAGTGCGGGAAACTTTGACATTATATTCATTTCACTTGCCTACAAATATAAGAAACCAATTATACAAATACATATCAATTAATTGCTTTTGATACCTTTGCATCCAATTTTAATTTTTAGGATAAATGCCAAAAACCCTTTCCATTATAATCCCTGCATTTAATGAGGCCAGCACTATACATTTGATTTTAAACAAAGTTCTGGATGTTAAATTAATTGGTGATTTTAAGAAAGAAATCATTATCGTGAATGATTTTTCGACGGATGAAACCGTTAATGTAACTGAAAAATATATAAAGGATCATTCATCAGAAAACATCCAATTATTTAGTCAGCCAAAAAATATGGGTAAAGGTGCTGCATTGCATCGCGGAATAAAAGAGGCTACCGGCGAATATCTTATTATACAGGATGCTGACCTGGAATACGATCCGGAAGAATATAATTATTTGTTGAAACCTGTGGTTAACGGCTTTGCAGATGTTGTTTATGGCTCCCGGTTTATGGGTGGTACACCTCACCGAATTTTGTTCTTCTGGCATTCCATTGGCAACAAGTTTCTGACCATGCTGTCAAATATGTTCACCAATCTGAACCTGACAGACATGGAAACCTGTTACAAATTATTCAGGACTGACCTGATAAAATCGTTGGATTTAAAGGAAAGAAGGTTTGGTTTTGAGCCGGAAGTCACTGCGAAAATTTCACGCGTACCTGATGTTAGAATTTACGAAGTTGGTATTTCTTATTACGGCCGTACTTATGAAGAAGGAAAAAAAATTGGCTGGAGAGATGGGGTCAGGGCTATTGTCAGTATTTTAAAATATAACTTATTTAGTCGTTAAAAATGATGCTTAAGAAGTGGTTCATTTTCTCTTTAATGGCAGTTGGACTCATATCATGTATCCAGCAGGAGCAAAAGCCTAAATTCGTTCCAAATCCAACAACACTTGAGGAATTGTTCAGGGGGTTTAATGAGGAAGAATTAACACCTGAAGAAAGTGAAGTGAACAAAGAACCGGTAGTTATTGTTGCTACTGGCCATCTCTATCCTTTATTAAAATATCCTGAAATTTACAATGCATTAATAGATGAAATAATTAAGGAACATCCTGATTATTTTTTTACACTTGGTGACATTGTTCGCGATAATACCGACGATGAATGGGATACCGTGTTTAAGCACTTAAACAAGATTGACGCTAAAATATACTTTGCACCCGGAAACCATGATTTAAACTACCATTATGAAAGATATGTTGGTAAAAGAGATAACCAGATAGAAGCTGAGATGCGCTATTTGAAGCAGGTTGGATACAGGTATAAACTTCTTCAGGATGAGATGGCCAACTATGTATTTATTAATGCCAATGATTCAGCATACCGTATCCTTTCATTCATTGAACAGATAACACCAGAACTCGACACTACTAAACACTTGATCCTCATTTCTTCCCAATCACTCTGGGCCAACAAACAACAAGTTGCAGATGACCCACATACATGGGTAAACAGGCCTTTTCACAGGGATGAGTTATTGCCATCAGTCGAAAACTTTGAGTATCTGATTCATGGTGATTGGGGAGGCAAATTTTACAGAGGACAGTGGAAAAAAAGCAATGGTTACTTTGATGTGATGGGTGTTGGTAACAGAAAAATTGGTGATCCGCTTTTTATTACACGGATTGAGATGTATAAAGATTCCATCGCAGCACAACCAATCTGGATTGATATTCCTGAGAATAGCAATTGGTTTACAAAATAAATATCTGATCAATACACTTAAATGGTATTTAGTAGCATCGTCTTTCTGCTTTTCTTTCTGCCTGCTTTTTTGGCAATCTACTATTTATCGCCAAAAAAAATTCAAGAATTATGTAGTGCTTGGTGCCAGTATCATATTCTACGCCTGGGGTGCACCAAAATTTGTATTTCATTTTACTCGGCTCTATTATAGTAACCTTTTATCTTGTCAGATGGATGCACCAAACAAAAGCACTGAACCACAAAAAACTCATTCTTTTCTTTTCTATTTTTATTAACCTTGGATTCCTTGATATACTTTAAATACGCTAATTTTTTTATTGAAAACGTAAATATCTTTTTTGAACAATTTGGTCTGCAACCTTATACCTGGACTAAAATAATCCTACCAATCGGAATTTCTTTTTACACTTTTCAAACCATAACTTATGCTATTGATGTATATCGGAAAGTTCATGATCCACTCGATAAATTAACTGATTATACACTGTATATCATCATGTTTCCGCAATTAATTGCCGGACCTATTGTGCGATATAATTATATTGCTGATCAATTGGTAGAGCGAAAAGAAACCTACGAAGATCGCTTGATGGGCTTTTACCGGTTTTGCATCGGTTTAGCAAAAAAAGTATTGATTGCCAATACGCTCGGTGCACAGGCCGATCTGGTGATGAACATGGATTTTTATTCAATCAGCTCGACTACCGCATGGATTGGCATCCTGGCTTATACTTTCCAAATATACTTCGATTTTTCAGGATATTCAGATATGGCAATAGGTATTGGAAGAATGATCGGTTTTCGGTTTCCCGAAAATTTTGATAACCCATATACTTCCAAAAGCATTACCGAATTCTGGCGACGCTGGCATATTACTCTAGGTGCATTTATGAAGTTTTACCTTTACATCCCTTTGGGTGGCAGCAAGGTAAAAACAAATAGAAGACTCTATTTCAACCTTTGGTTTGTTTTCCTGGTTTCAGGCTTATGGCATGGAGCATCATGGAATTTTGTGATCTGGGGAGCTTTTCATGGTTTTTTCCTTGTCATAGAAAGGTTATTTCTGAGTAAGGTATTAAAACGTGCAGGATCGGTAATCAGCCTGGTATACACTTTTTTCATAACCATTATGGGATGGGTAATCTTCAGGATTGAAGATTATAAATCAGCATTTGTATTCTATAAAAAGCTTTTTGTATTTGAATTATGAACCTGTCAGCTTTTCTGTTTACAGTCAATTCTTTACGATTCTAATTATAGCAGCTTTTTTCTCATTCTTTACCTTATTGCCGGGAGGATCGAAATTAGAAAAAGAAGTTTTTTATTCCAATTACAATATTAAGGCTCATTATGCAGGATTCATCATTTCGATAGTGTTACTTATACTGTCGGTTTCAGCAATAACTACAACTGATTTTAATCCATTCATTTATTTCAGGTTCTAAATGACAAAAAAGGATAAAATAATACGTTATTTATTTGCAGTCATATTTATTCTGCTCTTCATTCCTATTCTGCAAATGCAATTTTCAGTTGTGAATGTGAAGCCTTTAAATGGAGCAATTAAAAGTGTTGAGAAGCCCAATCTTAATCTATCTTCATGGTTTTCCGAAGATTTTCAATCACAAACCGAAAAATACCTGAACCAGATTTTTGGTTTTAGAAATTTGTTTGTACGTCTAAACAACCAGGTCAATTATTCCTTATTTAATATTGCCCAGGCCAAAGGAGTGATCGTTGGAAAAGAGAATTATTTATATGAAGAAAGTTACATTAATGCTTATTACGGTAATGACTTTATTGGAGAAGATGACATTATAGATCAAATGATAAAACTTCGCTCTATACAAGATTCTTTGAAATTGAAACATATTGATATTATCCTTGTTTTTGCCCCGGGGAAAGGGAGCTTTTATAATGAATACATCCCAGATAGGTATCACACTTTAAAGGGTATTACAAATCATCAGCTGTATGTAAAGGAGGCAAAATCACTTGGAATAAATCATATTGATTTCAGCACTTGGTTTATCAATAAAAAAGACAGCTCCAAATATCATTTATATCCAAAAACAGGAATACACTGGAGCTATTATGGTGCAAATATTGCTGCCGACTCGCTGGTCAGTTATATTGAGGAATTAAGAAATATTGACATGCCCGACATGGTTTGGGATTCGATAGAAACTAAAAACGAACTGTTTGGTGTAGATAATGATATTGAGCAAGGCATGAACCTGTTGGCTTCGATATCAAATTTTGACATGCCATATCCAAAAATAAGGATTGATCAGGAAAATAAAACGAAACCGAAAGCAATCATAATCGCGGATAGTTATTACTGGCAATTACACAATGCAGGCTATTCCAAATCTTTATTCGATCAAGGTGAATTTTGGTTTTACAACAACCAGGTATATCCACCACGAAATAAAGATGGTACGAAAGTGAAGGATCTGAATCTTCTTGATGAGATTTATCAGAGAGATGTGGTAATTTTAATGTGTACCGAGCCATTTTTAAAACGTCAGTTTTGGGGATTTATTGACAATTGTTATGATGCTATTCAAGCCGATAAATCAAGGAATAGAACAATACAGGAAATTATTTCAAAAATCAGGAGTAATAAGGAATGGTCTGATGAAGTAAGAAAAAAGGCCAATGAAAAAAATATTGATTTCGAAGAGATGCTTCGTTCTGATGCAGAATATATTTATTCAAAATCTCAGTCTCAAAAAAAATAATTTTTTTAGGAGCACGGTTCATTTAGTGTATTGCACTGCCCCCAAATCATTGCAACCCATGCTGAAGCCTGAAGGTATTTCCGGATCAGCATTACCAATGCATGGAGATTCTTTTTTAAATTGAAAATTTCCTTCTCTTGGTGATTTGAACATTGGGTCAGTAAATATATTTCCATCGCCAGGTAAAAGCTGGGTGTCACTCAAGCAATACCTGAAATTGATTGTGGAATTATCATTATTTAAATAATCACTCTTCATTGATTTTGAAAAGATAGAGTTGATCACCTTAATAGTATTTGGGTCATAATTGCTGCCATATTTCTCAACCATACAGGAAATGCCATACGTATTGTTAAAAAAAGTATTGTTCACCAGTATTGCATCAGAACCACCTTTTACAACCACGGCAGTTTCACAGCCAGTAAAAATATTTTTCCCAATTAAAATATCATGACTTGGGCCATATTTATCATTCCCCGTTTCTATTCCAAAATCACAAATATTTTCAAACCAATTATTTTCAATTCGAATGGTGGTGCAACCATTTAAATCAATCCCATCGCCATATTTTTGCTGTATGTCATAAAACCTGTTTCCTTTTATAATACCATTCGAATGAACATTAATAAACTCGACAGCATCAGCTATCTTATGAAATTCACAATTTTCAACTTTTGTAGTATTGAGTTTGGTATTATGAATTATTATGCCTTCACCAGTATGGTTGCTTTCGAAATAAGAATTTTTAATTTGTACACTTCCCTCAAAAAGCCTGATTAAAGCATCAAAATTGTCCAGGCTATCCTTGTTAATTATACTGCTATTTTCCATTATAAAATCAACTTCTTCACCATAAATTAACCCGTTATAAATTTTTGTTCCTTTAATTATACAACTGTCATTTGGCTTTAGAATTCTTATTCCACCCCATGAATGATCAGGTAAATAGAGGTTTTAAAATAATCGGGCTATTATCATTCCCGTCAAATTGTATACTGCCGAAAACAATGATTTTTGCAGTATCATGAAAAACCAATTCACTACCACCTTGTATTACCATATTTTTTGTTGAGTCAACCACAAAGTCTTCTTCAATATAATAAGGTGAATTTGAGGTGGTAAAAATTATTTCTTGATTGTTGAAGATAATATTATTTCTACCTGTATTACAGGCAGTTAAAAAAACGAATAGACCTATGATGATAATTATATTTGTTTGTCTCATATTTTCTGACTGGATATCAAAATTAACAAGTTTTAAAAAACACAATTAGAAGAAATCAAATTTGCGGCAGCAGGTCTGATTTATTTTCTCATTTTTGTATGACAAGCTCTGATACAATATATAGCATGCCATTTGATTATAACCTATTTATTCAGCAACATATTTTTATTCTTTATTTGGGTGTTCTTATTGGTGGGACTTAGTATTGTTTTATTTGAATTTCAGGGAAAAGAAATTAATTTCACTAATCACACTAATAAGCGGTGCTGTTGCAATCAGGGTTTTTGTTGCATTAATTGATCCCTTTTTACATATGTGGGATGAACAATTTCATGCAGTGGTTGCTAAAAACATGATATTATTTCCTTTTAAACCCATGTTTATTGTAGACCCGATTCTCAATTTTGATTACAAAAACTGGACTGCAAACCATATTTGGTTGCATAAACAACCACTCTTTCTGTGGCAAATTGCATTGAGTTTTAAGTTATTTGGAACTAATGAATTTGCATTGCGGGTTCCAGGCATCTTCATGTCTTCCTTTTCTATATTTTTTATCTACCGTATAGGCTCAATTATTTATAACAAGCAAGCTGGTTTCTATGCCGGGGTATTGTATACAGGTTCATTTTTTTTAATAGAGCTTACTTCCGGCAGAATGCCAACTGATCACAATGATATTGCCTTTTTGTTTTATGTAACAGGGAGCTTATGGGCCTGGTTTGAATACACAAAAACAAAAAATAAATATTGGCTGATATTCATCGGGTTATTTTCGGGATTTGCAATACTTATTAAATGGCTTACCGGTTTGCTGGTTTATTCGGGGTGGTTTATTGCGATTTTGTTTAGCAAAGATTGGCGAAGCCAAAAACAATCCTATTTGGATTTTTTAAAAAGTCTCCTGGTAACGGTTGCAGTAGCCCTTCCCTGGCAGATTTATATCCTCATCAGGTTTCCACTTGAAAGCATGTATGAATTTAATTTGAATTCACGCCATTTTTTTGAGGCGCTTGAAGGACATGGTGGAACATTCCTTTATCATTTTGAAGCTATTAAAGAAATCTATGGTTATGATTTTATTTATATCATCATTGCTTCAATAATCATATTCTTTCTGACAAAAATTTCTTTTTCCTATAAAATTGCCCTTACCACTTGGATAGTAATTGTATACGGCTTTTTTACAATAGCGGAGACTAAAATGATGGCATTTACAATTATTGCTGTTCCTCTTGTCTATTTACTGGTTGGTATTGTAATAGCATACCTCATTAATCTGCTTAAACAGCATATTAAACATACTCAAATGAAAAGATGGATTCCCGTTGTATTGTCAGTTTCACTGGTTTTTTTCTTGTTCTTTCATTTTTTAAAGCATGATAAATTATCCCTGGAAAAGACTCCAAAAAGGAAAGAGGTTTACAACAGAAGAATCAATACCACACAATTTTACAAGGGGTTAAATACTATTTTTCCATTAGGCAATCAGTACTATTTCAACACTTTACCTCATGACAATGCAAAAGTAATTTTTTATACCGGAAAACGAGCGAGGAGTGCTATTCCAACTGAACAGGAGATTAATAAATTAAAAGAACAATCCATAAATATTGTTGTCTTTGATAACGGCAGATTACCAGATTACATCGCCGATGATAATCATATCGCAAAAGTTATTTCGGTTGTATGGATTAATAAATTTAAAGGCAAAACTGAAGTTTATTATTAACACTACGTGATTCCCTTAATTTTCTACGGAAAACCCGCAAAACTGCTTATTTAGAATAATACTGCATGCATTTCTCCGTAATATTGATGTCATCAAATAAATGATGTTTAACCTAAATTTATTTTAAAATGTCAAATGCATACGAACAAAAATTAAATGACTTCATGGCGAAAGTCATTGCTAAAAATCCTAGCGAAGTTGAATTTCATCAGGCAGTACATGAAGTAGCAGAAACTATCATTCCGTTTATTGAAGAAAATCCAAAGTATAAAGAAGCAAAAATTCTTGGAACGAATTGTTGAACCGGAAAGAGTTATTATGTTTAGAGTTCCCTGGATGGATGATAAAGGTGAAGTTCAGGTAAACAGAGGTTTCCGTATTGAAATGAATAGTGCTATTGGACCTTACAAAGGTGGCTTACGTTTTCACCCAACAGTAAATCTTGGTATTCTTAAATTTCTTGCTTTTGAACAAGTATTCAAAAATTCAGTTTAACTACACTTCCAATGGGTGGTGGTAAAGGTGGTTCTGATTTTGATCCTAAAGGAAAATCAGATAATGAAGTAATGCGTTTTTGCCAGAGTTTCATGACTGAATTATTCCGTCATATTGGTCCTAATACTGATGTACCTGCTGGTGATATTGGTGTTGGTGGTCGTGAAATTGGTTTCATGTTTGGACAATATAAAAGATTAAGAAATGAATTTACAGGTGTTTTAACTGGTAAAGGAATAGAATGGGGTGGATCATTTAATTCGTCCTGAAGCTACTGGTTATGGTACTGTTTATTTTGCTGAAGAAATGCTTAAAACACGAGGTGATAGCATGAAAGGTAAAATTGTTACAGTTTCTGGTTCAGGTAATGTTGCTCAGTATGCAACTGAAAAAGTTACTGAATTTGGTGGTAAAGTTGTTACTCTTTCTGATTCATGCAGGATATATTTATGATCCAGATGGAATTGATGCTGAAAAACTGGCTTATGTAATGGAACTGAAAAATATAAAACGTGGTCGAATTAAAGAATATGCTGATAAATTTGGTTGTGAATATCATGAAGGCAAACGACCATGGGGAATTAAATGTGATGTTGCTATACCATGTGCTACTCAAAATGAAGTTAATGAAGATGATGCCAAAGAACTGATCAAAAATGGTTGTTTTGTTGTTTCAGAAGGTGCAAATATGCCTTCTATCTCCTGAAGCTATTGAAGTTTATCAGGAAGCAAAAATTCTTTACGGACCAGGTAAAGCTGCTAATGCAGGTGGTGTTGCTGTTTCAGGACTTGAAATGTCCAAAACTCACTGCGTTTAAGCTGGACACGTGAAGAAGTTGATGCCAAGCTTACACCAGATTATGAAAGACATTCATGCAACTTGTGTTAAATATGGTAAAGAAGGATGGATTATATCAATTATGTTAAAGGAGCTAATATTGGTGGATTTGTTAAAGTTGCTGATTCAATGCTAGCCCAGGGAGTTGTTTAATAATATTTCATCATGCAATAGTAAAAGGCTGCCTCCGGGCGGCCTTTTTTTATTGTCAAACCCGCAGGGTAGATTTATTCCTGGCGGGTTGAAAACTTTATATGGCTCTTAACCTTTTTGAATTTTAACCCTCTAAGGCCATGGTGACTTAGAGGGTTAGGGTGATAAATTATTCGCCTTTTTTATAATAGGAAAGCGGCATCAAAACCTTGTCGAAGCTATAATACTGCATCAACACAAAATCCTCCCCATCATTTACAAGAGCGTAAAAACGATCGTGATCAATGGGGATAAACTTGAAGTCCATACCAGACTCTTCTTCGGTTGCCTCTTTTTTCTCAAACATTTTCACAAACGTGGTGTCATTGTTTTGATCAATCAATGTCAACTCATACAAACTTGGAGAATTTGTAACCGAATCAATCATAATAATTGATCGTATATTGTTAAGGCGGGTTTCATAGCGTAAATCCCTGAATGAAGTCAGGAAATTTAATAAGCGAAGTGTATCATATTCTTCGATGCGCTCCCCGGTTTGCAGAGCTGTAATTTCATAACTATTCAGGCCATCAATTATATCAACCCTGAAACTGTTTTCTTGCTCACGTCCAAGTTCAAGCTGAACACTTTTAATATCTGATAACTTTTTATTAAACACAACATGGCTCTTCCAATCATCAGGTATAGGACTGAATCGGGTTGAAAGATAACCTCTAAATGATGGAACATAAGCTATATAAGGCCTGTCTGCACCTTCCATCAACATATAAGTTCCTAAATTATCCTGAGTAGAGCCTCCAACATAAAAAACTTTAGTCAATTTCTCATGCTGAAATAATTTGATCTTATCAAATATATTGATCCGATAAACCATTTGGTAAACTTCAACTTTAATACTTGAGGATGCAAGACGCTTAACCACATTATCATGACTGGCAATTGAAACCGGGGCTTTGACTTTGATCTTTTTTAAGGTGGCTAAAAGCAATTCAACAATCTTTTTGTTAGCCGTGTATTTATTGTTTAATACCCAACCATTGTTTGATCGTGACAACAATACTTCGTTTGTTTTTTTATCAGCAATAAAAATCCTGGTTATCGAGGTGGTGTCATCCACAGCAAAAGCTGATTCGTTGTTGTCGAGTGTGGTATAACGGGTTGAGGTGATCACAACAATTGCGATAATGACCAGTATGATCATCCCAATAATAATAACACTTTGCTTCTTCATACAATCAAACTTTATACTGAGTATTTACGCTTACGTAACCAAACCAATACTATTCCCAAGATAACAATAATAAAAACAGGTAACAACATATTAAACAATTGCCATTGCATTTTGCTGTTCTTAAGCTTTCGTTTGGTCAAGTAAACGCAGGCTCAGTTCACGAGAACGTAAATTAATCAAATCAGGGCCATCAATTAAATAATTAAGGGCGTTTAAAATAAAATCCTTGTTTCCAAAAGTTTCACGGGTAAATTGGTCATAACCTAGTGGTAAGGGTTCACCACCCGGAATCTTGAACTGATTTCTGATCACATCACCATCAGAAACAAAAATCATGCTTGTATACTCACTGTATTCCATAAAACCTATTTCCTTGTCATTAGCGATTTCAGGAGGAATCCGATTTCGGTAATTTGACTCAAACTCACCTTCTAAAAGGACAGCTATAATTTTACCCGGTCCACGATAAAGACTCTCGTCAGGTTGCTGCCTGATTAGTCCGTAACTCACTATTGCCGGGGTATTCACAGTTCGGGAATAAGATGAGGTTTTCAGTAGGACTGTTTTTCGAATTCCAGGTGCACGAACGGTATCAATACTACTGACAAATTGCGTTTTAATCACATTCAGGTTTTTAACAATAGGATGTTTCGAGCTTGGCATAATTACCGGGAAATAATACCAGGGGAAAAAATCTATTTGTGGCTGATTACCCATTTGCCCGGTTCTGATTGGAATAGGCAAAGCATTTAAATCCATCACCAGGTTATAGTTCATCCTGATGCCATACTTAAACATTAAATCATCCAGATCAAGCTGATTATTAATTGCAACAGTCGATTCTTGCCTTTGCAAACTATCCAGGCTTGTAATCACCTGATCAACTAGCCATAAAATCTTACCACCATGCATGATATACTGATCAAGGATGAATTTATCCTTACTTGAGAAAATGGAATCAGGTTTAGCAATAATAATTGCGTCGTATTTAGGCAATAATTCATATTCATTTTTTGTTGAATCAACTAATGAACGCTTTACCAATGCATTGATTTGTTCATCTATTCTTATCCGCTCAACAACATAATCAGCCGCAAGTGTTTGATTAATATCATATGTTTCCATTTCATCCAATTCGCCATGTCCTTCAATAAATGCAACTTTCGGCTTCAGGCTTCTCGACAATAAATGAATTGCATTGACAAACTTAAATTCAAGGCTCTGGATTGAATTGTTCAGCACTGCTTCAGGTGGTACATTAATCTGTGCATCCAGCAACTCAACTGGCAGTTCTTTCTCCCTGTAAGATACAATCATACCCGGAAAAATGACTTGTTGATCAAGACCGCTTTTTGTTTTTACCTGCAAATTGGTAGGCGATAATCCCTGTTCCATCAGTAATTGGTATGTGAAGTTTCGTTCTTGCTCACTTTCACTAATAGAAGGGTTGATAAACTCGTATTCAATATTCTTGTTAAATGCGCGAAACTCATCCAGCATCTCTTTGGTTTCACGTTTAAGTCGTTTAAAACCTGCCGGAAATTCTCCTTCAAGGTATATCTTAAAATAAACAATGTCATCAAGATTTTTTAGTGTACTTTTTGTTGCATCTGACAGAGTATATCTCTTTTCTGTTGTTAAATCGAACCTGGTAAAAATGCGATTACTGATGACATTAACAACTACAATAATAACGAGTACTAAAAGTAGTTGCAGAAAATGCTGACGCCTGATATTTTTCTTTTTTTTACTCATTAAGGCTTTGTGATTTTTACCATTTCCGTTTTGCGATGACGAAATTCGTCAGGAATAGAAACAAGCCGATTAAACTTAAAAAATATACCAAATCGCGCGTATCGATTACACCCCTGCTAATCGAACTATAATGGGAATTCATCCCCAATGATTTGATAAACAAATCGATTCCGCCGAATAAGTCAAGTGAATAAATAAACTCAAACCCCAGGTATAAAAAAGCACTGATCAGGATTGCTACAATAAATGATACCACCTGGTTTTCGCTGAGTGATGATGCAAATACCCCGATGGAAACAAATGTGGCACCCAAAAGTAACAAACCGATAAATGAGCCCCAAAACCCACCTGAATCAATGTTTCCTTGCGGAAATCCCAATTGCCATACTGAAAAGTAATAAACCAGGGTTGGAATAAGTGATAAAATAACCAATGTAAACGAAGCAAAATACTTTGCCAAAATTATTTGTAGATCGCTTATTGGGCGAGTATATAAAAGCTCAATTGTCCCGGCTTTGTTTTCGTCAGCAAAAGATCGCATGGTAATAGCAGGAATCAAAAAAAGGAAAATGAATGGTGCAATAATAAATAGCCCATCAACATTGGCATAACCGAAATCTAGGATATTAAAATCGGTTGGTAGCATCCATAAAAACAAGCCCATTACCACCAGGAATACAATAATTATGATGTATCCTAAAAATGAACTTAAAAAACTACGTATTTCTTTTAAAAACAATGAATACATGCTTAGTAGCATTATTTAAAGCGAGGGCAAAAATAAGCGTTTTTATGAAGTGGTGATAATAGGTAGTATTGGAATTAAAGATTAAGGTTAATGAGGATAGAATTTGTAAGTAATATTCACACAAAGCCGCAGAGGCGCAAAGGTTTTCTCTGCGTCTTCGCGACTCTGCGTGGAATTTCAAAATCAGCTTTTCTTATCAAGTATCAAAATCTGGTTGGCAAGCACTTCGGTTATATACTTTTTGTTGCCTTCCTTGTCATCGTAGCTGCGGTTTGTTAATTTACCTTCAAGGGCAATTTCTTTGCCTTTGGCCAGGTAATCAGCAGCTACTTTGGCGGTTTTTCCCCAGGCTACAATATTGTGCCACTGTGTATTCTGCACACGCTCTCCTTTTTGATCTTTATAATAATCAGAAGTAGCAAGTGAGAAAGTAGTTTTCATTTTTCCGCCATCAAATTCAAATGATTTTGGGTCCATGCCCAGGCGTCCGATCAGGTGTACTGAATTGCTTAAAGTTGTCATGATAATAAAGTTTAAGTTAGTTATTAAAAAGTGTAAATAAATCCATGAACGAAATCTGAAGCAAAACTATGGCGAGCTTTTCACCTGACTCGGTTAATAAACATTTACTTCCGTTTAACATTCGTTTGTAACCGTTTATTGTCGTATAAAACATTCAAATGCTTTGGATTAGAAAAGAAGTTAACTTAACTTTGGAAACGAATGAAAACATCATATTTATCAAACAGATTAAACAATGAACTTCCTCAAAAAAACCATTTTACCCATTTTGGCTGCTGGAGCCTGGATTAATATTTCTGAAACTGTGAGATGGGAGTTTCTCATCAAATCTTATTGGGTCAATCATTACGAAAGCTTGGGTCTTGTATTTCCAATGAAACTTACAAATAACCTCATTTGGATGACATGGGGCTTTATGTTTGCTATTGTTGTATTCATCATTTCCAAAAAGTTCAATCTAATTCAAACAACATTGTTGTCATGGTTTATAGTATTTATTATGCTTTGGCTTGTATTATGGAATATTAATGTTTTACCTGTTGAACTATTATGGTATAATATTCCACTCTGCTTATTTGAAGCATTTATAGCTGCACTTATATGTAAAAAGTTATCGCCAAATATTGAGTCTAAATCATCCTGAATTATGCCTATTCCAACCTCACGTACCCAGGAAAACGGTCGAATCACCATCGATCATGAATTATGCAATGGTTGTGGCCTCTGCGTTGATGTTTGTAAAGATTTCAGCCTGAAAATTGAAAACGAAAAAGCAGTGGTATCTGATACACCTTTTTTTGGGTGCTTTGCTTGCGGACAATGCATGGCTGTTTGCCCTAAAGATGCCATCAAGGTTGAGGGTCGATTTTTGTCGCCTGAAGATTTGTTTCCATTACCTAAAAAAGAAGAAACTGCTGATTATGAGCAGATGATTAAACTGCTTCAACGGAGAAGGAGCATCCGTGATTTTAAGGACAAGCCAGTTGAAAAAGACATTATCGAAAAGGTGATTGCTGCGGTTAAAACTGCACCGATGGGATTGCCGCCATCAGATGTAAATATCCTGGTGATGGAAAACAAAGCAGCAGTAAGACAGTTTGCCGAAGATTTTTGTAATTCGCTGGAAAGCATGAAATGGTTTGTTTCCAATTGGTTTTTAACAATAATGCGGCCATTTTGGGGGAAATCGAGTGATGATATGTTCAGGGGCTTTTTAAAACCTTTGGTAGAAGGTTATACCGGCGCTATGAAAGAAGGGAAAAACTATGTAACCTATGATGCACCTGCAGCACTATATTTTTATGGTACTCCTTTTGTTGATCCGGCTGACCCAATCGTTGCTGCAACTTATGCTATGATTGCGGCCGAATCACTTGGCCTTGGCACCTGTATGATCGGGGGCGTTCATCCATTTACTCAAAAAGGTTCAGCAGCCAGGAAGTTTCGGGAAAAACAAAATATACATTACAAAAGCAAAGAGGGTTTAATTGTTTTGATGGGCTACCCTAAATTCAAATTCAGAAAGGGAATTACACGATCTTTCGCAAATGTTGATTATTTAAATTAGGTGAATTTAACCCTCCCCTAACCACTCCCAAGAAGGGTAGTTCGTGCAAATTTTTATCAATAACTGAAGCCAAATAAAAATTCGAATTTTTGGGTGTCATCATAAAAACGGTGTGAAACCCTGACTCCGAGGTTGATATTTAACAATATGCTCAAGAAGTGCCAGTCGGTGTACAATTCTATTCCGGTAGAAGAAAGATCGTAAGTTTTACCGGCATTGTCATTTCCTTGCAGATAATCATAAAATACTTTCGAATAAATCCTTTTTAAATAAAAGGCGCCAGGTACATTCAAGTCAGGATAAGCAATTGGGAAGGCATAATCTGATCTAATGGTAAAATATTCGGGTAAATTCACATTTGTATAGCCTCGTGGAACTGCAACAAAATTACTAAAGCTATAATTTCCGGTAACTGTATTTTGATAACCACCATATACCCGAATCCCCTGGTGCCTGACAAATCCTGGAAAATAGAGCCATCCTGTCAATCCGGTTTGTGAATTAACTTTTTCCGAAAATGGTGTGTCACGGTAAATTACGTCAATGTTTTGTCCCCATTTGGGGTAAATGTCTTTTGCAGAACGCTTGTACTGGTTGTATGCGTAAAACCGGTAAAAAGGTGCAGTGAAACTATTCTCGGTGAAAGTCAAACTATCATTATTAATCATCTTTAAAAATTTCTGATTAACGCCTATGATAGGTTGTATGCCTTTTGCCCATTTGCTGCTGGTAAAATTTAATGGCACACTCACCGACAATGATAAGTTTGTTTCGCGCCACTTTAAATTCACAATTTCACCAGAACCTGTTTTATGAATTCCCTTCCTCCCGCCATAATCGATATTTAAACCAATTACGGGGTACCAACCATAATAATCAAACCCAAATTCAATTTTGCTGGTTTGCTCATTTACATCATATAAATAGCTAAGTGAAGTGACAGCAGTACTTAGTTTATTTTGCGATAACAGCGTAACACCTGGATCAATTGTATAATTATCTGCATCTATCGATACCGGTGCCCAGCTATGCAAATTAAAAAGATGTCCGGCTTTACTGTATTTCTTATCAGGATAAATGGAATCAGGCACAGTCGTTTCATCAAGGTTGAAAGTTTGGGGCTTAGTTAAACGGTCAGCAAGGTATTCATAATGTATTTTTGAGATGTCAATTTTTTCAAATTCAGCCGGGTCAAAGTCAATTCTTGCTAATTTATTTCCATCAGCAGTATAGTAGGAAAAATACAATGACTGACCATCGTTTGAGAATGATGTATAGTTAGCACCAAACCTTGCTTCAAAAACCCTGTAATGATTTCCGGTTTTTGTATTCAATGAATAAATGTTATCCTTTCCTTCGTAGGTTCCTGTATAAACAACCCAATCATTGTACATAACCGGCCACTTAATTTCTTTAAATGAAAATGGGAGTAAATAATGGTGATCCCATGATTCAGTATCAATATTAATGATGCTTTTTCCTTGCTTCCCCAATACAATTGCAACTATGTTTTTATCATCATTTGACCAATGCGGTGTCATGAAAAACAGGTTTTCTTCCGTGCTTATTTCTTTTATTAATTCACCTGTATTGGCATCGAGAATATGCAAGAAATACCTGGATTGTTCCGAAACATAAACTGTAACAATATATGCTCCATTATTGGAAATGTCAGGTGCAAAATAACGGGTTCTCCGGGTAAGTTTTTTTACTTTTCCTGATTTAAGGTCAAAGGTTTTAATTACTGAATAGTTTCTTAAATCCCATCTCGGATCGTAAGTTTTTTCATTCCATATTACCTTTTCATCATTAGCAGACAAGGACTCAGCAAAATCAAAACCAGGTGTAAAAACCCGTTTTTCCTTCCCGTTAGGAAAGATCCGGACAAATCGGTTAATATCATCAAGTCCGGTTTTTTCAGCAATAACAGAGCTGTCATTTAATTCATTAGGAAAAAGATAATTGGTATAGTGCTTGGTTTTTTGTGATAGAATATTAATCGTGGTATCAATTCCCGGTTTATCCTGAATCATCCATTCCTGCCTTAACTCGCTTAAAACGTTATTATAATACTGAACCTTATATTTCCCGGTTTGCTTTTTTAATGAAATAGTAAATGGAAGAATATAATATGGTCTTCGGGCAACTCTGTTCATTGTCTGGTTCCACAATTCAATACCATAAGTTTCAACCCCTTTGGCCATGAGTTGATAGCCCAAAGTATAATGATCAGGTACGAAGCTTCGGAATGATCCAAAAGTAGCCTTGTCGTATTTATAAATTTTCTTATCCAGCACCTGTGCTTTTAAGGTGTAAATAAACTCAGGCACCCTACCCCTGCCGCTCTTGCTATATATGGTTTCTGCATATACAGCATCACCCTCAATAAACCAGAATGGAAGGTATAAACCCATGATGAAAGCAACGCCCTGGTCTCCAAATATATAATACAAGTCCTTTTGTTAAGTCCTTGTCTTAATTTAAATTGCTGGATAGTATGCCGATATTCGTGCAATGCAAGTTGATCCTGCCAAATTTGAGGATAGGTGTTTTGCCCTGACATCTCAAAAAGGTCCAAACGCATTGGAGCAATTCCAGCAATTGCATTTGAAGTAGTTGTTTGGTTATGAAGGATTACAGAAATTCTTTTGACTTTACTTTTGTAATCTGAATTATTAATCGGCCCGGTAAGGCTTAATACATTAATATAATATTGAGCCCATTCGCTATAATTATCAGGATAAATTACCTGGAAATCCTGTGTTTTAATCTGTCGCCATTTGGTGGAACCAGGGTCCTGTCCGGTAACAAAATATTGAGAATGTGCACTTGAGGATACCATCAGAACCAGGTAAATCAAAAGGATAAAAGGAACTGGCATGCACTTTTTCATAAATTCAAAAATAGTATTTTGAGAAGAACAATAAGAATGAAAAAATGTTTGGGTAATTTCTAAACAAGAACATACCAGAAGACAGCCACAAAATGACAGAAACTTCCAACAATTATCAAAACATGAAAGATGGCATGATTGAATGGTAACCTGTTCAACAGAAAAAAGCCAGCACCTATTGTATAACTAATCCCCCCTGCTAAGAGCCACATCAAACCACCAATAGGAAGAGCTGAAATTAATGGGCTGATTGCTATTAGAATAACCCAACCAAGAGCAATATACAAAACCGTTGAAAGTGTATTAAACCTCCCCGTATAAAAGAATTTAAGTATGATCCCAGCAATGGCAAGTCCCCACACAACCCCGAAAATACTCCATCCCCAGGGCCCTCTTAGTGTAACAAGCGCAAATGGAGTATAAGTGCCAGCAATCAGTAAATAAATTGAAATATGATCAAAGACATTTAAGCGGTTTCTTAGTTTTTGGTTTCTTGAAAGATGAAAAACCGTTGAAGCAAAATATAAAACAACCAGACTAGATCCGTATATAGCAAAACTGACGATATGCCATGCAGATCCTCGAAGACTGGCAAAGACAACGAGTATTGATAAAGCAGCGATACTCAGCAAAAATCCAATACCATGCGAAATCACATTGAACATTTCCTCATTTTTTGAATAATATCTTGCGTTAACGGCCATAAATAATTTTGAAATTTTAAATAAAACGAGAAACTCCTTACTTGTTGTGTTCTGAAGATGGTAAAGTTTTTAAAAAGTAATTCCAAAGTACGTCATCAGGTGGATCAGCAACTATAATCAAAGGCTCTTTTTTAACAGGGTGTATAAATTCAATGCTCCTTGCATGGAGACTAATTGAGGCATCTTTGTTGCTGCGATTAAAACCATATTTTAAATCACCTTTTATTGGACAGCCGATTTTTGACAATTGAGCCCTGATCTGGTGATGACGGCCGGTAATTAAATTTACTTTCAATAAATAATAATCTTTGCTTTTACCAATTAAGGTATATGATAGTTTAGCTTCCTTGCTATTGTCAACCATCTTTTCATATGCAAATGATTTATTTTTCTTCTGATCTCTTCTTAGAAAATGAAACAAATCATCACTGGTTTTTGGCGGCTCCTTCTTAACAATTGCCCAATACGTTTTCTTAATCTCTCGCTGCTTGATCATTTCATTCATGCGGCTCAAAGCCTTACTTGTCCGGGTAAAAATTACAGCCCCGCTAACCGGACGGTCTATACGATGAACTACACCAAGGTACACTTCGCCTGGTTTATTATACTTTTCTTTTATGTATTTTTTTACAAGTTCACTGAGTGGTTGATCACCGGTTTTATCTCCCTGTACTATTTCGGATGGTAATTTATTGACAACAATTAAATGATTGTCTTCAAACAGGATGCGGTTCGAAAAATTGGAGGCTGTCATTAATAACGCTCTCTGTCGTTTGGAAAATCTGATGATTTAACATCATGAATATATGACAGGAATGATCTGATCATCTCATCATGCAAGTTATGATAGCGACGTAAAAATCTTGGTGAAAAATCAATATTGATTCCAAGCATATCATGTGAAACCAAAACTTGTCCGTCTACATCGTTACCAGCACCGATTCCAATAGTTGGTATCTTAATTGATTGTGTTACTTCTGCTGCTAATTCTGAAGGAATTTTTTCCAAAACAATTCCAAAACATCCGGCTTCTTCAAGTATCTTGGCATCCTTCCTCAACTTTGCAGCCTCTTGTTCTTCAGTTGCCCGTACAACATACGTTCCGAATTTATTTATGGATTGAGGTGTTAATCCCAAATGTCCGAGGACAGGAATTCCAGCACTTAAAATACGGTCAATTGATTCCTTAATTTCTTCTCCTCCCTCCACCTTTATTGCATTACATCCTGATTCTTTCATAATACGAATAGCTGTATTCAATGCTTCTTTTGAATTGCCCTGGTAACTACCAAAAGGAAGATCGACTACAACAAGCGCTCTTGTAACTGCACGCATTACAGAAGAAGCATGATAAATCATTTGATCAATGGTAATTGGTAAAGTTGTTTTATGCCCTGCCATCACGTTAGATGCTGAGTCGCCAACAAGGATAACGTCGATTCCAGCTTCGTCGAGTAAACGAGCCATCGAATAATCGTAGCCTGTTAGCATGGCGATTTTCTCACCTTTAAGCTTCATTTCCTGCAAAACGTGCGTTGTTATTTTGGGAAGATCTTTTGTTGTATACATCAGATATTTTATTGATTCAATGGACAAAAGTATGGTAAAATGGAGAATAAATGCTTAGGATGATTATTGAAATCATTTTTGTTTGATTACCTCAATCTATTTACAATATATTTGCCGCTTTAAAGTTAATCTGTCAGATTACTTTTACATGCCAGTACGACCAACAATAATAATATTACTCACGTTTTGTTTTCAATTTGCAATATTCGCTCAAACTGCATTTGTTAACGGAAGAGTAACCGATTCGCTGAACAAACCGGTTGATCTTGCAAATATTGCTGTACTTGGAGAAAAAAAGGGAACAACATCTGATAAGGAGGGTAAATTTAATCTGGAAGTTCAAGCCAATAAAGAAATTACACTGGGCATCAGTTTTATTGGTTTTGCTGACAAACAAATCCCACTAAAACTTGATGAAGGAGAGATTAAGACTTTAAATATCCAACTAAAAACTATCTCAACAACACTTCCTGGATTTGAAGTCCGTGATGAAAGGTTACGAACCGAAAGTATGGTGCGGTTAAATCCGAAGGATGCCCTGGTTGCTCCATCAATGGGTGGAGGAGTTGCTGATATTATTAAAACACTACCAGGAGTCAGTTCTAATAATGAAATGAGCTCACAGTATTCAGTTCGTGGAGGCAATTTTGATGAGAATAGTGTTTTTGTCAACGATATTGAAATATATCGTCCTTTTCTCGTCAGTACTGGTCAGCAAGAAGGATTGAGTTTTGTAAACCCGGCTTTGGTATCATCAATTTTATTTTCGGCTGGCGGTTTTGGTGCCGAATATGGGGATAAAATGTCCTCAGTGCTTGATGTAAAATATAAGCGTCCTAATGAATTTGGTGGTTCGTTTGCCATCAGTTTATTGGGTGCTGAGCTTGAGCCTTGGTGGTACAGCTGCTAAAAATAAGTTTAGTTATTTATTAGGAGGACGTTATCAAACAAACCGATATATTTTAAACAGCCTTCAAACCAAAGGGGAATACAATCCCGATTTTATTGACTTTCAGGGCTTATTAAATTATCAATTCAATCCAAAATGGGAATTATCACTTTTAGGTTATTATTCACGTAACAGATATATTGTAACTCCTACTAGCCGTGAAACCGACTTTGGAACTATACAGGAAGTATTGCGCTTTAAAGTATATTTTGATGGCAATGAAACCGATAAATATGAAATCTTCCAGGGAGGGCTTACCCTCGGATTTCATCCACAATCCAACATCGAATTAAAATTGATTGCTTCTGCTTTCAGTACCTTAGAAATGGAGACCTACGACATACAGGGTCAATATTGGATCGGACAGGTTGAGGAGAATCCCGGTAGCGATGAATTTGGTGATGTAGTTCAAACAAAGGGTGTAGGAACTTATCTTGAACATGCACGAAATTACTTTCATTCAAATGTATTTACACTTGAGCACAAAGGTTCCAGGTATACGGATAAAAGTATTTTAAAATGGGGAGTACGTTATCAGTACCAGATGATTGATGACGTTTTGAAGGAGTGGGAAATGAATGATTCTGCCGGCTATTCTTTGCCACACAATTATAATACTCCCGGAGGTCCAGATCCCAACAATCCTGATTTTGAGCTATATTATTATGCGGGAGCAACAAATAAATTGAATATAAACAGACTCGCAGCATATGTTTCTGACCAATGGAATTTTAATTTAAAAAATGACGATCTTATCACACTTACAGCTGGTTTAAGAGCCAATTATTGGGATTTTAATCCTGAGTTTTTATTAAGTCCCCGGTTGAACTTTTCATACAAACCATATAAAAAACAAAACCTTGTATTCAGGTTTGCTACAGGCATTTACTATCAGCCACCATTTTACCGCGAAATGCGTAATATGGATGGCAGTTTAAATTATGACATTAAAGCACAACAATCAATTCAATTTATTTTAGGAAGTGATTATCGTTTCCAGGCCTGGAACAGACCTTTTATTTTTACCACTGAAGTATATTATAAATATCTCGACAATCTTATTCCTTATACAGTGGATAATGTGCGGATAAGGTATTACGCTGATCAAACAGCAAGGGGTTATGCAGGTGGTGTAGATTTTAAATTATATGGTGAATTTGTAAAAGGTGTTGATAGCTGGTTGAGTGTTTCTTTTCTAAAAACCCAGGAAGATATTTATGGTGATTACTATTATGATTATTACAATGCTGAAGGAGAAAAAATCGGAACAGGTTCTGAAATGAATCCTGAAGTTAATCAGAATGTGAAAGTGGAACCAGGTTTTATTCCTCGGCCAACAGACCGCAGGTTCAATTTCTCTATATTTTTCCAGGATTATATTCCTAAGGCTCCTTACCTCAAAATGCATCTCCGGTTACTTTATGGAACTGGCTTGCCATTTGGTCCACCGGATTCAGAAAGGTATGAGCAAACGCTACGCATGTCTGATTATCGAAGAGTAGATATCGGATTTTCATGGCAGTTTGTGAGCGAGAGCTCTGATTTTGGTCCAAAAAACCCATTGAAACATTTTAAAGCCATGTCGTTAAGCCTCGAAATATTTAACTTATTACAAACCTATAATACCGTATCATATATTTGGATAACAGATTATGATAACCGCCAATGGGCTGTGCCAAACTATCTTACCCCTAGACTACTGAACATTAAATTAAGTGCAGAGTTTTAAATTTTTGTTAATTTTTATTTTTATTTAGACTTTTTATAAATTATGTATTACATTTGCATTGTTCTAATAAGAACACAGTTAACTATAGCAGGTTAATTTTTTGGGTTATCCCTCGCATGAGGGTTTTTAGGTTAATAAGTGAAAATCCCTGTCCAACCGGACGGGGTTTTTCAATTTTAACATATTCCTTTTTTAAACTAAATATTACCTCTTCTATATTTCCCCAATTTGAGAGAAGATTCAATTTGAATTACTATAATCCTCTTTTACCACACTTAAGTGGAATCATATTGGATTTTTTTTGAATAAAAAAACCCCGACTGAATAAGACTCAGCCAGGCTATTTTAAAAAAAAACTTTTTAGAATGAAAGAATTGACTCTTTGATTATTTCTACAGCTTCCATCAATTGTTCTTCGCTGATTACCAAAGGTGGTGCAAAGCGAATAATGTGATCATGAGTAGGTTTTGCAAGTAAACCGTTTTCAGCCATTCTCAAACAAACATCCATGGCTGTTTTTCCGTTTTTTGGTCTGATAACAACTGCATTTAGCAATCCTTTTCCGCGAACCAAGTCAACCATATCTGAATCAATCTTTCTCATTTCACTTCGGAAGATTTTACCCAATTTTTCTGCTCTTTCAGCAAGTTTTTCTTCTTTTACAACTTCCAGTGCTGCAACAGCAACTTTAGCAGCTATAGGGTTTCCACCAAAAGTTGACCCATGTTGGCCAGGTTTAATGGTTAGCATAATCTCATCATCAGCCAAAACTGCTGAAACCGGATAAACACCTCCAGATAGTGCTTTACCAAGGATTAACATATCAGGCCGAACACCTTCATGATCACAAGCCAGAATTTTACCTGTACGTGCAATACCAGTTTGAACTTCATCAGCAATAAATAATACATTTTTAGCTTTACACATCGCAAAAGCTTTGGTGAGGTAACCTTCATCTGGAACAACAACTCCTGCTTCACCCTGGATGGGTTCAACAAGGAATCCAGCTACGTTTGGATCTTCTAATGCTTTTTCAAGAGCTGGCAGATCATTATAAGGAATCACTTCAAAACCGGGAGTATAAGGCCCAAAACTCGCTTTTGAATCAGGATCAGTTGACATGGAGATAACGGTTATGGTTCTGCCATGGAAGTTATTAGCACAAACAATAATTTTTGCTTTATCCTTTTCTACTCCTTTAACATCATATGCCCATCGACGACAGAGCTTCAATGCGGTTTCGTCACCTTCAGCTCCTGTATTCATAGGCAATACTTTGTCGTATCCAAAATAATCGGTAATGTATTTTTCATAAGCTCCTAAAGCATCGCTGTAAAATGCACGTGAGACTAAAGTCAACTTTTGTGCCTGTTCAGTTAATGCACCAACAATTTTTGGGTGGCAATGTCCCTGGTTAACTGCTGAATAAGCAGACAGAAAATCGAAATATTCTTTGCCTTCGACATCCCAAACTTTGGCACCCTCACCTTTTGCTAAAACAACAGGTAATGGATGGTAATTGTGGGCGCCGTATTTGTCTTCCAGAGCGATTGCATCTTTTGAAGTAATTTGTTCGACATCAGTTAGGTTCATCTTGCTATTTATTTAAGGTGATAAAACAATTGTTGATTTTTATTTGAGCATGCAAAACTAAGAATTTTGTGCTGAAAAAAGATGATAAAACGGGACGAATTTTTTAATCAACCTGATTTTAGATTCTTACAGAAGATGCCTGAAAGGTAGAAGCACCCATTCGAATAATTTATTGATCATTGGACGGTTTTCCCATTTGTCAATATCGAAAGGTATACAGTCTTTCATTGTCTTCCGAATATGATTTTCAATCTGGCTAATAATGTCTTTGTCATTTCCTGCAATCATGATTTCATACATATACCTAAAACTACGGTAATCAAAATTAGAAGAACCAATAGCAAAACTATTATTATCAACGAGGATTAATTTTGCATGCAGATTATTTGGTTTATAAAAAAGAAATTTGATTCCACTTTTAAATAGTGGTCCAAGGTATTTATTCCTCAAAATATCAACAAGATTAACATCAGAATGATTTGGTAAGATAACAGTTACTTCAACACCACGCTTGGCAGCATCTATCATGGCTTTTCGCAATAAAAAACCAGGGAGAAAATAAGGAGTTTCAATAACAACTGTTGTTACCGCAGCTTTCATCATTTTTATAAACTTCTGATTGACCCGTTTAATAGCAATTGAGGGTGCATCGCGTAAAATTTCAAAATCACCTACTTTAACTGTCCTAGTATTATATGCCTTGTTAAAAACATATTTGTTATAGATACGAAAGTCCTGCATAAACAGTTTGGTGAGTGAAAAAGTAAGATCAATTGATTTTATCCTCAACATAGATTCCCGCCAGTTGATGTTATAAGCTGTTAGGTTTGATGAACCAATCCACGAAATATCATCATCAACAAGTAGTAATTTCCTATGATTACGCTTATGGCCCTGGGTAAATTTATCACTTGTATATTTTATTTTTTCGAAAAACCTTACAATGCCACCATATTTTATTAGTTCTTTAAAAAAATCGAAATTAACAGGACCAGCTCCCCAATAGTCAATTAATAATCTTACTTCAACGCCTTCCCTTGCTTTTTTTGTTAATACATTACGGAATCGCTCACCTATCTCATCTTTACCAACCCGATATGTTTGTACATAAATATATTTTCTGGATTTTTCAATATCGTAGATCATTTGATTATAATATTGAAGAGGCTGAGAATAGAAATGATATGGTTCTTTTAATTTTATCAATTTAAGTTATGAATTCTTTATGTGATTTTTCTTTTGCGAAATATAGTATATAATTTGAAAAACGATTCCGATTAATATCAATATTGCTAAACCAATTATGATATATATTCTGGTCTTTGCTTTTCGAGCCAGTCTGGTATTAAGGTCTTTTAGGTTTATATTTTCTTTTTGTAATTCATTAGCAAGAAAGTTTGCCTCAACTTCTAGTAATTGAGCTTGTTCTAAGTTTGTTAACAGACTATCTGTTATATGATTTTCAAGGTTTAAATACTTCTCAAAATTTTCGTAGTCGTTGTTTGCGGCATATGCTTTTATTAACCCTTTATAATTTAAAGTTACATAATCATTGAAACCGGTTTTTTTTGCCTCTTTTAAACTAGATGAAAAATAATCAATAGCTTTTTTTAATTACTCTGTGCAAAATAAACACTCCCTAGGTTATGATTTGTCATAATTAATCCTGCCTTATTGTTTAAATCAGAGTACAATTGTTTAGCTTTTTCAAGATAAATCAATGCTGTTTGATAGTTTTCCATATTTCCGTAAACTGTGCCAATATTATTATTGATTAATGCAATTCCAGATTTATCATGAGTTTGGTTTTAATGGCTAAGGATTCTTTATAAATTATTAATGCTTTATTATAATTATTCAAATGAAAGTTGTAAATATCTGCTTTGTTTAATAACACTTTTGATAATGATCTCGCATTATTAATAATATCAAAAATGCTATCTGCATTATTATAATAACCTAATGCTTTCTCGAATTTATTCATTTCATTATAGATTATTCCAATGATTATATATAGGCATCTCCAATATCATCTGTTACATTTAATTCTTTGTAATTATTAACCATCGCTTTAGATAATATTCTAATGCAATAGTCAGTTGATTTCGATAATAGTACAGGTTACCAATATTCACATAAGAAGAAGCAATTTGTTCAAAGTCATCTAATTTTAACCTTATTCGTAAAGATTCAGTCAAATAATATTCCGCACTATCTAGTTCCAGACTAAGCTCATACACTAATCCTATCCCATTATAACAATTAGAAATACCTAATTCATGATTGATTGATTGATATGTTTTTAAACTTTGACGAAAATAATACATTGCATTTTCAAAATCGGATATATAAAAATAGCTTACACCAAGTGATCGTTGAGAAAATGCTTCCTTTTCTTTATCACCTATTTCTTGAGCTTTTTCAATTGCTAAAAGTCCATATCTAATGGTCGAATCAACATCAAGGTTTCTATAATATTCAGCTATCGATAAATAATTTTGAACTCTTTCTTTATTTTCAGTTCCTGCCAGGTTTCTTTTTAAACTATCAATTATCTTCAGTTCATCTGCAAAATGTGGCTGACTGGAAAAAATGACTATAAATAACAAAAATCCTGCTTTTCTCATCTCTACAAATTTATAAATTCATTTGCCACAATCACAATCATTTATAACTTGATTTACTTAAACCGTTTCAAATTCAAGCTATCTTTGTTTTTTATTGTTATTATAATAAGTGTCAAATATGATCAAATCAATGACAGGCTTCGGTAAGCAAGTTGTAACTACTGAAAATAATAATTACCAGATTGAAATCCGAACACTCAACAGCAAACAACCCGATATTAACCTAAGAATGCCATTCTTTTTAAAAGAATATGAGCTGGAAATCAGGAATGTATTAAACAAATCGTTGATAAGAGGAAAAATAGATGTCAATATTGTAAATGAGAAATCTACATCTGATACAGTTCCCTCAATTAATCAATCGGTTGCTGGTCATTATTATAAAGAAATTATAAATCTCGCAAAATCACTTGAACTCAATACCAACGATTCAGAAAATCTATTGTCTTCAATTCTTAAAATGCCAGATGTACTCTCCTCACCCATTGAATCGATTGATCCTGAAGAATGGAAAAAATTAAAAGAAGGTCTGGAATTTGCCATTAATAATGTTAATGAGTTTAGGTCAGCCGAAGGCAAAGCGCTATACAAAGACCTGAACAAAAGAATCATTAAAATAACCGAATTACTAAAAGAAGTAGATCCGTTTGAACCAGAAAGATCAAAACGGATTAAGGAACGGATCAGGTCAGGTTTAGTCAGTTTTGTTGAGGATGTTCAGCAAGATAATAACAGACTTGAACAGGAAATGATTTATTACATTGAAAAACTGGACATTACGGAAGAAAAAGTACGGCTAAAAAAGCACTGTGAATATTTTCTTGAAACCATGAAAAAGGAAGATTTTCCCGGAAAAAAATTAGGTTTTATCGGACAGGAAATTGGAAGAGAAATAAATACAATGGGTGCTAAAGCAAATGATGCTGACATTCAAAGAATCGTTGTCCTAATGAAAGATGAACTTGAAAAAATCAAAGAACAACTCTTTAATATTCTTTAGTTATGGATGCTGATAAAAAAGGCAAACTAGTAATTTTTTCAGCACCTTCTGGCTCTGGGAAGACAACACTGGCAAAGCATGTTCTGGCAAGCATTAACAACATTTCATTCTCTATTTCGGCTTGCAGTCGTAAAGCCAGGATTGGTGAAATAGATGGCTTAGACTATTATTTTTTGCCTATTAAAGAATTCAAGAAAAAGGTATTTAATAATGAGTTTATTGAATGGGAAGAAGTATACGAAGATCACTTTTATGGCACTTTAGCATCGGAAGTTGAAAGAATCAGGAATAATGGAAACCACGTTCTATTTGATGTTGATGTAGTTGGCGGAGTAAACATTAAGAAAAAATATGGAAAAGAAGCACTTGCCATTTTTGTTAAACCACCGTCTGTTGATGTACTGATTAATCGACTTGCCAACAGATCCACCGACTCATCTGAAGCGATCAAAACACGAATCAAAAAAGCAGAATATGAGTTATCTTTTGAAGATCAGTTTGATGTAACCATTATAAATGACAATTTAGAATCTGCCAAAAGCCAAACACTTAAAATTGTCAGCGATTTTATAAATTCATAATTAATTAGCTGAACATGCTAGCTATACAACTTCCTGAATACAAACGCAATGTATTACGCGCACTTTTAAGTTTAAAAGTAATTCATAAGGAAATTCCCAAACCTCAAAATGATGAAGTGCTTGTTAAAATGCACGCAGCATCGTGTAACCCTTCTGATATTGCTTTTATTCAAGGTGGGTACAATATTATAAAAACCTTACCAGCTATTCCTGGGTTCGAAGGATCTGGTACAGTTGTGGAAACAGGTTCAGATGCTAAAAATCTAATAAACAAAAATGTAAGTTGTTTTATTCAAAACGATGTTGATGGAACATGGGCCGAATATTTTAAAATAAAAAAAGAAAACCTGATTGTTTTAGACAAGGCAATGGATCTGGATCAAGCAGCCTGCTTTTCAGTGAATCCGTTTACTGCTTACGCTTTAATGGATATTGCAGAAACCAAGCATTGTAAAACCATCATTCAAAATGCTGCCGGAGGACAAGTTCCTGCGCTCATTAGACAAATTGCAAAAATAAGAGACATCGAGACAATAAATATTGTCCGTAAACCTATAACTGCTGAAAGACTTAGAAAAGAAGGCGTAAAACATGTACTTGTTGAGCAAGAGGATGATTGTTTTGAAAAGTTGAAATCTTTGGCCAATAAATTGGACGCAACTGTAGCTTTCGATGCAGTGGGAGGACCATTGTCAGGATTTATTTTCAATACAATGCCTTCTAATTCTGAAATGGTTGTCTATGGTGGCTTATCCAATAAGCCTATTTCCGAAGTCAATACAATGGACGTTATATTTCAGAATAAGATCATCAATGGATTTAATTTAATGGATTGGAAAACTAAAATTGGACATGATAAATTCAAAAGAATATCCTCAGAACTTCAACAGTTATTTATCACAAGAAAATTAAAAACAAAAATTCAGGATAGCGTAAATTTGAATAACATTATTCAAGGATTAAAAACCTACCTTGGTAATATGAGTGATGGGAAAATATTAATCAAACCATAATGCAGGTCAACACAAATAAAAAAACTGGCCTATTATTTGGCTCATTCAATCCAATACATAATGGACATCTGATCCTTGCATCTTATATGCTTGAATTTACTGATCTTGATGAGGTATGGCTTGTTGTTTCACCACAAAATCCACTTAAAAACAAAAATAAACTACTGAATGATCAACACCGCTTAACACTTGTCCGCCTTGCCCTTGAAGATCATCAGAAACTTTGGGCTACAGACATTGAATTTAATATGCCAAAGCCATCATTTACAATTGATACATTAACCTGGTTAAGTGAAAAATATGTTGATCGTCAGTTTATGTTAATTTGTGGAACAGATGTATTTCCCTCCTTTCATAAATGGAAAAACTTCGAAGAAATACTAAAACAATATGAACTGTACGTCTATCCACGTCCTGGATATCAATTAGGTAGGTATGCAGATCATAAAAAAATCAAAGTTTTTGATGCCCCGTTGATGGAAATTTCTGCAAGCTTTATTCGAGATGGAATTAAACAAAAAAAAGACATGTCATTTTGGATGCCTGAGAAAGTTTACCAATACATTCAGGAAATGCATTTTTATGAGAAATAATTTCTAACCCTATTAAAATTCTTCCTCTTCTTCAATTACATCAAAACCAGATTGATTTTGCCTGTCAAATTTTTCACAATCAAATTCTATGGAAACATCTTTAAGTGGTTTTTCAAAATCACCCATGCTTACACCAAGCGATGGATCAGCATAAACCTTTTGCATATATAATGCCCAAATAGGAAGTGCCATGTTTGCGCCCTGTCCCAGTGTAATGGTTCTGAAATGCACACTCCTGTCTTCGGCTCCAACCCATATCCCAGTAGTTAAATCCGGGGTAACACCCATAAACCATCCATCAGATTGATTTTGTGTAGTACCGGTTTTTCCCGCAACAGGATTAACAATACCATATTTATAACGCAGCCTTATACTTGTTCCACTTTCAACGACTCCTTTCATTAACTCTATCATTTTATATGCAGTTACCTCATCCATTGCTTCTTTCTTATCAGGAACAAAACTCTCCAATACATTTCCATTTTTATCCTCAATCATGGTTACAAAAATGGGTTTGATATAAACTCCTTTATTAGCAAAGGTATTCATCGCACCTACCATTTCGTATAGAGACAGGTCGGGTGTTCCAAGTGCTATAGCAGGAACAGCAGGTATGTCAGAGGTAACACCCATATTACGTGCAATATTAACCACTGATTGTGGAGAGAAGCGCTTGATTAGATAGGCTGATATCCAATTGTTAGAATTTGCCAAAGCCCATTTTAATGTAACCTCTTCACCAATACGCTCATCGCTTGAATTTTTAGGAGTCCAGAATGTGCCATCATATTGCTCCACGCTGTATGATATATTTGGAACTTTATAGCATGGAGAATACTCTCCTTCTTGCATGGCCAGTGTGTATAAAAAAGGTTTGAAAGTTGAGCCAACCTGTCTTTTCCCTTGTACAACGTGGTCGTATTTAAAATACCTGTAATCGTTTCCTCCTACATATGCCCTAACAAATCCCGTATGTGATTCAACTGACATTAAACCTGAATTAAGGATATATTTATAATACCTGATTGAATCAAGAGGTGTCATTACAGTATCAATTGGTCCGTTCCAGCTAAAAATATGCATTTCAACAGGTGTGTTGAAAATGATGTCGATTGAATCTGCATCAATGCCTGCTTTTTTTAACAAGCGGTACCTCTCACTGCGCTTTAGAGCTTGCTTTAAAATTTTATCGATTGCTTCTTCTACTTCTAAATCATCCATATCTTCAAATACAAAAGGAGCGTTCGTAAATCCTTCCCAATGTCGATAAAAGCTGGGCTGAAGATCACCAGACATATGCTCAAATACCGCTTCTTCGGCATATCGTTGCATTCGTGAATCGATGGTTGTATATATCTTTAAACCGTCAGTATACAAATTGTAATTCTCACCATTTGCCTTGTAATGATTTTTACACCATTTCTTCATTTCCCCTCGCAGATATTCCCTGAAATACGTAGCAAGTCCACGGTTATGATCAAGTACACCGTGTTTTGATACACCCAATGGTAGTTGACTAACTGAGTCGTAGATTAATTCAGAAATGTACCCGTATTTCTCCATTTGTTTTAATACAAGATTTCGACGATTCATCGAAGCTTCGGGGTGAGAAATCGGGCTATATCCAGAGGGTTTATTTACGACGCCTGCCATAAGTGCTGATTCCTGTATATTAAGTGAATCAGGAGATTTGCCGAAGAAAGTACTGGAAGCCGATTTAATTCCATACGAATTATGCCCGTAAAATACAGTATTCAAATACATTGCAATTATTTCTTCTTTTGAATAGGTTCGTTCCAACTTAACCGATGTAACCCATTCCTGAAATTTTCTAATAACAAGCTGGGGAGTTGACAAACTGCCACGAGGAAACAGGTTCTTTGCCAATTGTTGCGTAATGGTACTCCCTCCGCCTCTGCTATTTCCTGTAAGTACACCATAAGCTACCCTTAGCAGCGCACGTTGGTCGATTCCAGAATGCTCCTCAAAACGCACATCTTCAATGGCAATTAATGCATTGATTAGGTTTGGAGAAATATCACGATAATCAATATTGGATCGGTTTTCAATAAAGAAAGTACCAAGTAGTTCTCCATCAACAGAAATAACTTCACTTGCAAGATTACTTTCAGGGTTTTCAAGCTCTTCAAAAGATGGCATTGGTCCAAGCCATTCGGCTGCAACACCATAAAAAAATAAAATAATAATCAGTAAAAGCCCGATTACAATTAACCAGAATTTAATGATATAATTTAAGATTTTGTTACCAGATTTTATTTTTTGGGTCATCAAATAATAAAGTTAATTACTCAGTTTTTCGATCCTTAAACCTACACTTCTTATTCCATCCAATGTATCACTTCTCATGGCATGCTGGATAAAAAATTCATAATTACCGGAGAGCGGAAAACTCAGATCAGATTTTAATAATACATCTGTTTCCTTTACATTGCCCCAACCTTTTCCAAACCATTTTCCTGATACATCCGCAAGGACTAATTCGATGGTATCCCGTGTTTGATTTCGATTTGGAAATGTTGTCGACATAAAAATAAAGAGGTTGCTATATCGGTAATCTGTAGTGTTATGCATAACCAGGAAAAAATCGTATAAAGCAGTTGTATCTTCTATATAAACCTCAAAATGCGCTGCTTTGTCTTTTTCCCATTCACTTTTTTCTATTATAACCACCTCATTATAAACTGTATTAAACTGGCAGGAAACAAAGGATATAATAACAATTGAGATGAAAAACAAGGACAGGGTTTTTTGAAGCATGATTTGGCTTTAGAATAAAATGCGAAATAATTAAAAATATTGTATCAAGCGAATTATTTATACCTAAGCAAAACTACCAAAATCATCATTGCCAACATTTTCAATATTATCTTTTGATTCGTGTTGCACTGCAAAGCTTTCAAGATCAACAGGGAGGTTACCCTTTTTATTCAATTTGATAATTTCATTCACCTGGTCAATATGAATAGCCATCATGTTGGTTGAATCATTCAGGTAGCCATACCACATTACCTTTTTAAACACATCACTTTTCAGGTGTATTGCCTCTCCTTTTTTTGTTTTGAGTTTAATCCTGTTTTCTGGAAATTCTTTCAATGTATCTATATAGTCATCCAACTCATAATTCAGGCAGCATTTTAATTTTCCACATTGACCCGCCAGTTTTTGAGGATTTAATGATAATTGCTGTATCCTGGCTGAAGTTGTTGATACACTTTGGAAACTGCTCATCCATGATGCGCAGCATAATTCACGACCACAGGAACCTATTCCACCAAGTTTTGCTGCTTCCTGTCTCACTCCTATTTGACGCATTTCTATTCTGACCTTGAATGCATCAGCTAATTTTTTAATCAGTTCCCGGAAGTCAACTCGTTCATTAGCCGTGTAATAGAATATTGCCTTGGTTTTATCACCCTGGTATTCAACATCATTTATTTTCATTTCAAGACCTAATCCCATGGCAATTACCCTGGTTTTATACATCGTTGAATCCTCTCGTTCTATCGCATCAAACCATTTTTCAATATCCAAGGACCGTGCATGTCGGAAAATGCGTTTTATATCTTTCTTTTCAGGATCAACATTTTTACGTTTCATTTGGAGCCTGACTGCATCACCGGTGATAGATACAATACCGATGTCGTGGCCGGGAGAAGCTTCAACTGCGACTAATTCTCCCTCTTGTAGTATCATTTCATCAGGGAAAGAGAAGAAGTCTTTTCTTCCATTCTTAAACCTGACCTCCACATAGTTAAATTGATTTAGACTGGATTGATTTATTCCTTTCAGCCAATCATATGAGGATAACTTGCAACAACGTTGCTGATTTATTATTACATGAGAATGATCATTATTTTTTGATATGCAGCACCCTCGAGATTGTGATATATATTGATCCTTTTTTTGTTCTTCAATCTGATTTTCCATCTCCCTTCAAACATTCAGTTCGCTTACAAATTTATAATAAACTTTGACAAGTTAATTTAATAACAAGTCCCAATCTTATAACGTTAATCAAACACCAGCAATTACAATAACAATAATGTCACATTGTTATTATCTTTACCCCGTTGTTATTTCAATAAATGTCGAACTCCAAAGCAAATAAAATAGATTTTAAACAGAAGTTGTCTCCTGATAAATGGGTTGATAACCACGGCGATTATTTATATAATTACGCTTATAGCCGTGTTCAATCGAAAGAACTAGCAGAGGACCTTGTACAAGATACTTTTATTGCAGCACTTAAGGCAGCTCCTTCGTTTAAAGGAAAGAGTACTGAAATAACCTGGTTAATTTCAATACTAAAAAGAAAGGTTATTGATTATTACCGGAAATCCAGTACCAAAAAAGAAGTCTCATCAACCGAATATTCTAGTCCATTTCAAAAAGACGGTGTTTGGGAAGGGCACTGGAATATGGAAAGGGCACCAAAGCAATGGCCAAGCGAAATGGAAGATCCTCTATTACAGGAAGAGTTTCGTGGTATCCTTGAATTATGTCTTTCTTTTTTACCCGAAAAATGGAAAGCCGTATTCGTGCTCAAATTTATTGAGGAAGCAGATAGTGACAAAGTGTGTAAGGAGTTGGATTGTACGCCGTCTAACTTTTGGGTTATTTTATACAGAACTCGGTTAAAACTCAGGGAATGTATTGAAATTAAGTGGCTTAATGAGTAAAATAAAAAATATATATGTAAAAGGAATGAACGCAATTATGCTCGATTGCGATCAGGCGATTATGTATGCCACAAAAAAAGAATTTAAAAGTTTGAATTGCCTTCACCGACTGCAATTGAAAATGCACCTTGCCGGATGTAAGTTCTGTAAGTCATTTGTAGAACAATCTGATGTAATTTCTAAGCAACTAAATGAAATAAAAGAAATTGATGAAAATAACCTTAGAATTCATCTAACAGAAAAACAAAAAGAACGTCTGACTGAAACAGTTGAGAGCAACTTAAGAAATATTTAAAATTCAAATATCCTTTATTTTCCACATATTTCAGTTTACATTTATTTATTATTCCCTGCTATTTATATGATCTTGTAAGGAATGGAATTTACTTGCGTCTAAATGACAAACAACTTTGAAAATAATCAATTAACTAATTAAATTTATCATGAAAAACTCAACAAAAAATTCATTCCTGTTTACAGGATTATTCATTTTCAGTATTTTATTGTCAACTTCATTTACATCAAATGCAATAAATATTACCTCATTTGATGGTGACGAGTTGTACGAATTAAAATGCGATGGTAAAACTACTGAAGCAAAATCAAAAGAAGCTAAAACAGGTGCTGCCGTAAAATCAGAAAAGAAAGCTACAACCGCTGAGGGAAAATGTGGTGAAGCTAAATCATCAGAAGCTAAAACCGGAACTGCTGTTTCTTCAGAAAAGAAAGCTACAACCACTGAAGGCAAGTGTGGAGAAGGTAAATGTGGAGAAGGTAAATCATCAGAAGCCAAAACCGGAACTGCTGTTTCTTCAGAAAAGAAAGCTACAACCACTGAAGGTAAATGTGGAGAAGGTAAATGTGGCACTTCTAAAGAATAACATCTTTTAAAATTCAATTGAGGCTGTCAAAATATCATTTTTTTGACAGCCTCTTTTTAATTAAAATAAACACAAACCATTTTCACTGCCCCTATTGTGGTATAAAAACAGTTAAAACGCAATGAAAAAACGCTAACTTCATATCAATCAATCCTTAAATTGGCTTGAAAAATTGAACCGTTATGAAATTCCTTTGTATAGCTTGACATTGTTATTTACATTGTTTACCTTTGGGCTGGAAAATTTAGTTTAGACTTTTTCATTGATCTTGCAACTTTAGCATGATTTTTGTAGTCTTTAAGATACTTCCCTATTTTCATTAGGCGATAGTTTTGGTTAATCTGGGAACTTATAGGGCAGTCTGCCAGGGCTGCCCTTCCCAATTTTAGGTAGTTGATATTCAGACATTAACCTTCCTCATTTAGATTCTAATCTTTCTTTTATACTTAGTGTTTTGTCAATATGATCTTAAAGATTTTAAACAACATATTTCTGTAGGCTGAATAGATTGAATTATCAAAACTGTTAAATGCTTGTTAAAAAATTGATTTTTGATTTTTATTGATTTAGCTTTGACTCCATCCCATCAAATTCCAATTCTCGAGATCAATTGCAATCTCATAAATTATTTTTTGAGTGAACCACTAAAAATCAGTATATGAAAAAACTTATACGCTCGCTTAGTCTTGATTGTCATTCTGCTTATTCTATCTCAATTCAAAACCAAGCGCAAGACTGGACCAAAAATCTACCCCAGGACAAAATAGCAAACAACCAATCACTTACTTTTTATGAAATTCAGGATGCTTTTAATGCCTATTGGGATCCATTGAATGTAGAAAATGGATATTTTACTGAAGATGGTGTAAAAAGAAAAGCATCCGGATGGAAACAATTCAAACGATGGGAATGGTATTGGGAAAGCAGGGTTGATCCTGTTACAGGTGAATTCCCTAAAACCTCTGCTGCAGAAATTCGACAGAAAATTAAAAAAACTTCAGGCGTCCGAAATGCTGATGGAAACTGGCAAAGCATGGGACCCAGCACAACCCCTGGAGGCTATGCAGGCATAGGCAGGCTGAATTGTATTGCCTTTGTAGATGGTGATGATGATCGGTTTTATGTAGGTTCACCATCAGGAGGATTATGGAAAACTACAGATGGTGGTACAACATGGGAAGTTATGACTGATGATAATGATGTGCTTGGTGTGAGTGATGCATTCGTGTTAGCAGGAACATCATCTTCCACTGATACAGTTTATATTGGGACAGGTGACCGCGACGGTGGCAGTATGTGGTCTCTTGGAGGTGATCAGGTTCATGACAACAATACGATTGGTGTACTGAAATCATTTGATGGAGGTATGACCTGGTCAACTACTGATTTGACCTGGATGCCCAGTGATAAGAAAACGGTGAACCGATTATTAAAACACCCCGGCATGAATGATTCAATCTATGCAGCTTGTACTGACGGGGTTTTCTTAACCCTTGATGGTGGAACTACCTGGCCAAAAATTTCAGGAACTTTTGAGTTTATTGACATGGAGTTCAATCCAATGGATCCGGGCATTTTATATGGCTCAACAAAATCAGGTTTAATATATAAATCAGGCGACAAAGGCACTACATGGAGCCTGAAACATTCAATAGGTGGTGCAGGAAGAGTAGAGTTGGCAGTAAGTGAAGATGAGCCCAGTTGGGTTTACGCGGTTGCTTCTGAACCAGATGGCAGTTTGGAAGGTATTCATAAATCGGAAGACAGTGGGGAAACTTGGGGCAAAGTATTTGATGGCACCCCGAGTGGTTCTAATTTGTTGGGATATTATTGCGACGGAAGTGGGCCTACTACAGCAGGTCAGGGTGGTTATGATCTTTGTATTGCCGCCGATCCCACTGATGCATTAACTGTATTTATAGGTGGTGTAAATACATGGAAATCAACAGATGGTGGCACTACTTGGGCCATAACAAATATGTGGACAACAGGTGCAACATACAATTCCTGTGGGGCACCTAATGTCCATGCAGATCAGCATGCTTTAGCTTTCCAATCAGGTACTTCAACATTATTTGAATGCAACGATGGGGGACTTTATAAAACAACAGATGGTGGTACTACCTGGGATCATTTGGGCAGTGGCTTGATTATAAGCCAACTGTACAGATTAGGGGTTTCGCAGTCAACATCCAATAATGTAATTGCCGGACTCCAGGATAACGGGACAAAATCGCTTTTATCTGGCACATGGACCGATGTAATTGGAGGTGATGGTATGGAGTGTATTATTGATTATACTGACGATGACACACAATATGGAGAACTTGTATTTCGGCGATTTAAAACGTACCACAGATGGTTGGGCTACTAGCACTACTATCACAAGTGGGCTTTCTGGAAGTGCTGCCTGGGTAACTCCTATTTCAATTGATCCTGTGACAAATACAACAATTTATGTTGGATTGACTGATGTTTGGAAAAGTATAGATCAAGGAGACTCATGGTCAAAAATCAGTACACTTTCAACCGGGGGATCAACTTTAAGATCTCTAGCTATAGCACCTTCTGACCCTGATAATATTTATACAGCAACCACCTCAACATTATATGTTACAGATGACGGAGGAACAACATGGACTGATTTAACAGGTACATTACCAGTTGGGTCATCAAATATTACTTATATATCGGTAAAAAATGATGATCCAGGTTCCGCATGGGTGGCATTGGGTGAATATAATTCACATGGCGTTTATGAATCAACTGACGGTGGGACTACGTGGTCAAATATTTCTACAGGGCTGCCTTCCATTCCGGTGATGTGTGTAATACAAGACACTTCATATGATTCTGATTTGGTGCTATACGCAGCCACTGATGTAGGCGTTTATGTAAAAGTAGGACTACCGACTGGACACTTTTTAGTGAAGGTTTACCAAATGTGGTTGTTACGGAGGTGGAGATTCATTATAATGCCACTTCACCAAACTTAAGTCGCATTAGAGCTGCTACATTTGGGCGCGGATTGTGGGAATCAGAACTTTATTCACCTGCTGGTTTAGCTCCAACTTCTGATTTTTCAGCAGACAATACAAGCCCGGTTATTGGAGAAACAGTAACCTTTAACGATCTTACTATTGATGATCCAGATAGCTGGTTTTGGAGTTTTGATCCGGCAACAATTACATATCTTAATGGTACAAGTTCAACTTCACAAAACCCTGAAGTTAAATTTGATGCGACCGGAAGTTATGAAGTTGAGTTATATACTGAAAATGTAAATGGTAGTGATATCGAAACAAAAGCGTCTTATATTACAGTTACCGCCGGATCACCGACTTATTGTAGTGCAAGTGGTGGTAGTGGATATGGGTATATATCGAAAGTTGAGTTCGGATTAATAGATAACACCTCAGGTTTTCGACAGGTGGTTATGGTGATTACACTGTACAATCAACCGATGTTGCTATTGGAACTTCTAATTCTTTGACTGTTACAAATCCATATACAGACACAGGCATTGATCTTGGTGTTTGGATTGACTGGAACCAGGATGGTGACTTTGATGATATCGATGAAGAGGTAGTATGTGATGTTGATGGAGGTGGTGATGGTACTTTTAGTATTTTGGTACCTTCAACTGCAATCTTGGAAGCACCCGGATGACGACTTCGCACAAAGTATTTCGATTCGGATTGCGGTCCCTTGTGGATCAACTTTAAATGGCGAAGTTGAAGATTATTCTGTTAATGTTACTAGCAGGAGCAGCTACGTGGGATGGTACAACATCAACGGATTGGGCAACAGCTTCAGTAACTGGAGCAACAGTATGGTTCCTTCAGATCTTTCAATGTAACCATTCCAACTACACCAACTAGGTGCTGTTTTTCCAGTAATATCCGAAAGCACGCTTGATGCAGGATGTGCAGGCTTAACCATTGAAACGGGTGCAAGCCTTACAATTAATGGAAACCTCACAGTTGATAGTACTTTAACCAATAGTGCTGGAGTATCAGGATTGGTCATTGGTTCAACTGCTACCAAAACCGGTTCACTTCTTACTTCAACCAATGGAGTTGATGCCACAGTAAAACGATACCTTGATGGCGGGAAATGGCATTTAGTTTCAGCACCGGTTGACGGTGAAACTGTTGAATCACTTTACTTCAGTCATGATCCTGAAGTTTGGCTCAAAGAATTTGAAGAAGGTTCAGGGGCAGATGGTGATTGGGGTCCAACAATAACAAGCCTTTCAACAACAATGCCATTAGGCAAAGGTTTTGCTGCATGGCTCGAAACAGGCAAAACCGGTACTGCTTCTTTTGAAAACTCGATAAATACATTAGATATAACACCAAGCCTTTCATTCGCAAGTGCTTCACATGGTTACAACCTGGTTGGGAATCCATTTACTTCGGCCATTGACTGGGACCAGGGTGGATGGAGCAAAACCGATCTTGAAGGCTCTGTTTGGGTTTATAAATCAGGCAGTGGTTATCTGACCAGAAACAGTTTTGGTTTAGGTAGTTTAACCGATGGAATTATTCCTGTTGCCCAGGGATTTTTTGTGAGGACTACTGCAGGAAGTGGAAGCTTAACCATTCCCGCATTAGCAAGGGTTCATTCATCACAAACATATTATAAAGGTGGTGATGCTGGAAACAACGATAACCTGAACCCATACATTGTACTCATTGTTGAAGAAGATGATAAAACAGATGAGGTTTGGGTAACATTTTGTGATGAATGTACTGAGAGCTATGATAATGGTTGGGATTCGAGGAAATTTTTTGGTGTTAACAGCGAGCCCCAATTGTATACCGTTGAAAACGATTTGACCTTAAGTATTGATGCGCTTCCTGCACTTAGTACTGATGAAAGATTAATACCGTTATACCTTGAAGCTGGCAAAACCGGCACTCATCAAATCATGCTTAAAGATGCATTCGAAATGGATGAAACCAATATTCTGCTTGAAGATTTGTTAGAAGGAACATTTCATGATTTCAATATCAATTCGACCTACGTTTTTGAAGCTGTTAAAAATCATCCGGCCGACCGGTTTATGCTTCACTTAAATTCTTTAGCTACTAATATAAATGATCTGTCACCTGAAGATCAATATTCTATTTATGCCTTTGATAAAAATATATATATCAAATATTTAGGGAATGAATTACCCGGTAAGGTGAAGGTAGTAGATTTATATGGAAGGACTATTTATACCGATCAGTTAAAAAATATCAATATAAACCAGGTTCCCGTTAATATTAGTTATGGGTATCTCATCGTAAAAATAATTGACGACAGAGGTATCACGATAAAGAAAGTATTTGTCCAATAATAAAATCCAACAGCATGAAAAAAGTAAAATATTATAGATTTCTCATAATTGTTCTATTCTCTTTATTATCAATAACTTCATATGGACAAATGCTGGAACCCGATGATCCTGGTGGTGATCCGGTTGGTGAGGATCCGTTGGGAGGTGGAGCACCCATTAGTAGTGGAACTCTGCTTTTAATAAGCATGGGCGTTGCCTATGGAGCAAGTAAATTGTATAATTTCAAAGCCTCCAATAAAAAATAGCAGCTGATAAATTACTCAGCGACAAAATCCAATTGTTGTTTTCATTAATCATCAGTTGGATTTTTTTCTTCTAACCATAACTGTTTCCCATTCTTTTTGTATTCAAAAATGATTTGTGCCAGTTATTAACGATTTCTGGTTTGAAAGTTTCGAATTTAAAGCCTTTCCGATTATACATAAAACTTATTTTTATCGAAACCTGATTTAGGTTAATCCGTATGACCATATGATAAAATCCAAAAATCAACATCTATGAAAAAATTACTACTTGTATTATCAATCCTATGTGTTTTTGTTGCACAAATATTTGCTCAAACTGAGACCAATGTTGAAGAATTGCTTAAGCTGGCAAAAGAGCATCAGGAAAGATGGGAGGCCAACAGGCTGGAAGTACTGAATTATTCGCAACAGAATGATGTGCCAGTAAGAGTGAAGAGTAAACTGGATTTGATTGAGATGCAATACATTGATCAGTTTGGCAGGCCTGTTTATTATAAAACAGAAAATGCAAATGCATCTGCAACTATTTCAACCAGCGCTGTAAATACAGGTGGCTCCGAAGGTCTGTCATTGGACGGATCAGGAATGACTCTGCATGAATGGGATGGCGGAGGAGTTCTGCTAACGCATCAGGAATTCGGATCAAGAGTTACACAGGTAGATGGTCCAATATCAACACATTACCATGCAACACATGTTGCAGGCACAATGGTAGCTTCAGGTGTTGAATCAGCAGCAAAGGGAATGGCACCTCAGGCAGATCTTGATGCGTATGACTGGAATAGCGACAATTCAGAAATGGCTACTGCAGCAGCTGGTGGCGCCCTGGTTAGTAACCATTCATATGGATTGATCAGGGGGTGGTATACCAGTGACGGTTCAAGTTGGACCTGGTATGGAAACCAGAGTATAAGCACGGTCGAAGACTATTTATTTGGATTTTATGATGCTAATGCCCAGGCTTGGGACGAAATTGCTTACAATGCACCGTATTTATTGATTTGTAAGTCAGCTGGAAATGATCGGGGTGATGGCCCTGGTACAGATCCTCCTAATGCTGAAATTGATGGCGGATCTGACGGATTTGACTGTGTAGGTTCTCAAGGTGTAGCAAAAAATATTTTAACCGTTGGTGCTGTTAACGATATTCCTGCTGGATATTCACAACCTTCTGATGTAAGCATGAGTAGCTTTAGCTGCTGGGGGCCAGCTGATGATGGTAGGATAAAACCTGATGTAGTTGGTAATGGTGTTGGTTTATACTCAACATTTGATGGTAATGATACTGATTATTCTTCAATAAGTGGAACCTCGATGGCAACTCCAAATGTTGCCGGTTCATTAATCCTATTACAGGAACATTACGAAGATTTAAAAGGTGCAGGAAGTAAAATGAGGGCAGCAACATTGAAAGCGCTGGTAATTCATACTGCTGACGAAGCAGGTTCAAATCCGGGACCAGATTATGCATTTGGATGGGGATTGGTTAATATAAAAAATGCTGTAAAAAAAATAACGGAAGATGATGTTAACGATGCTGTAATTTCTGAACATACTTTATCCAATGGTGGAACATATACAACAACTATTACGGCCACAAGTGGATATCCAATTAAAGTTACTATAGTGTGGACTGATCCTAAAGGCACACCAACTTCTGCACAACTCAATCCAAGTACGGCTATGTTAGTAAACGATTTGGATTTGAGGGTAGAAGATGAAGCAGCAAGAACAGTCCATTATCCATGGAAATTAGACAGGAATAATCCTGCAAATGCAGCAACCAATGCAGGTGAAAACAATGTAGATAATGTTGAGGAAGTTTACATAGAAAGCCCAACACCGGGTGAGACTTACACCATCAAAGTGGATCATGATGGCACTTTGGGCAGCGACCAGGCCTTTTCAATGATCATAAGTGGTTATCCAGTACCTCCTGATGCAAACTTTTCAACAAGTTCTAATTCAGTTAGCTTAAATGAAACAGTTATCCTTACTGATCTATCAACAAATAGTCCAACCGGTTGGAGTTGGACTATCACCCCAGCTACGTTTAGTTATGTGAATGGTACTTCTGCAACATCTCAAAATCCAGAAGTGGAATTTACTGCAACAAACACTTATGATGTTGCACTAACTGCATCAAATGCTTCAGGTGACAATACTGAAACTAAAACTGGTTTTATCACTGCATCTGATGCGCCAACAACATATTGTGCAGCCTATTCAACGAACCCCGCAGGTCATATCGAAAACTTTTCGTTTGCAACTGTTTCAAATAACAATACTGGTTATACTAACATAGGAGGCGCAGACCCTGCAGATGAATATTACCAGGATTTTACTTCAATTATGATTGATGTTTATCAAGGGCAGTCTTACTCATTGTATGTATTAAATGGATATGATGGAGCCGGTGAAGATTTACTCGACCTTAGTGTTTGGATTGACTTTAACCGTGATGGTGACTTTGGTGATGCCGGCGAACAAGTTGTTTGCGATATAGATGATTACGGTGAAGGAACTTTCAGTGTAAGTATTCCCGGAAGCGCACATCTTGGCGCAACACGAATGCGTGTGAGAACAAAATATACTGGTTCTGATTGTGGAAGCCCTTGTGGTTCAACTGGAAATGGTGAAGTTGAAGACTATACGCTTAATATTCAACCTCCACCTGCATTACCGCCGGTAGCTGAATTCTCAGCCGATGATACTACACCAGCAATTGGAGCAACCGTAAGTTTCAGTGACCTTAGCTCAAACGCCCCAACAAGCTGGCTTTGGAGCTTTGACCCATCTACCGTAAATTATGTTGGTGGCACTTCTTCAACATCGCAAAATCCGCAAGTTGAATTTACTGCATTAGGTAACTATGAAGTAACCTTGTACGCAGAAAACACCCATGGTAACGATACTGAAATTAAATCAGCTTATATTGCAGTTTCTCCTGTTTCTTATTGTGCTGCCAGTGGTGGTGGCGATGAATATATCAGTGGTTTTCAGCTGAACACAATAAATAATACCGGCACAACTGCAGATGGCTACCATGATTACACTTCATTATCAACTGATCTGGAGTTACTAGGAAATTATAGCTTAACTGTAACCAACGGAAATACATATGTAGATGATGATTTAGGCGTATGGGCCGATTGGAACCAGGATGGTGATTTTGATGATAGTGGGGAAAACATAGTTTGCGAAGTTGACGATGATGGTCAAGGGACCTATAGCATTGATGTTCCAGCTACAGCAAGTTTAGGATCAACAACAATACGGGCACGAATTAAATACACTGGTTCTGATTGCGGAAGTGCATGTGGCACTACTACATACGGAGAAGTAGAGGATTACACGATTAACATAACCGTTGGAACACTCACATGGGACGGCAGTGTGTCAAGCGATTGGAATGACCCAGATAACTGGAATGGTGGTATTGTACCAACAAGTTCATTTGATGTAATTATTCCTGATGCTGCATCGGTTCCAAACTCACCTTCGATTAACGCGGCTGTAACTGCAATTTGCGCCAACCTCACACTTGAGTCAGGTGCCACCTTAAATTGTGATGGTGATTTAACTTTAACAGGAACACCCTAAAAATTAAATATAATTGCAATAAAAAAAGCGGCGTTTGCCGCTTTTTTTATGCTACGATGTTGCTACAAATACCCTTCTAGTTTTATAAACTCCCTTGGTTCTGCCATTGTGCGTTCCACATCTGCAACTGTTTTTGGGATAGGTTTACCCAATACACGATAACTAGTGTCTGTTACAAGCACATCATCCTCAATCCTGATACCTCCAAAATCTTTATACGTCTCAACTTTATCATAATTGATGAAATCCGTGAATTTGCCTTCGCTTCTAAATTTATCAATTAAAGCAGGAATGAAATAACAACCTGGTTCAACTGTCAGCACAAAACCGGGTTTTAATACTTTACCCAATCTCAGGTAGGCAGTTCCGAATTGCTCTGCCCTTTTGGTGTGTTCATCATATCCAACATAATTTTCACCCAAGCCTTCCATATCATGTACATCCATTCCTAGCATATGTCCCAATCCGTGTGGGAAAAATAAAGTGTGTGCTCCGGCATCTACTGCATCCTGAACATTGCCTTTCATCAACCCAATTCCTTTCAAACCTTCAACAATTTCTTTTGCAGCAATAAAATGCATATCTCTATACTTTAACCCGGGTTTAATGGCTGCTGTCGAATTAACAATCGCATTAAGAACAGTTTCATACACGTCCTTTTGACGTGTGTTAAATTTACCTCCTACCGGGACGGTTCGGGTGATATCACTGGAATAATGAAGTTGGGTTTCGGCACCAGCATCAGTTACCATCATTCTTCCTTTTTCAAGAATGTTGCCATGATAGTGGTTATGCAGTGTTTGTCCGTCCATACTTAAAATGATTGGAAACGAAACCGGCCCACCAAGTGCAAGGGAAATACCTTCAATGGTTCCGGCGATCTCTTGCTCTTTAACACCGGGCATTGCCATTTTCATTGAGGTGGTATGCATCAAATAGGCAATATCAACTGCTTTTTCAATATCAGCAATCTCATGTTTGTCTTTGATCTCTTTCAGTTTAACAACTGCTTTGATCAATTCTACTGATGCCCCATTTTTTATTTTATCAATTGATTTACCAAATAAATCGGCAAGCTGAATTAATGTATTTCCCCGGTAAGCAGGTAAGAAATGTATCTTTTGGCCACTGTTTATCGCTTTGCCAATAAATCCTGATAAATCTTTCACTGGTGCTGTTTTCATCACACCAACCTCAGAAGCCATATCAGCTACTTTGGGTTGAACACCCATCCAGATGATATCTTCAATATCAAAGTCATTTCCAAAAATGTAATCTTTATCATTGTCAACATCCATCACTCCAGCAAATCCAGGATGGTCGAGGCCAAAGAAATAAAGAAAATGACTGTCTTGCCTGAAATGATAAGTATTGGCTGGATAATTGAAAGCAGCTTCTTCATTTCCCATAAACAAGGCAATTCCTGAGCCCAATTCTTTTTTCAAACGGTTTCTTCTATCGATATAAACTTCTTTTTTAAACATATTTTATAGATTATTGATTTGTAAGATTTGAAGGTCTGTAAAATTAGTAAAATCAAATGGGTTTGAATGATATGGTTTTATTCTATTTTTGAATTTCTCATTTTACAGGTATGACGAAAGGCAAAGCACTGTTTTTTATCCTCATTATCCTTGCTATTTATTTAATAGGGGCGGTTAAAATTGATTTGATGGATAATGATGCTACGCAATACATGACTATTGCAGCAAACATGGAAAAATCGGGTGATTATATGACTGTTAAATGGCGAGACGATTATAATTACCTCGACAAACCACCTTTACTTTTTTGGTTGTCATCTTTCTTTTTTTCATTTTTAGGTATTAACCATTTTGCTTATCGACTTCCTTCAATCCTGATCAATTTACTTGGGATATTCTCAACTTACAAACTTGGGAAGCGACTCTATAATGAACAGGTTGGTTTGTTTTCGGCCATCATTTACGCTTGTAATTTTGGCATCATCCTCATCAACCACGATGTAAGAACTGACACGATGCTCACAGGCTTTGTTATTTTCTCCATCTGGCAATTGTATGCTTATCTGCAAGACAAAAAGAAGTCGAATTTTATTTGGGGTTTTATTGGTATCGGATTGGCCATGTCGGCAAAAGGGCCACTGGGTCTGATTATACCAGCGCTAGCCATTGGCCCTCACCTGATCTATCAGAAAAGATGGAAAGACATTTTCCGACCAGAATGGTTATTAGGGCTTATTATCGTTTTTATTGTTTTAATTCCGATGATCATAAGTGCTTATACCCAGCACGGTTTATATGGAATAAAGTTCCATTTTTGGTCGCAGAGTTTTGGAAGAATTACCGGAGAAAGCAAATGGGTTGACACAACAGGTCCGTTTTTCTTTCTTCATTCATTTTTATGGTCATTTATTCCATGGACTATTTTTGCAGTTATTGCTTACTTCAAAAAATGGATTTCAGCATTGAAATCATTTGGAAGTCCAAACAAAGAAGAGGTTATTACTTTGTCGGGAATAACGCTCGTTTTTATTGCCATGTCGATGGCGAATTATAAGTTGCCCCATTATGTGTATGTGGTTTTTCCGCTTGTTGCGATCATTACCGCTAATTATATAGAGAAGACCTTTAAATCAATTAAATGGGAAGGGTTTGGCAAAACAATATACATCTCTCAAACAGTGTTTAATTTGCTGTTATGGGTAGCGGTTATTTTGTCGTTTGTGCTGTTTAAGGTAAATTCTTTCTGGATTTATTTCGTCGCCTATTTTGCTTTCAGTTACTTTTTCTATTCAACTTTAAATCGCAATTCAGGCATGCCAAAAATTTTTACATCAACGCTGGTTACCATGCTGGGTGTAGCTTTTGTACTTAATACTCATTTTTATCCAAGCATGAACCCTTACCAGGGACGTGTATTGGCAGGCAAATACCTAAAAGAAAATAAAATAGCAACTGAGGATATAATGATTTATCCTCTGCATGTGCATAAACCAACTATTGATGTTTATTCTAATTTGCTTATTCCACGCACAAATAAATTGAGTGTGGTTGATTCCCTTCTAAATATTAAGGCATCATTACATATTTTCACTAATGATGCAGGGCTTGATAGCTTAAAGCTTTCGAATTATCGATTACAGGAAGAAAAAGTATTTAAAGATTACCAGATCAGTTTATTGAGCTTGCCTTTTTTAAATCCTGTAACCCGTGAAAGTGTACTTAGAAATCTTTATTTAATAAAGTTGGAAAAACATTAATTTTATAATCTTCTTACGTAATTTTAAAATCTCTTAGTTATTCTGCTACTGGTTTTTCATCATATGTTCTATTTCATCCACTTCAATTGGAATGTTTTTCATTAAATCGACAGGGTCTTTTTCTGTTATTAAAATGTCATTCTCTATCCTGATCCCCATTTTCTCTTCCGGGATATACAGCCCTGGTTCACAGGTAAGTACCATGCCCGGTTTAAAAGGTTCATCTTTCATTCCCACATCATGTACATCCAAACCCAGGAAATGGCTGGTTCCATGCATAAAGTAGTTTTTAAACAATGGTTTCTGAGGGTCCTGGTTTTTAACATCCTCTGCCGTAAATAATCCGAGTTTGATCATTTCAGCTTCCATTAATTTGTTGGTTTCCTCTCCCACTTTCACACTTGTATTTCCTGGAACAAGTAGTTTTTTAGCTTCTTTAAAAACCCTTAAAACCGCGTTATAACAATCTTTCTGACGTGGGGTAAATTTCCCATTAACAGGTATGGTTCTGCTCAAGTCAGCCGAATAATTCGCGTATTCAGCTCCAAAATCCATTAACAATAAATCGCCATCTCTGCAGACTTCCTCATTCTTGATATAGTGCAAAACACAGGCATTTTTTCCAGACGCTACAATAGGTGCATATCCATGACCGCCTGATCTGTTGATGGTAAATTCATGATCGATTTCAGCCTGGATTTCGTACTCTCTTACGCCTGGCTTGGTAAATCGAAGTACTCTTTCAAAGGCTTTCTGTGTGATATCACAGGCCTCTTGCATTAACCTGATCTCTTCTTTTCTTTTTATTGTTCTGAGTTTTGCCAGTATTGGTGCTGCACGTTCTACTTTATAAAGTGGATAATCAGATTTGAACTTTGTTGTAAAGCGATGATTTTTGTCTGATACCTCGCTTGAAAATTTTATATACTCGTTTGCATTCAGATAAACACTTTTAGCATTGGCCAGAACTTCCCTTAACGAAACTTCAAAATCACTTTCCCAATACACGTTCTCAATCCCGGAGATATCAGCAGCTTCTTCTTTAGTATATTTATGACCTTCATAAATAGCTAATTGCTCGCTGGTTTCAAGCAGGAAGAGCGCTGTATTTAATTTTTTATTATCACAATCAGGGGCCAGAATAAGGATGCTTTTTTCCTGGTCAATTCCTGTTAAGTAAAAGAAATCGCTTTGCTGACGATAGGGAAAATACTGATCACCATTCCTGGGGTATTGATCATTTGAATGAAATACCGCAATACTCCCCGTTGGAAGTTGTTCAATCAACCTTTTCCTGTTGTTTTTAAATAAATTATTATCGATAGGATGGTAACGCATTAATTCCCCAAATTAAATTAGTTTTAAATAACAATTGCCAAAAAATCGTAGCGATTAAAATGATAAATTTGTTGGTTTCTAGCAAATATATCAAAATCAAACCAATTTTAATCAGCTAAATTGCTTAATTATGGGTAGTACATTTTACTCTTCTTTAACAAAGAAGTACATAATGTCGCTGGCAGGATTGTTTTTAATGACTTTTCTGTTTGTGCACCTCGCTATTAATTTGTTGTTACTTTTTGACGATAGCAGGGGTTTATTTAACGAAGCCGCTCATTTTATGGGAACCAACCCATTTATCCAAACCTTTCAATGGGTTTTGTTTGGTGGTTTTTTCATACATATCCTTTTTGGATTGATCCTCCAGATACAAAACTGGATGGCACGACCGAAAGGATATAAAAAGAAAGCTGTTTCGGAGGATAATTACTTCTCGAAGTTTATGATCCATACAGGAATCATCATAGGCGTTTTTCTCGCTTTCCACCTTGCTGATTTCTTTGTAAAAAAAATAACAGGTACGGTTCCAGAATTTCATCATGGCGATTTAGCACATATGGAAGATATGGGAATACTTGTGTTGGAAAAATTCAAAATGCTTGGTTATGTGATTTTTTATGTAGCTGCATTGTTATTTCTTGGCTTTCACCTCGATCATGCATTCCAGTCAGCATTTCAGTCACTTGGTTTGAATAATAATAAATATACACCTGCTATTAAGTGGCTCAGCCATTTTATTGCAATCGTTCTAACGGTTGGTTATATTTCAATTCCTGTTTGTATTTACTTTTTCAAATAGCAGCAAGACATGGCAAAACTAGACTCTAAAATTCCAAAAGGCCCAATAGCCGAAAAATGGACAAATTATAAAGCACATCAAAATTTAGTAAACCCGGCCAATAAACGTAAAATTGACATTATTGTTATTGGAACCGGCCTGGCCGGGGGAGCTGCTGCTGCAAGCCTCGGTGAACTTGGCTTTAATGTAAAAGTATTCTGTATTCAGGATAGCCCACGGCGTGCACATAGTATAGCTGCTCAGGGTGGAATCAATGCTGCCAAGAATTATCCAAATGATGGAGATAGCATTTACAGGTTATTTTACGATACAGTGAAAGGCGGCGATTACCGTTCTCGTGAAGCCAACGTTTACCGCCTTGCTGAAGTAAGTAATAATATCATCGATCAGTGTGTAGCCCAAGGAGTTCCATTTGCAAGGGATTATGGTGGGTTATTAGATAACCGATCATTTGGTGGAGCACTTGTATCAAGAACATTTTATGCACGTGGACAAACCGGTCAGCAATTGCTCCTAGGAGCATACAGTGCATTAAGTAAAGAAATCCACAAAGGTTCAGTTGAATTATTTACCCGTCGCGAAATGATGGATGTTGTGCTGGTTGAAGGCAAGGCACGTGGTGTAATTGTGCGTAATCTGGTAACGGGAAAACTGGAAAGGCATGCTGCTCATGCTGTTGTTCTTGCAACAGGAGGTTATGGAAATGTATTTTTCCTCTCGACCAATGCAATGACCTCTAATGGAAGTGCTGCTTGGAAGGCATATAAGCGAGGAGCATTTTTTGGAAATCCAAGCTTCGTTCAAATTCATCCAACATGTATTCCAGTTCATGGCGATTTTCAATCGAAATTGACCTTAATGAGTGAAAGTCTAAGAAATGATGGACGCATCTGGGTGCCAAAAAACAAAGAAGACGCTAAAAAAATTCAGAAAGGGGAATTAAAACCAACTGCAATTGCAGAAGAAGACAGGGATTACTATCTTGAAAGAAGATATCCGGCTTTCGGTAACTTAGTTCCCCGTGATGTTTCTTCTCGTGCTGCAAAGGAAAGATGTGATGCAGGATATGGAGTCGGAAACACAGGTTTGGCTGTTTATCTTGATTTTGCTGATTCCATCAAACGTTTGGGGAAGAATGTAATTGAAGCAAGGTATGGTAACCTTTTCCAAATGTATGAAAAGATTGTGGATGAAAATCCATATGAAACACCTATGATGATCTATCCTGCCATCCATTATACAATGGGAGGAGTTTGGGTTGATTATAACCTGCAAACTACAGTTCCGGGCTTGTTCGTTGGTGGAGAAGCAAATTTCTCTGATCATGGTGCAAACAGGCTTGGTGCTTCTGCATTGATGCAAGGGTTGTCAGATGGATATTTTGTGTTACCATACACCTTGCAAAACTACCTTGCTGACCAGATCAATGTTCCTCATTTTAAAACAGACCTGCCCGAATTTGAAAAAACTGAAAATGAAATCCAGGAACAAATTAACAAACTACTCTCAATCCAAGGAGAGATAACTGTTGATACTATCCACAAAAAACTGGGATTGATTATGTGGGATTACGTTGGTATGGCGAGAAACAAAGATGGCCTTGAAAAAGCAATTAAAGAAATCAAAGCGCTAAGAAAAGAGTTCTGGTCGAATGTAAAAGTTCCCGGAAGTAATGATGGGATGAATGTTGAACTTGAAAAGGCACTGCGTGTTGCTGACTATATTGAACTTGGTGAACTGATGGCATTAGATGCCATGAACAGGAATGAATCATGCGGAGGGCATTTCCGTGAAGAATATCAAACTGATGATGGTGAAGCTATGCGCGATGACAAGAATTTTTCTTATGTTTCGGCATGGGAGTATATGGGCGATGATAAAGAACCCAAACTTCACAAAGAGGAACTGAAATATGAATTTATTGATGTTAAAGTGCGCAATTACAAAACAGCTTAATAAAGAACTTAAATTCTCTTGATAATGGATCTGAAACTAAAAATATGGAGACAAACAGGACCTGAGGTCGCTGGAAAATTTGTGGAATATCCCATTCAAAATATATCACCCGATTCATCATTTTTAGAAATGATGGATATATTAAATGAAGGCTTGGTTGGCAGTGGCGATGATCCGGTTGCATTTGACCATGATTGCCGTGAAGGAATTTGTGGTATGTGTAGCCTCTTTATCAATGGAAGACCGCATGGCCCCGACACCGCAATTACAACCTGCCAGTTGCATATGCGTAAATTCAAAGATGGTGATACTATTGTAATTGAACCCTGGCGGGCTAAACCTTTTCCGGTTATCAAAGACCTTATGGTTGACCGAACCGGTTTCGATGAGATTATCCAGGCTGGTGGATATGTATCGGTAAATACAGGACCAATGCCGGATGCCAATGCCATTCCGATCAAAAAGGTAAATGCAGATCTTGCAATGGATGCTGCTGCATGTATCGGTTGTGGTGCTTGTGTTGCTGCTTGTAAAAATGCTTCAGCAATGCTTTTTGTGTCTGCCAAAGTTTCACAATTTGCACTATTACCGCAGGGTAAAGTTGAAGCAAAAGAACGTGTTCAGAAAATGGTAGCAAAGATGGATGATCTTGGGTTTGGTAACTGTACCAATACTTATGCATGCGAAGTTGAATGCCCTAAAGAAATTTCAGTTACAAATATTGCAAGAATGAACAGGGAATTTCTCTGTGCAAAAGTCTCATAAAACCAACAAAATTAATCTCGAAGAGTGTCTTTTACAGGCGCTCTTTTTTTATCTTCTATACTCAGACCTAACAGGTCTTGTTCGACCTGTTAGGTCGAAAGATTTTAATCATGAGATTTCTATCCCTTCGGTAGTAATGACAACTTATATTACTTTCCTACCCTTCAAAGGGGAGGTAACCGAAGATCAGAGAGGTCTTATAAATTTCCTACTTTTGAAATCTCAAAATCAATCATGCAATTCAATTCCATCATCGGCCAGGAAGTTGTTAAAAAAAGGCTTTTAACCAGTCTGCGCGAAAACCGTGTTGCACATACCCAGTTGTTCCTGGGGCCTGAGGGTTCTGGTTCATTTGCCATGGCATTGGCTTTTGTTCAATACATCAATTGCAAAAATCAATTTGAAGAGGATAGTTGTGGTGTTTGTCCCTCATGTATTAAATTTCAAAAATTTGCCCACCCTGACCTTCATTTCTTTTTTCCTACTACAACCAACGATTCTGTAAAAAAAGATCCTCAATCATCACTCTTTTTAAATGAATGGCGATCATATCTTACCCTAACAGATGCTTATCCAACTCAAAACGGCTGGTATGATCATCTTAATGTTGGAAATAAACAAGGAACGATTTATGTGCGAGATGCCAGCGAATTTATTCGTTCGATGGCACTTAAACCATACGAGGCTGGATACAAAACATATTTTATTTGGATGACCGAACGAATGCATGTTTCAGCCTCCAATAAATTATTGAAAACATTTGAGGAACCACCTGATAAAACGCTCATTTTTATATTTTCTGAGCGTTACGAATTGTTGTTGCCTACAGTCCGATCACGTGCGCAACTGGTTAAATTCGACAAACTTCCTGATCAGGTGATTGCTGAAAACCTGATTTCAAAAAAAGATGTAGAACCAAATCAAGCAAAGGATATTTCTTTAATTTCAGAAGGTAACTGGAGTCTTGCACTGGAAATCATTGAAAACGCAGATGAAACCCAGGACAATTTTTTGAAATTCAGGGAGTGGCTCAGGTTATGCTTCAGGCCTGGTAATTATCTTGAATTAAACCGGTTCAATGGCGACATATCCAGAACGGGCAGGGAAAATGTTAAGCGGTTTTTGTCTTATGGTTTGGATATAGTTCACTCCAGTATTTTACATAACAGCGGACACAAGGAAAAAGTCAAAAAATCGGGTGACGAGCTGGATTTCCTGGGAAAATTTGCCCCTTATATTAATGGCTCCAATCAAACCGAAATTTACCAATTACTAAATGAATCCATTTATCATATTGAACGAAATGCCCATGCAGGTATCCTGTTTAGTGATATGAGTTTTAAAATGGGAGACCTTTTAATGTTAGGAAGAAAACAAGCAGCCAATCAGTAGTACACTTACTTTAAATTCAATGACATGCAAAAAATATATCCATTAAAATTCAAACCCATTTTTAAAGACAAGATTTGGGGTGGTCAAAAGATTAAATCTGAATTGGGAATGGATTTTGGATACCTGCCCAATTGTGGTGAAGTTTGGGTTATTTCGGGTGTTGAAGGTAATCCGTCAGTTGTTGAAAATGGATTTTTTACCGGCAATGAATTAAATGAGCTGGTGGAGATTTTTATGGGTGATTTGGTAGGTGATAAAATTTATGAAAAGTTTGGAGACGAATTTCCATTGTTAATCAAATTTATTGATACAAACGACTGGCTTTCCATACAGGTACATCCTGATGATCAGCTCGCTGCTAAACGTAATATTGGTAAAGGTAAAACAGAAATGTGGTACATTTTAGGAGCTGATAAAGATGCGGAACTGATCAGTGGCTTTAACCAAAAAACTGATAAAAACACTTATGTAGAGCACCTTGAAAACAAAACTTTAAAAGAGATACTTAACTATGAAAAAGTTGAGAAAGGAGATGTATTTTTTATGCCGGCAGGGAGAGTACATGCTATTGGACCGGGAATATTACTTACCGAAATTCAACAAACTTCGGATACTACCTATCGCATATATGATTGGGACAGATTTGATGCTGCAGGAATGCAAAGGGAGTTGCACATAAATGATGCACTCGATGCTATTGATTTTAATTTTTATAAGGAATATAAAACGAAGTATTCTACTACCCTTAATCATACATCATCTATTGTGGATGATCCAAAATTTACGACCAATATCATTGAGCTCGACCAGATACTTAGAAAAGATTTTGAGGAATTGGATTCATTTGTGATATATATTGGCGTTGAAGGAATGACCACGATAAATTGGTTTGATGACCAGGTTACACTTAAACCCGGAGAAGCAATCATCAAACCAGCAATTTTAAAGGATATTGAATTAATTCCAAAAGCGGCCTCAAAATTGCTTGAGGTTTACATTAAATAGAAGCATTCTATAATACATATACTTACATATCTACATAGTCTTTTTGTAATTTTGTCAACCATAAATTAAAAACTATGAAAAACCTACTTCTTATATTATCAGTATTGTTTTTTATCAACCTTACGTATGCTCAGGATGATGCACAAAACAATAGCCTGCCTTCAGTAAATATTAAAACACTTGAAGGAGAATCATTCAACACCAAAGAAATTCAGAACGATGGAAAACCCATCCTGATCAGTTTTTGGGCACTCTGGTGCAAACCATGTAAAAAAGAGATGGATGCATACAATGAAAACTATGAAGATTGGCAGGATGAAACCGGTGTAAAAATCTATGCAGTCTCAATCGATGACTCCCGCTCTTCTGCGAAAGTGATGCCATTCGTTAATGGAAAAGCATGGGAAATGGAGGTATTACTTGACCCCAACGGGGATTTCAAACGTGCCATGAATGTGAATATGATTCCTCATACTTTCTTATTGGATGGTAACGGAAAAATAGTTTACCAGCACACCTCATATTACGAAGGGCTTGAAGATGAAATTTATGAACTGGTAGAAAAAGTAGCTGCCGGCGAAAGCCTTTCAAATCATTAAAATTTACCAATAACCAACACCATGAACAGGGTAACATTAGTTGTTGTTATTTTATGCTTTGCTGGATTAACATCACAGGCACAATTTTCTGAATTAATGAAGAAATCCCAGGTGCATGGAAGTCTTCAATTTGATGCAGCCTATTACACAGTAGATAATTCCATTGGATTTACTGATTCTCTATGGATTAAAGGTCAACCTTTTCGTTTCAATGGTTTCGGTAACATTGTTTATTCTTTAGGAAATTTTTCAGCAGGTATTCGGTATGAAGCCTATTTGCCTCCATTATTGGGTTTTGAAGGTGACCTTGAGGGGCAAGGTATTCCGAACTACTGGGCATCATATGCTAATGAAAAGTTTAGTTTTACGATTGGAACTTTTTATGAGCAATTTGGCAATGGTCTTACTTTAAGAGCATATGAAGAATGGATGCTTGGCTACGATAACTCGATCAATGGAGCCAGGGTTACCTACGAACCAGTAAAAGGTTTATTGATGAAAGCGGTTTACGGAACGCAACGTTACTATTGGATAAAATATTCACCCAATAGCAGAGGGATAGTAAAGGGGTTTGATGCAGAACTGGATTTTAACCAGGTATTTACGAAAATGGCTAATTCAAAATTTAGGCTAATCCTTGGAGGAAGTGCAGTTAGTAAATACCAGTCAGATTGGTCTCCTGTTTATAACACACCTCGAAACGTTAGTGACATTGGCGGACGATTCACAATTGGAGCAGGTAAATTCATCCTTAACTCAGAATATGCCTATAAAGTAAATGATCCTTCCGCTCTTAATAATTATATATATAAAGAAGGGCAGGCATTAATGGTAAGTCTTACTTATTCGACAAAAGGTTTTGGCTTCTATGGCATGTTCAAGAGATATGATAACATGAGTTATAAATCAGATGCAACGGTAACAACAAATGCATTGGATATTAATTTTTTACCTCCCAACACCGAAACCCACACCTATATGCTAACTGCGATGTATCCATATGCTACGCAACCAAATGGTGAAATTGGTTTTCAACTGCAGGTAAACTACAAAGTCCCAAAGAAATCGAAATTAGGAGGTAAATACGGAATGGGTATTGCCGTAAATTATTCACAGGTAAATGATATTGTAAGAAATCCTGTTGAAGTTCCTGGCACAGACGAGACTGCAGTTGGAGAAGATGGTACACTTGGATGGACATCACCGTTTTTTGAGTTTGGTGATCGCGTTTTCTGGCAGGATTTTAATGTAGAAATTGATAAAAAATTCAATAAAAAATTCAAAACCACCTTAACCTATATGTATCAAAACTATGATATTGATGTTTTAGAAGGTCATTTTGAAGATCTACCACAGGTTTACTCAAATATAGGTGTTTTAGAAATGACTTATAAATTCAACTCGAAAAATGCCCTCCGCTGGGAAATACAGGGTTTATGGACCAACGAGGATAAAGGTGACTGGGCTGCTATCCTATTAGAATATACAATTTCCCCACACTGGTTCTTTACAGTTTCTGACCAGTATAACTACGGTAACCCTGATACGGAAAAGCAAATCAATTATTACACTGCTTCATTTGGTTATACACACCGTACAACACGCCTTGCTTTTACTTATGGACGTCAGCGCGAAGGTATTGTTTGCGTAGGTGGTGTTTGCAGAGCAGTGCCTGCATCAAATGGTTTCTCAGTAACAATTTCCAGTAGTTTTTAACTTGAATCAATATGAAAACAATAAAAATATTATTAATTCCAGCAATCCTTTTAGGTTTTCTGATTTACTCATGTGATAAAGTTGAGCAACCTTATTTTAAACCAGGAAGCATTGATACTTCTGAAATAAAAAGTGGTGATACTGTTAAAAATGTTTTACTTGAAGACTATACCGGTCATACGTGTCCTAATTGCCCGGCAGCTGCGCATCAGGCACACGTTTTACAGGATAGCGTTTATCACCAGCGTCTTATTATCATAACCGTTCATGCAGGTTACTTTGCCAGTACCCAGGGTGATCTTTTTTCTTACGATTTTAATACAACCGCTGGAACAGCCTGGGATAATTATTATGGTATAAGTACAACCTTTGGTAACCCATACGGATTGGTTGACAGGGTAGAATACAATGGTAAAATGGTATTGGGACCGGCAATATGGGGTTCGGCTGTTGGAGAGCGTGCACCAACCGATTTCCTGGCTAAAATTACTATTGAAAATGATTTTAATTCTGGCACAAACACACTTAGCTCAACAATTCATACTGAATTCCAGGAAGATATTGAAGGATCATATTCATTATTGGCCTGTATTGTCCAGGACAATTTTGAAGCACCACAAAAAGATGAAGATTTTGAGCCCTATGGAATTGACAGCACCTATGCACACAATAACGTATTGCGTGGTTCAATGAACGGAGACTGGGGTGAAAATATATCGACCAATCCAACAAGTGGTAAAGTTGTTGAAAAATCCTACTCAATTACGTTCAAAGAAGATTGGAAACCTGAAAACTGTCGTGTTGTGGCTTTTGTTTACGATGAAGCTACAAAAGAGGTGATACAGGTTGATGAAGAATGGGTGAAAAAGTAAACAGTTAATCCCACTTACCAGATTGCTTTCCTGTAAACCGATCTATTTCAATTACAAGCAATACCATTTTTTTAAGCATGGTATCTGAATAATTATTATTCAATGGTTTGCCATATTTTACCATAATGATATCAAGACCTTTTATTTTTTCTTCTCGATCAGTTGCAATTGAAATTGTTCCCCATCCAATAATTGACCGGTATTTTGTAGTCCAGTTGCAGGACTTTTTCGCTTTGATTATCTCATCATACAGCTCCATTTCAAAACAAACTTTGTTGTTTTTCGGTATCAGATCGATTTTGCTACCCTGAGTGGCAGAGTGGATATAAATTTTATTGTATGCGTAACCAAAATTGACAGGGAAAATGAATGGGATATTGTCTGCCGCAAAACCAATTCTAACGACTTGAGACTTATTTAAAATTTCATCTAGAATGGTTTGATCATTAATTTCTTTATCAAGGCGACGCATAAAACTATTATTTGTAACAAAATAAAGAAATATAATTAAAAAGGATTAAATAAAAAACCATCCCCCTGATAGGCATCAGGTAAGGATGGTTTCTAACCAAAAACATTGAAAAGAAATTACGGTAATAAAACTTTATCTATGGCATGAATAACACCATTAGTACCTTGAACATCAACAGCAATTACGTTTGATGATTCATTGATCATTACGCCTGAAGTAGATACCATTAAATCGAGATCTGCTGCTTCATTCAATGTAGGAACCATACCGGTAGCTACTTGCGAAGCATTCACATTTCCGCTAACAACATGGTACAATAAGATTGGCGTTAATGCTTCTGCTGATAAATCAGCTATGCCACTCACTTCCAGTTGTGCAAATAACATTTCAAAAGCTTCATTCGTAGGAGCAAATACGGTAAAGGGACCTTCAGCACTTAATGCATCAACAAGACCAGCTTTCACAACTGCTTCAACCAAAATGCTGAAGTTTGGATTTGATATCGCAAAATCTACAACTGTTGGCGGCAAAAGCACCTTGTCAATCACATGAATTACACCATTTGAAGCTTCAATATCGGCAGTAGAAACCATTGCCCCACCATTAATCATCACTCCAGACTCTGTTTGAATGAAGAGGCTTGCCCCAAGGTTTCCAGGATTTGTTGTATTCAGAGATTCAAAATATCCTGTTGAAAGTGATGAGGATTTCGCTGAGGCAGCTATTACATGATAAAGCAGTATCGGTTTTAAGGCGTCAGCACTTAAATCTGCTATACCTGCAACGCCCAAATCGGTGAATAACATTTCAAATGCATCATTTGTTGGAGCTAAAACAGTGAACGGTCCAGCACCTTGAAGAGCGGTCACCAGATCTGCTTTTACAAGGGCTTCAACAAGTATGCTAAAGTTCGCATCGCCAGAAGCAATTTCTACAATTGATTGTTTATCAATTTCTGGCTGTGGATCTTCATCTTTATCACATGAAGAAAGTAATAATACTGATGCCAGTGCGAATGTCGAAAGACTAAAATATTTAATTATTGTTTTCATTTTTTTATTGTTTAAGTGTTTTGAATGAATTTATTTATTTACCACAAGAAGAACCTGAAGCACTTGCCTCAGTATCTGAACCTGGAACTAAAACTGCATCTACAACATGGATAACACCATTTGAAGCTTCGATGTCAGTAATAATTACGTTAGAATTTTTGTCTATCATAACACCGCTTTTAGATGCTTTGATATTAATAGATGCATTTTCATTTAGTGTCTGAACCTTGCCTGTTTTAACATCAGCAGACATAACTTTAGCGCCAACTACATGGTAAAGCAAAATTGGAGTTAATTGATCTGAAGTTAGATCGCTAACGCCACTTACTCCTAATGCAGCAAATAACTTGTTGAATGCATCATTTGTAGGTGCAAATACAGTAAACGGTCCATCAGAGCTTAAGGCGCCTGCAAGGTCGGCTTTCACTACTGCTTCTACCAAAATGCTAAATCGCGCATCTGCTGATGCGATTTCTACAATTGTCATTTGAGATGTCTTTGAAGCTTTTTCAGCACCAAAAGAGTTGTTCATTCCTAAAAAACCAATCAGGGCAATGGCCATGATCATGGTTGTCGATTTAAATAATTTTGAAGTTTTCATTTTTTTATTGTTTAATTGTTAATGTTTAAATATCGAATTAGGGTAGAATAACACCAAACAAATTTATTTTGTTTAATTATATTCTAGATTATTTAAACATTATTTCCTTATTGCGCTTTCAAATAAACCTAACCTATTGTTATTAGAGCATTTATGCGAAATGTTAAAAAATGAAAAAGAAAGTAATTTTGTGAACTTAATGCTTAATTATCTTTAGCACAAATAAAAAAGTAAGACTTATGACTCGTTTATATTTGATATTAATCTGGACTTTCTGCTTTATCCTTGTTTCATGTAAAGTACAGCAAAACAGCACTTCAAAAATTGAACAAGACAAAGCCACTGAAGAAAATTTACTCAAAGAAGGTTATGAAAAAGCCATCGTTATAGTCTTTACAAAAAACGACGAAGATTGCAGGTACCTCATTCGTTTGGATAGTAACCAATTGCTCGAAACACACGATCTTCCGAATATTTACAAATCAAGTAATATGAATGTTTGGTTGAAATTTCTACCTCAAAAAAGGATGAGCACATGTGGAAATACAGTGCCAGTAGCAATTATCGATATCAAAAAAAGAGAGGAATAAACCTCTCTTTTTATAATTTTGTTCAAAAATATTTTTACTGTACAACGATCTTTTTCACTTTCCCGAAAGAACTGGAACCCAATCGAACCAAATACATCCCAGGTGATGCATAAGACATATCAAAATCGAATTCGTATTGACCGTTTACATTTTCAACCCTGTTTTGAATAACAGTCTGACCTGAAAGATTATTTACCGATATAATTAGTGTTTCAGTTAAATTAACTGCGGTAAACCTGCATAAAAACTTATTGTTACCAAGGCTTGAGACAACCAATTCATTAGGTTCAGCACTTTGTCCATTAATACCAGTAGTATTATCAATATTTACTGTATAATCTTCTGTTTCACCATATTCAGTGCCTTCACAGGCATTATCAGGAACAGGGGCATTCCAGTTTGTTTTTGCCCTCATCATGTGTTCACCAAGGTATTCATTGCCAGGAATTGGGAACGGAATAAAATCGGTAAATGTTCCGCCACCTTCGCCAGGAGCTATTACATGGTTGTCAACAACAACTTCTTGCTCTTCAAATAAAAAGTTATCATTTAAATCAATCCAAACCTTTACATACTGACTACCATAATTGGTTGTAATAATTAATTCGTCAGTGACTCCGGGCCAAAGGTTGGTCATCATATCGGTATAGTCCCCATAACCGTTTTCATCACATCCGGATGGATTTACTATGGTTCCAAGTTCCAGTCGCGCGATGCCATCACCTTCTGTACAATCCATATCAGGCTGACAAATTTCGTTGGTAATAATTTTGCTAATCGTATCATTTGATGTATCGGAATCTTCATTTAGAGAGGTGTAAACAATTAGTTCATGGTCACCAAGCAATGAAAAATCACCGGTTGAGTTGAATGTATACATCATGGTTGAAGATCCCGGAATGGGTCCAGCAACCTGCTCTGCCACCGGATCCTGTCCATCCAGAACAAATGTAACATCAAAATCAGATTGTGGCTCACCACCAGCATTTTCAAGTGTAATTGTGATCGATTCATTTTCAGTTAATTCTGATCCTGATGTAGGTGAGTTAACTTGTGCTATTCCAAGATCATTCGGATACAAGTGAAATACAGAAGTAACAACAGTATCATTATCCGGATATTCGTCAACAGTTAAATCACTATAGGCAGTAATTTGATATGTTTCTCCAACTATTGAAAAATCTCCTGTAGTTATAAACGAATATTGTGCATTGGAGTTGCTTTGAATCGTATCAGTATATAATTCACTAATAGTAGAACCATCATTGATCTGATAGCTAACCGGGATATCATATTGACTTTCTGCTCCAAAATTTCTGATCGTTATCTTAATGGTATCTGCATCAGATAATGTTCCGTCAACCGGTGCATCGATACTTACCACACCAACATCATGTGAAAAGTCGGGTGCTATCTGGAATACTCCGACAACATCAATCCTTTGATTGTTCTTAAAGTATTCGGCAATGTGCCAAAAAGTTTTATCATTGGTTGGATCAACAGTTAAATGAACATAATCCGCGAGTCGATTACCAGGATTATTTGAGGTACTTTGTGTGATAAGCGTTTCATCAACTGTCATTTGCCCCAATTCATCAGTAGCAAACCTGCCTGTATAATGTATAGCAATCTGGTGGTTTTCGCTACATGTGGTGTAACCCATTCCAATATTACCATCCTGGTCCATGGCCATACTTCCGGAAAAAGCGTGTTTATCCTCGTAGGGAGAAAGATATGTTCCCTCTTGGTAAATCGACCAGGGTTCCCCATCATCATCCTGCCGTAGTTCAAACCATCTTATACCTGCAAGTTCTCCGCCTGATCCATCTGTATCAACAACGAAATTGAATATTGCCGAATTATAACCAGGAAATTTCCGGAACTGAGCCTGGTTCATGATTGTCGCCTGCAGTACATCCTGGTCAGGACCACTTAATTGTGGCACATTGGAAAAGGAGCCGCCATCAAAAACACCAATAAATGGTGTTGTTTCTATTTCTGTCGGAGAAGAAATTGTTGAGCTTTCTATATCTTCCCAGTCTACATCCACTGACCAAAGTTTTAAATGGTCGGTGCTAACACCACTCCATGCATCATCCTGCATATAAATAACCGTGGCATTCCCGGGGGCAGGAAGTTCATCATTGGTAACATGCAAGAACTGCGGACTATAAAACCCTGAGGTGGTTACCCCAGTTAACGGAAAGCCAACAAACTGAGATTCATTGCCAAGCAACATTTCATCGCGTTCTACGGCAAATACGTTATCAGATGCATTGATGTTAGCAGTTACATAATATCCATCAGACCATACTGAGAATTTGGTGTAATCAGGAAAGGAGCCTGTTCCAAAGCCGGTAGTATATATATACCAGCCATCATTCACCGGGTCAGAACCCTGGCAAACAGCCATATTAAACCCATTTGGGTTACCATCAAACTCCGTAATTACAAATCGATCTGCTTCAGCATCATAAAAAACGATGGGATCACCAATAGCATTACCCGGAAACAAAGTAGCTAATGAGGCCTCATTTGTTAATGGAATTCCTTCTTTGTCAAAAATTCTGAACCCTGTATTCCAGGCACCTATAAAATGATCAGGTCCTACAGCTCCTGTTGGATCGGAAACACTATAGTTTGAAATTGCGGCATCAAAAACAAGTGTCGGTTCTTTACCATCATATCTTTTGGTTTTCATTTGATTCTCAACCAGGGCATCATTTCCCTTTGGAAAACCTTTGCCAGGAACATGTTTATTAGCGCCCCTTCTTTTAGGCGGAGCTATTTTAGGCGATTCTTGTCGATCAACACCAACAAAGGTTCCATCTTCTATTTGTTGAGCAATACTTGGCACCATAATTGGGCCTTCCATTTTTCCGAATGTACTGGCTTTTTGATTTTGGGCTGAATTTTGACCAAACAGAACAGAAGAAAAGGCAATCATCACAATGACAATCAGGGTGTTAATTTTTATCATACTAGTTTATTATTTGTTTTTTGGAATTTTATTGCGTGTAAAAGTATAAAAAGAGATAGAAGAAACCCAATTTCAATTGAAATTAACATTTATAAGTGGCTATTGATAAGCTTATTAATAAATAATGAAGAGATTGCCTCAAAAATCAGGTTTTCATTATTGGTTCACGCAAAGTCGCAAAGATCGCAGCTTTAATATACTGAACTTCATATATTATTTTTCTCTGCGTTCTCAGTGACCCTATATATGATTAAGACTTGTGAGACAGCCTCTTTATTTACTAATTATTTTTTAGTTTACATCTTCGGTATCCTACCCGGTGTATAGGAAGCTTTTAATTCGTCCAATTCCTTATTCAGTAAATCTATTTGCTCTCCAATATTATTCAATTGGTCAAGTGCTTTGGGAAATTCTTCCAATAAAATCTCATAATTCATTTTCATTGACTTTGTTGGAGCTGATGTAGTTGACCACATACCCCAAACAACTTCCTGCAAACGGCTACTCAACGACATTATTTCGGGAGGGACCTCTTCAGAACTTGCTTTGGCTGGTGTTCCTTCAAAAAGGAATTCAATAGCCTGAAGTTCTTCTTGCATCTTTTGCGCTTTATTTTTCATTTCAACCGTGGCTCCATTTGTCTGAACGATTGCCTGCTGGATATAGGTGGTTCGTTTTTTCAAATCATCAAAATATTCATCTGTGCCGTCCATCACCCTGTATAAATCTGAAATTTGTTGTTGAAAGGCAACAAGAGCATTACGATCAGTATCAGTTAATGTTGAATTGTTTAACACTTTCGCGGTAAATTCAACAGGACCGGCAAGCAGTTTTTCTTCTCCATTATGGAACATGCTTAATTCAACGGTATAATCTCCGGGCAATGCCAAGCATGCCACTTCTACCGGTATTGGTCGGATCATATTCATCTTCTTTTAACCTTACTACTCCCGGATTTTTATAACGTCAAATCCCAGTTTGTCCGTTGAATTCCTTTGCCAGCCTTTTTATGCAGTTTTCTTACGACAGTGCCATTTTTATCTTTGATTGTAAACACAAGATAAGGTCCTGTTTCATTTTTTTCAGCATCGAGCTGTTCTTTTATTGGTTGAGGAATTGGCTCTCCTTTTTTAAAGAGTTCTTTTTCTTCTTTCAGCCTTTTTGATTTTAATGATTTTGGCACCTCTTTTATGTAGTATGTAATTGTTGCACCGAATTCAGGATTCTCAGCTTTATAAACAGAAGAACCTTGTCCGTAACGATCACCGGTTTGTATGTACATCAATGCATCCTTAACAGGAAAAAGTATTGCATCGGTGCTATCAAGGATATCTTGGGTAAGACCTCGCAATGGTGTGAAATCATCAATGATATAAAATCCACGACCAAAAGTAGCAATGACCAAATCATTTTCTCGTTCTTGTATTGCGATATCTCTTACAGCTATATCCGGCAGTCCTGCAGCAAGTTTGACCCATGTTTTACCAGCATCAAGACTGAAATAAAAACTAAACTCTGTACCAACAAACAATAAGTTCGGATCTTTAACATCCTGTACAATACTATGTACCGATCCATTTTCAGGCAGGTCACTTGTGATTGAAGTCCAGGTTTTTCCCTTGTCTGTACTTTTAAAAACATAGGGTTTAAAATCATCACTTTTGGTATTGTTAAAAGAAGCAAACACAAGGTTTTCATCATGCGTTGAGGCAAACACATCGCTCACAAAAGTATATTCAGGCACTCCAGGAAAAGAGGTAATTTTCGTCCAGTTTTCACCATCATCTTCTGTAATCTGAATTACACCATCATCAGTACCAACATAAATTAATCCTTCTTTTAGTTTTGACTCAGCCAGTGAAACAATAGTTCCCCATTGTGATGTTGATACATCTTTTGCAACTGCATCAGCCGGCCAAAATTTGCCCATTACTTTAAACTGGTTTCTGTCCTCATTTCTTGTCAGATCATCACTGATTGCTGACCAGGTATTACCACGATCATTACTTTTAAACATTTTATTAGCAGCCATATAAAGCCTTGTTGGAGAATGAGGGCTTAATATAAAAGGAGCATCCCAATTCCATCGGAAAGTCAATTCGTCTTTTTGGGGCATGGGTTTGATTTTAATTCTTTCACCTGATTTTCTATCAAACCTGAAAATATTACCATATTGATAGGCAGAATAAACGATATCTGGATTTCCTGGTTCACTCGCTTGCCAGAAACCATCGCCACCTAATGTGGTTACCCATTCACTACTCAACACACCACCATTTTTAATGTTACGTGAAGGTCCGCCCATACTGTTGTTATCTTGTGTACCTCCATAAACCCAGTAAAATGGTTCTGTGTCATCTACATTAACTCGGTAATATTGTGTAACAGGCAGGTTCGTTTTAAATAAAAAGCTGCTGCCTCCATCAAAGCTTTCATAAACACCACCATCGCCTCCAATAAAGAAGTGATTGGTGTTTTTTGGGTCAATCCACATTGCATGATCATCAACATGACGCTGATTATTGCTCACACGGTTCCAGGTTTTACCTCCGTCAGTTGTGTATTTTGTGCGTGTGCCTGTAGAATAAACCTTATCAGGATTGATAGGGTCACAGAATAATTCAGAATAATATTGTCCGCTGGTAAAGTAATCATTCATTTTTTTAAAGGATGCTCCCCGGTCAGTTGAACGATAGAAACCTCCCTTTTCAGTAGCCTCAAACATGGCATAAACAATATTTGGATCAGCCGGCGAAACAACGATTTCCATACCACCTTTGTCCACTCCGGGTATACCACTTTCAAGCTTATTCCAGGTTTTTCCTGCATCAGTCGTTTTATAAAAAGCCGATTCAGGCCCTCCGCCTATTTTCGAAAATTGTCTTCTGCGTCTTTGTTCTGCTCCTGCATATATTACATCAGGATTTCCCGGTTCGAAACAAAGGTTGGCAACACCGGTGTTCTCACTAATCTCCAAAACCAACTCCCAGTTTTCTCCACCGTCTGTGGTTTTGTAAACACCGCGTTCACCTCCCGGCCCCCATGCTGAGCCTTCGGCTGCTACATAAACTACATTAGAATTCCTTGGGTCAATGAGTATTTCACCAATTTGACGAGAATCCGCTAAACCCATATTTTTCCATTTTTTTCCGCCATCAATGGTCTTATAAACTCCATTTCCATAACCAAGTGCTCTTTGATGATTATTTTCCCCTGTTCCGGCCCAAACCACATTCGGATTATTCGGATCCATGGCCAAAGCACCAATAGAATAAACACCATGTTTATCGAATACCGGTTCAAATGTAGTTCCGTTGTTGGTTGTTTTCCAGATATGACCAGAAGCAACGGCAACAAAATATTCTGCGGTATTTTCAGGATTTACGGCAAAATCGGCAATTCGACCTGAAGCGAAAGCAGGCCCGATGCTTCGCCATTTTAATCCACTAAAAGTGGAGGACTTAAGGGTGTCGGAATCGATTTCTTTTTTTTTCTTTTTGGCTTCTGCTGAATTCAGGCAAATAAGGATTGAGAACAACAGCATGGTTGTTCTGAAAAGTATCTGTTTATTAAACATTTATGTATAGATTAATGATTATATTAAAAAATGGAGGGTAAATTTACGAAGTTATATTATAAATCAAACAGCATGTTATAGATATTAAACTATTTATAATGGTTTCTAAAAATTATCAGGAGTAAAAATAAATTCATCGTTAAAAATGTATTTTTGTGGCTCAAATTTAAAACTCATGAAACTTTACCCTATAGAAACCGGAAACTTTAAACTTGATGGTGGTGCCATGTTTGGTGTTGTTCCAAAAGTACTCTGGTCAAAAGCTTATGCTTGCGATGAAAACAATTTATGTAACTGGTCGATGCGATGCCTTTTGGTTGTTGATGGCGACAGGAAAATATTGATTGATAATGGCATTGGCGAAAAACAGGATGAAAAATGGCTAAAGCATTATTACCTTAACGGTGATGCTACTTTGGAGAGTTCGCTTGCTGATGCGGGTTTCACACCTAACGATATTACTGACGTGATTCTTACCCATATGCATTTTGATCATTGTGGTGGAAGCGTAAAATGGAATGAGACTAGGACAGGTTATGAACTGGCATTTCCGAATGCAACCTATTGGACAAGCCGACAACAATTTGAATGGGCCACTAAACCAAACCGGCGTGAAAAAGCTTCATTTTTAAAAGAGAATATTTTGCCCATCCAGGAAAGTGGACAACTGAAATTGATTGAAGAAGAAGGTGAATATATTCCCAATATTACCTTCAAACTATATGATGGCCATACCAATGGTCAACTTATTCCACATATAAAGCACAATGGCAAAACCGTTGTCTTTATGGCTGACCTGATGCCTTCCGCAGCTCACATTCCGATGCCATGGATTATGGCTTATGACACAAAACCATTGCAAACTCTAAAGGATCGTGAACGTTTTTACAATGAAGCTTTAGCAGATGATTACATCTTGTTTTTTGAACATGATCTCATCAATGAAGCAGGTACAATTCACCAAACGGATAAAGGTGTTCGTTTGGACAAAGCTGGAAAACTGAGTGACTTCATTTCCTGATAAAGTTTTAACATATTCTTATTTTTCACATTATCTTAGCATTTAATTTGCTGTCAAAATGACTTGTATTTCTATTTATTAACTAAAATTTACTGTTATGGAAAAATCAAAAAGTTTTAGTGACTGGGTGCCATTGCTTACTAAATTAGTCTGGCCTGTGATCATCATCGTTGCACTCATCATATTCAACAAACAGGTAAGTGAAGTTTATACTGTTGTGATGAAATCCGTTAAAGAAGGAAGGTCTGTTGAGTTTGGCGGATTTTTAAAACTTGGAGAAGCAGCGAGCAATGTTGAAATTGGTGAACTCTCACAGGCAGAAATATCCATCGAAAGTATTGGTGGAAGTGGTGGCGTTGTCAGGAAAGGATCTGTTTCACAGCTTAAAAAAATTCAGCAGGAACTTAAAGAAAATCCCAATAAAGCAATTAACACACTACTCCTGCTCGACAATATCACTTACTCGACAAAACTGATAAAAGAATATGTGAGTACGCTGGGGTTAAAATATGCTGTTTTTTTGAATAATGGAAAATTTGATGGATGGATGAACACCAGCACTTTGGTAGCTCAATTGCCAGAAGAAGATGAAATACGTAACTACAATAAATTAAAAAATAACCTGGTTGGAATCAGACAACAAAAAGTTGCACCGACGGAATCAGCCAAACAGGTACTTTCAAAAATGCAGGAATTGCACCTGGAATCGCTGCCGGTAGTTGATGAAAATGAACGTTGGTTATTTTTTACAAATCAAGGGGAAATATTGTCGCGTTTGATGACAACTTTGATGTTAGAGGAATAAAGTAGTCGCATGAGTTTATCCAAAAAGCAATGGATACATCCTGGCTTTTGCAAGCATTTCCATATTCAAGCCGGTTTCAATTCCTTGTGTTTCACTCCAGGTGATTAATGATTCCAGAGAAAGATTTCCAACCAATTCCTTATCTGTCATCGGGCAACCACCAAGTCCTCCAATTACCGTATCAAATCGTTGAACACCATGTTTCCAGGCAGCTGCAATTTTACTCTTCCCTTTGCCGGGAAATGCGTGTGTGTGCAAACCAAATTCAACTTCCGGAAACAATGGAACGACTACACCACAAACATTATCAATTATTTTTGGGTCAACATCTCCAATGGTATCGGCCAGTGGTATTTTTTTAATCCCTTTTTGAACCAGTTTTTCTACCCAATTAATAACCAGGTCAGCACTCCATGGATCGCCATAAGGGTCGCCAAAAGCAAGCGAAATAAAGGCAACCAGTTCTTTCCCCGTTTTCACACATAAATTTTGAAGTTCGTCAACAGTCCGTTCAGCACTTTCGAGTGCTTGTATTTAAATTCTTTTTCAGAAAAGTAGGTGAGGTTGAGAATGGATAAAAAATCTGATCAACCATATCAAATTGAGTTGCGAGTTTGCCACCTTTCAAATTAGCAACCAAAACAGCAATATTTGAATTTGTTTTTGAATAATCGAGTTTTTCAAGTAACTCCGGTGTATCAGCCATTTGAGGGATGGCTTTTGGTGAAACAAAGCTACCTACCTCAACCGTATCAAAACCACATTGCAGAAGTAAGTTGATGTATTCAATTTTTTTATGGGTTGGTATAAATTCATCAATGCCCTGCATGCCATCACGCGGGGTTTCGATGATTTTTATTTGGGAATGCTGCCTCATACTATTGTTTCTTCTCGTTATTTTTGCGTAATAACCCCTCCGGCCTTTGGCCACCTCCCCTTGAACCAGGGGAGGAAAGAAATTTTTTTAAGATCGAAATAACTATAATTTGTATCTGGAAACTCTTATCAAGGATTTTAATCCCAATCCCTACCTGACAGTTCTTTTGGAATACGACCCTGGTGTATTGCTTCCGAACGAAGTTTTCTGCCCACGATTCGCTCGACCATTTTACCGGTTTCAAGGATGCGGTCGATATCCAAATTGGTTTCAATTCCCATTTCATCCATCATCACCACCATATCTTCGGTAGAAACAAGTCCAACATTAACAGCTTCTTTGTAATAATATTCACCGGTTCCTGAAACAGGCACACCATCAACAAAATTGGCCGGCTGTCCGCCAATGCCTCCCAGAGTTGATTCATAATTGGTCATTCCTGCTTGCAGAGCTGCCAGCACATTGGCCAATCCCCATCCACGGGTAGTATGGAAATGGACAATATGTTTATGCGGATTATCAATCACATCCATCAACATGGAGTAATATTTAAATACCCTGTCAGGTGAAGCCGAACCATCATGATCCGCATGCTCAACATCATTGGCGCCAATATCCAGCCAACGCTTGGCAAATACAACTGCATCTTCCATTTTTGTTGGCCCCTCAATAGGGCAACCCCAGATGGTACTTACAGTTCCGTTAACTTTTAAACCGGCAGCCTGTGCTTTTGGAATCCATTCTTCAGCCATTTTCCAATATTCAGCAAGAGAGAGACCTGAATTTTTAAACTGGTGTGATTCACTTGTAGAAACCATTAACAATATTCTGTCTGGCCCATAACCATCTTTCCGGGCTTGAATTGCACGTTCAATAGCCCGTTCGCGGATAGTAACTGCAGTAAGGCTAACATCATCAAGCTTACCTTTTAGTCGCTTACTGTTCCTGATCCGTTTGAAAATATCATCTGCATCTTTGAATTGTGGCATTCCTTTTGGATTACCAAAATTTGTAATTTCAAGATGCTTTAAACCAGACAATACCAATTCTTCAGCAACCCATAATTTGGCTTCAGTGGGTATAAATTTTTCTTCGTGTTGAAATCCGTCACGGACAGTGATATCACCGATCACAACTTTTTTAGGATAATTCATATATAAATAAGGTTTTTCGATTTGATTTTAGGCAGGCTAATTTACGGAAAAATATAAGATTTCCATTCAAAAACTTAGGATTAAATCGTTTGTTACAAGAAATACTGGTTTTTGAAATACATCCCTTATTTAGAATTATTCACTTTTTTAATTGGTTAAATTTCCATAAACTTGCATATTAAACCAACTGCCTCTGGATGAACTTTCATACAGAGAATTTTCATCATTAAATATATCTGATTTGTTCAAACTAAAAACTAAAATCGACCTTAACTCTTCAGTGTTTAAAGAGAACAAAAAAGAGTTTGAAAAACTGCTTGAGCAATATCGTGAAAGGTTAAAACTGGTTACCCGGGGAGGATCAGAAAGAGCTGTAAAGCTACATAAAGAAAGAGGGAAATTATTAGCACGTGAGCGAATCAACTTATTAATCGATCCGAACACACCATTCCTTGAACTTTCATCACTTGCAGCTTATGATCAATATGATAATGGTTTTCCGTCTGCCGGAATAGTTACCGGTATTGGGGTGATTCATGGCAGGGAAACAGTAATTATTGCCAACGATGCTACTGTAAAAGGGGGCACTTATATGCGTTATACCATCAAAAAGCATTTACGTGCACAGGAAATTGCCATGCACAACCACCTGCCATGTGTTTATATGGTTGATTCGGGTGGTGCTTATTTGCCTGAGCAGGATACTGTTTTCCCTGACAGGGATCATTTTGGCAGGTTTTTCTTTAACCAGGCACGGATGTCAGCAATGGGCATTTCGCAAATTGCCATCGTCATGGGTTCCTGCACTGCAGGTGGTGCTTATGTGCCTGCCATGAGCGATGAGGCTATTATCGTTAAAGAGCAGGGTACTATATTTTTAGGTGGCCCTCCATTGGTAAAAGCAGCAACCGGAGAGGAAGTTACTGCTGAAGAATTGGGTGGTGCTGAAGTGCATACATCAATATCGGGAGTTGCTGATCATTTTGCTGAAAACGATACGCATGCCATACAGATTTGCAGAAATATTTTTGAAAATTTAGAACCGCGTGACAGGCAAGATCTGGATATTATTTCTCCTGAAGAACCCGCCTATGACCCTGAAGAATTATATGGTATTGCACCGGTTGATTTAAGAAAAATCGTTGACCCTCGCGAAGTGATCATGCGCATGGTTGATGGGAGTCGTTTCCAGGAATTTAAAGCTAAATATGCCACAACCGTAGTCACTGGATTTGCTTATATCATGGGTTTCCCGGTAGGGATTGTTGCAAATTACAGTGTTTTGTTTTCTGAATCAGCTTTAAAAGTGACTCATTTTATCCAGTTATGCACCGCGCGTAAAATCCCACTGATCTTTTTACAGAATATTACAGGATTTATCGTTGGCAAAGAATTTGAACGTAAAGGCATCGCCAAGGATGGTGCAAAAATGGTACATGCTGTTTCAAATACAAATGTTCCAAAATTTACGGTTGTTTTTGGAGGCTCATTCGGAGCTGGAAATTATGGTATGGCCGGCCGTGCTTTTGACCCTCGCTTACTGATGATGTGGCCCAATGCTAAAATCTCGGTCATGGGTGGTGAACAGGCAGCAACTGTATTAACTACAGTAAAAGTCGACCAATATAAATCACGCGGCAAAGAACCGCCCAAGGGCGAAATTGAAGAGTTGCGTAGTCGAATTTTAGCCAAATACGAAAAAGAAGGTTCAGCCTATTACAGCACTTCAAGATTGTGGGATGATGGTATCATCGATCCGGTTGACACACGTAAAATTCTAGCCATGGGCATTGCCATGTCGCTGAATAAAAAATATCCCGATCAAAAATATGGTGTGTTCAGAATGTAAATCATGAATGATTTTAAAAACATAATGATCGCAAAAGATGGCTATCAGATAACTGTATGGCTTAACCGGCCTGAAGTGCATAATGCCATGAATGATGTGATGATTGCTGAATTAACTGATGCTTTCATTGAAATCTCCGCTTTAAATGATATTCGTGTAGTTATTCTTCGAGGAAAAGGAAAATCATTTTGTGCTGGTGCAGACCTGAATTATATGAAAGGAATTGCCGGTTTTGGTCTTGATGAAAATATAAAGGACGGCAAACGACTGGCCGATTTATTCAATTCAATTTACAAATGTCCTTTTCCTACTGTTGCAGTAGTTCATGGATCAGCCTTTGGAGGAGCAAATGGATTGCTGGCAGCATGTGATATAGTGATAGCAGAGGAAAACACCTCTTTTGCATTCAGCGAAGTAAAATTGGGTATTGCCCCAGCTACGATTTCACCTTTCGTAATAAAACGAATCGGGGAGTTTGGTGCAAAAGAATTGATGATGACCGGAAAACGGTTTAAAGGCAAAGAAGCTGAAAAATGGCATTTGGTAAATCATTCTGTTCATACGGATCAGGTTGAAACTGCATTAAATGATATTGTCAGGCAACTATTAACAAGTGCTCCTGAGGCAGTTAAACAAACCAAAGCCATGATTGGAGAAGTAATTGACAAAAACCCGGATGAGGTTATTGATTATACAGCCAATAAAATAGCTGAGTTACGGGCTTCTGATGAAGGACAAGAAGGCATGTCCTCTTTTTTAGAAAAACGAAAACCCAACTGGACAGACTAATCATTTGTAAATGAATGAATATTTATGAAAGTTTTCAAGAAAATACTAATTGCCAACAGAGGTGAGATTGCTGTACGCATCATCAAGTCTGCAAAAAAACTGGGAATCAAAACTGTTGCTGTATATTCAGAAGTTGATAAAGATTCGCTGCACATTCAAAAAGCAGACGAAGCATATTGCATTGGTCATCGAGAGTTGAGTGAAACTTACCTGAATATTGAAAAGATCATTCAAACCGCTGTTGATTCGGGTTGTGATGCCATTCATCCCGGATATGGTTTTCTTGCCGAAAATGGTGATTTTGTAAAAGCCTGTGACAAGGCCAAAATTGTATTCATTGGTCCACATGCAAAAGCCATAAGCCTGATGGGCAACAAAATTGAGTCAAGGGAATTTGTTAGTAAATTAGGTATTCCAATGACCAAAGGAATCACAGGCAGTCCAAAAGAATTGCTGGCCAATGCCAAAACTATTCCTTACCCCATTTTAGTTAAAGCAGCTGCAGGTGGCGGTGGAAAAGGAATGCGGATTGTAAATAAGCCTTCTGAACTTGCCAATGTTTTGGAATCAACCAGCCGGGAAGCGAAAAACTATTTTGGGGACGGTACCGTTTATATTGAAAAATATGTTGTAGAACCTCGGCATATCGAATTTCAAATACTTGGAGACAATCATGGTAATGTAATTCACCTTTTTGAGCGGGAATGCACCATACAGAGGCGGTATCAAAAAATAATTGAAGAATCACCCTCTCCTACCCTTACTCCTGAAATCAGGCAAAAGATGGGTGATGCAGCTGTTAAGATATCCAAAGAAATTGAATACAACAGTGCAGGAACAATGGAGTTCCTTGTGGATAAAGAGTTGAATTTTTATTTCCTGGAGATGAATACCCGCATACAGGTTGAGCATCCGGTTACTGAGATGGTAACAGGAATAGATCTTGTTGAAGAACAGATAATGGTTGCAGCAGGAAATGTATTGCGCATTAAACAGAATGAAATCAAACAAGAAGGCCATGCAATTGAGTGCAGGATTTATGCCGAAGACCCTGAAAATAATTTTCTCCCATCACCAGGGAAAATGACTTTGTACAAGCAACCTAAAGGTGAAAATATTCGAATTGATAGCGGTATTGAAAAAGCAACTGAAATTCATAGTTTTTTTGATCCAATGATAGCCAAGCAAATTGTATGGGGCGAAAACAGGGAAATTTCAATCAAAAAAAGTATTGATGCATTAAGGGATTTTATCATTCATGGCATCAACACCAATATTGCCTATTTAATGAGCATGCTTCAACACCAGGCTTTCGTGTCAAATAAAATCTCAACCAAGTTTTGTGATGAACATTCAGATGAATTAATAGGATTTATCAAAAACGAAAAAGAGAAAGTTGGCATTGAGTCTCCATTGTTTGCATATATGCTTCATTCCTTAAATGTTGACAGGAATAAGAATCACAAAAATATTTGGAGGAAAATTGGATATTGGCGCAACAACATGGTAATTCCAATAGAGATCGAAGATAATATCCATTCCGTTTTCATTGAACGGTTTAATAACTCAAACTACACTTTTTCAATGAATAACGATTTGTATCAGCTCCAACTTATAAGTGTTGGTCATCATGAAGTGCAATTCACATTGGATGAAAGATTTTTCAAAGCATTCATTTCAATTGATGATAAAGCGATTGGCTGGGTATCTTTATCAGGCTTTTTATTTAAGTTGAGCCGAAAAGACCTACTCAATGAAAATGATGAATATTTATCTACCAGCCAGGATGATAGCAAAAGCAATCTTTTCGCACCTATGCCTGGGAAAGTAATCAAAGTAAATGTGAAGAAAGGAGACCGGGTAAAACGAGGAACCATTATGTTGGTGGTTGAAGCCATGAAAATGGAAAACAACATCACTGCTTTGAATGATGCAGTTGTTAAAGAAATAGAAGTAAAAGAAGGAGATATGGTTGATACTGATGTTCAACTAGTCCACCTAGAAAATAATGCCAAAAAAGTTAGGAACCTAAAAAATATCAAAAGAAATGAATTTTGAATTAAGCGATGAACAAAACCTGATCCGTGAAACGGTTCGCGATTTTGCAGAACGGGAAATTAGACCGCTTGCTAAGGAATTAGACGAAAAAGCTGAATTTTCGAATGAGCTCACCAAAAAAATAGGCGAACTTGGTTTGTTTGGAATGACACTTCCGGAAAAATACGGAGGACAGGGTTTAGATACCTTATCATATATTATAGCTGTTGAAGAAATAGCCCGTGTTGATGGCTCCCAGGCAGCAACACTTGCTGCCCATAATTCGCTTGGCATTAGTCCTTTGTTCGAATTTGGTAACGAGGATCAAAAGATGAAATACCTGCCCCAACTTTGTACTGGAGATGCCTTGTGGAGTTTTGGTTTGACCGAACCCAATGCCGGATCCGATTCCCGCGGTACCAAAACAACAGCTGTTTTAGATGGTAATGAGTGGGTGATCAATGGATCAAAGATATTTATCACAAATGGTTCGGTTGATATCTCAAAAGGTTGCACTGTACAGGCTGTAACGGGTGAAGAAAATGGGAGAAAAATATTCACAACCATTCTTCTTGAAGCTGGTGTGCCGGGTTTCAGGCAAATGGCCATGCATGGGAAAATGATGTGGCGTGCCTCTGATACTGCTGAATTATTTTTTGATGATTGCAGGGTGCCTAAAGAAAACTTATTGGGAAGTATTGGGCAAGGTTCGAAGATCATGCTGCATACACTGGATGGAGGAAGACTTTCGATTGCAGCAATGGGATTGGGTGCAGCACAGGGTGCATTTGACCTGGCACTTGCTTATTCTCAGGAGCGAAAACAGTTCGGCAAACCAATTTGCAAATTCCAGGTCAATGCTTTTAAACTAGCAGATATGGCTTTGAAAATCGAACTGGCCAGGAACTTATTGTATAAAGCTTGTTGGTTGAAGGACAATAAAAAGCCTTATGGTAAAGAAGCTGCTATGTCAAAGCTATATTGTTCCGAAATTGCAAAAGAGGTTGCAGACGAGGCCGTACAATTGCATGGTGGATACGGATTAATGAAAGATTATGATGTTGAGCGCATCTATCGCGACCAGCGATTGCTGCAAATTGGTGAGGGCACATCTGAAATACAAAGACTGGTTATTTCGAGACTGATTGGGTGTTGACCCCCTCTTAATCTTCCCCAAAGGGGGAGAAACACTACTTTTCTTTTGGCAAAGTGGACACTATTGAATGGGTATTTGTCCACCTTGAGGGGGACTTTAGGGTGAAAAGTGAAAATTAATTGACAATGAAAAATAAACTACTCTGGAAACCAAGTGAAACCCAAAAAGAAAAATCGAGGATGTACCAATTCCTCAATACGGTATCAGAGAAATACAATTTACCTGATAGTGAATATGCAACCATTCACAAATGGAGCATAGAAAACATTGCTGATTTTTGGAAAGAAGTCTGGGAATTTTGCAATATCAAAGCTTCTGAAGGCTATAACCAAGTAGTTGATGATCCTAAGAAAATGCCCGGTGCTAAATGGTTTCAGGGAGCAAAACTCAATTTTGCTGAAAACCTACTGTCCAGGAAAGATGACCATATTGCAATTATTTTTTGGGGTGAAGATTCGGTTAGAAGAACCTTAACCTATTCTGATTTATATGAACAGGTTAGAAGAACTGCAGCAGGATTGAAAAAATTAGGTGTCCAAAAAGGTGACCGTGTTGCTGCATTTATGCCCAATATGCCTGAAGCAATTATTGGTATGCTGGCTGCATCTTCAATTGGAGCTGTTTGGTCGTCCACCTCGCCCGATTTTGGCATCAAAGGCGTTTTGGATCGTTTTTCTCAAATCAAACCCAAAGTAATTTTTGCTGCAGACGGTTATTATTACAAGAGCAAGGTTTTCGATTCCCAGGAGAAGCTGAATGGTATCCTCAAGGATTTGCCTACTATTGAAAAAACAATATTGGTTAACTATACAGGAAATGCAGATGTAAGTAAATTGAATAATGCTATTTTATACGACGATTTTGCCCTCCCTACAAATGAACCCTTAACATTTGAACAACTTCCATTTGATCATCCGTTGTATATTATGTATTCATCCGGCACAACCGGTTTGCCAAAAAGCATTGTTCATTCAACCGGAGGAACATTAATTCAGCATTTAAAAGAACTGGTATTACACAACAATCTGCAGGATGATCAAACCATATTTTATTTTACGACCTGTGGTTGGATGATGTGGAATTGGTTTGTCACGAGCCTCGCTGTTGGTGCAACACTTGTTTTATATGATGGCAATCCTTTTTATCCCGAACCAGATGCCCTTTTAAAGATGGCCGATGAATTAGACATCACATTGTTTGGTACCAGTGCAAAATACATTGCATCACTTGAAGACGCAGGTGTAAAACCTAATGAGATTTCTGATTTTCCTAAACTGAAAGTGATAACCTCAACCGGGTCACCACTCACTGCTGAAAGTTTTGAATATGTATACCGCGACTGGAAAAAAGATGTTCAGCTTTCTTCAATTGCAGGTGGTACCGATATTGTTTCATGCTTTGTATTGGGAAGCCCTACCCTTCCCGTTTACCAGAATGAAATACAGTGTAAAGGACTGGGAATGAATGTTGACTGTTATGATGATTTAGGGCATTCGGTAATCGGAAAACAGGGAGAGCTGGTTTGCAAGTCGCCTTTTCCATCCATGCCAATTTATTTTTGGAATGACGAAGATGGAGAAAAATATTTCAATGCCTATTTTAACGAGTATGAAGGCATCTGGCACCATGGCGATTTTATTGAAATAACAGAAAATGGTGGCATAGTCATGTTGGGTCGTTCTGATGCTACATTGAATCCGCAAGGGGTTCGAATTGGAACTGCAGAAATATACAATGTGGTTGAGAAAATAGAAGAAATTAATGATTCCGTTGTAGTTGGTAAAAAAGAAGATGGAGATGAGCTAGTTGTACTCTTCATAAAATTGAATGATGGATTTAAGCTGGATGAAAATCTTTTAAAAAAAATTAAAACGCAAATCCGTACCAATTGCAGTCCACGGCATGTTCCATCAATAATAAAAGTTGTACCTGATATACCATATACTATAAATGGCAAAAAAGTAGAAGTTGCTGTTAAAAAGATTATTCACGGACTGGATGTAAAAAACAAGGATGCATTGGCAAATCCTGAATGCCTTGATGATTATAAAGATATATTAAACAAACAATAAAACTTTGTGATATGAATGATGACAATTTTTTTAATTTTTGGGGGAGCGACTGGGCTGTGTTTGGCTTTGTTGTCTTTCTTGTATTGGTTTTTGCCTTATGGCGTATTTTTGAAAAAGCGGGCAAACCTGGCTGGGCTGCCATCGTCCCCATTTATAATGTTATCGTTTTACTTGAAATCGTTGGTAAACCATGGTGGTGGATCATACTCATGATATTTGTTCCACTTGGTAGTATTATTTGGGGAATATGGACGATCAACCTTTTAGCGAAAAGTTTTGGAAAAAACCAGTGGTTTACAGTTGGTTTAATCTTTTTGTCAATTATCTTTTATCCAATTCTTGGTTTCGGTAATGCACAATACCAGGGCCCTGCTGAAACACCTTAGTCTATTGTTCGAAACAATCTAAACTCACCCAAAATCACTTAATTAATCATTCTTATCAATTTTGATTGATTTGAAGGTAGGTCAAACCAAAATACAATATCGTCACCGACTATTTTTTGTTCTGGAATTTGATCATTAACCAATACACGCTTTGCTTTAGTGGCAAATGAAAGACCTTTTAAATATTTGTTGCTGGCATTGGTTATTTTCACTCGTCCATCAGGCAATATTTCATATCGGATTTGCTCGATTGCCAATTGATAATCAATAAATTCTTTGATCGTTGTTACGTTTAACTTTCCTTCATTTCGCAATATTGACATTCGTTCGAGGGTTCTGTTCAATCCAGGTGCTGCAACAATTGTAGAATCTGCGTCATAAAGCCAGAAACCTTTGGCTGGATCAACCCAGGCAGGATAACAATGGTTGATCTCTACTCCCCAGTTTTGAACAAATTCATTCATGGCCATCTCGCTAAAGTTGTATTCCCAAAGCTTGTCATCCGGCATAAACAATACGCTTTTCGTTGGCCAGTGAATTAAATCGCCAGATCGGGAATGATGAGTCCAATAATCAGGATCTGGAATAAAATTACCGAAGCCTTGGTATGGCTTTCCCATAAATTCGCCAAATTTCCATTGTTCAAAGGTGAAATAATCCTCATAATATGGATTCCAGAAATAATGAACATCATATTCCTCCCATAATTTCATTGAATTATAATCTGATTTTTTTAAGGTGCCATCACATACCAGGTCCTCACGATTGTTTTGCAGGCCATTATTGTATCCATGATCAATCCAACTTTTTGATTGAAATTCCCTTTGCATAAATTGAAGTGCCTCTTCTAAATCTTTTTTATTGGTAGTAAAATTCTCCGGTGTATGCAGACAAACTTCAGTCCCATTTTTTTGTAATTGCTTCAAAAAATTGAAATAAATATCATCTTCTTTGATGGAAGCTTCCAATTCAAGAAATTGATCATTAGATATATTGGCATTGGTTACCAAATCAGGATTGGAATAGAAAACACTTTTAGTTACCGGAATTTTATATTTAACAAATCCACCAATTGCACTATCTGCATGAATTATATTTTCTGAACCAAAATAAGTAGCCCTATTTGTTCTGATATTTGTAAAATCAGCATGTTCAGTCCAGATATAAGTTGCCAGGTAACCATCCGGGTTTTTCATGAAACGAGGCAACGAGTTTACATTCGGACCAACATAAATCGAAAATGAATATTTCCTTTTCTGACCTTTTTTAACATAACTAGCGGACCAATCAATTTTAAGGTCAGAGGTGTCATTTCTTAATGGAAAATGCAAAAACGGATGATCTTTCTTATAATCAAGGTTAATCCATAATTTGTTCTGCTCTGTATTTAATTGCAGAGAGGATATTCCAGGATTATGATAAATGATAATTGATTCATTATTCATCCCAAATTTAACGCCTTGATTATCCAGCCAGTATTCACTTTGAAAGTTTGAATGATCTGATTTCCGGCTGTTCCGATAAATTTCATTTACAGGTTGCTCAATTCTAATTACAATTGCTTCATGATGGATGAACTGTTCCTTCCTATATTTTTCACTGACTTCAAAATTAATTTCCGGCAAATAAGATTTGCAATTTAGCTCCACCAATACTTTTGAAGTTTTGGTATTAGATTCTAATGTGATCTTTGTGCCTAATGCTTTAGACTTTACTGATTTGAAAATAAATCTTTGATGGTCCGATTGATTTTTACCCGATTGTTGATAATGTATAAAGTAGCTAAAATCACTTACTAAGACACTGTCATTTATACTATAAATTTTTATCGACTCATCATTTGAAAAATGAACTATTTTGTAAAAATCATTTGAAAATAACAAATCCTTGTTTCCCTTTGATTTTTGATTCTTTTCCTCAGGAATAATTGGAATAAATGAAGGATTTTTCGATTCAGCAAATGAGATTTTGAGATCATCAATTGCAATGGTATCTTTAAAATCATTATTCCACAGATAGGCTTTAAACTTTCCATCATTTGTTATTGAAGCAGGCACCTTGACCGAGTCTGAAAAGAAATACCAGGTTTCAGCTTGTTCAATAAGTTCAGAAAAATAGAAATTCTGCCAATATTTCTGTTTATTGTCTAAAAGCAAAGATGTTACAAACGATGCCTTATCGGCAATCTTGTTGCTTTTTACCCAACCTTCAACTTTTAACCAGGTATTTTTGTCTTTAAATTTTTCAGGAAATTTGCTCTCAATCCCAAGGCCATATTGTTCAGCCGAATCAGCCACTGAATAATGAGAACCACTATGCGCATATCCACTGTCAATAGTTTGTAAATTCAACCAAACTGGTGAATGAACTGAATCTTCAAGATGAATGAAAAACTCCTGGGCTTTTACTCCTGAGAATTCAATTAAACTAAAAATGAAAAAAATAAAGAATAGGGTGTTGTTTCTTGCCTTCGATTTACATGAAATAGGGCAAATCATTATTTATACTCTTTCACGGAAACATCGCCTTTTAATACCCCATAGCCATACATGGCAAGGGCTTCAATGTCGTTAACTGATGGGTATAAAGCGATGGGTGCTATGTGGCCAATTCGCATTTTTACATTTTCTAAAAAGCGTGTGCTATCGAATATTATTCCTGTTAATATAATTGCATCAACCTTACCCATTAAAGTTGCAACATGAGAAGCGATTTCTTTTGAAACCTGATATGATAGGGCATATGAAACCATTCTTGCTGTTTCATCGCCATTAGCAATTTTTTGATTGATTTCATTAATGTTGTCGGTTCCCAGATATGCTTTGTAACCGCCGTTGTCAGTAACCATTGCGCGAATCTCTTCTTTGGTATATTTACCACTAAAGCATAGATCGATTAATTGCCCGGTAGGTAAAGTTCCGGTACGTGTTACTCCAAAAGGACCTGCACCATCATAAGCCTGGTTAACATCCACTACTTTACCTTTTTCATGAGCCCCAACCGAAACACCACCCCGGCCGATATGACAAACAATCAAGTTAAGGTCAGTGTATTTTTTATTTATGGCTTTTGAATATTTAAAGGCAACATATTTATGGTTCAGGGCATGAAAAATGGATTTATTTTCGAATAGGGGATGTCCGGTAAATCGTGCCACATCCGATAACTCATCTACAACGACAGGATTGGTGATGTATGCTTTTACACCAATTTCTTTGGCAAGGTCGAATGCAATTAGCCCACCAAGATTGGTTGCATGAATACCAAAAGTATTATCCTCAAGATCTTTAACCATCGGTGCATTGACTTCATAAACACCTTCAGAAACGGGTTTGACAAGTCCGCTTCTTCCCATTACCAGTGAGATTGTGTCAATATTGATCTCATTGGCAACCAGTTCTTTTTTTATACACTCAATGCGGAAATTTTTCTGATCAAGCGTGTTTTTAAAGGAAGCTAATTCTTCACGATCATGACGAATGTTTTTTAGAAATACCGGTTCAACATTGCGCAAAACAGCAACTTTAGTTTTGTGCACTTCGGGGTAAATAATCAGAATATGCTTTGGAGACATGGGCTAAATTTTTATGGTTTAAAATTACTTATTTATTGTATAAGTCAAATGAAAAAGACCAATTTACTAAACCCATAATTTCAATATGTTTGGTGTAAAATACTTAACTCCATAGTTGATGTCCAAACCAAGAATAATTATTAACATGATAAAAACTACCCTCCTTGGTTGCTGTCTACACCAATAATTTCAATTTTAAAACCGTTGAAGTGACTCCAATGGAGGGAGAAGGGATTGGCGGAAATTAATTTAATACCATCTGAAGAATTTAATATTATCTGCCTTATCTTGTCATTAAGTATCAATTATTAATACTGTATTTACCTATGGGTATCAATGCATTTATTAATGAAAGAATTTTATCTACGGTGCACAAAACAGTGTGTATAATTTATTAATAGAAATAGATAAATAAATATTTAAAAGATTACCTTGCATCAGGGAATAAATTATAATATGCAGCTTATTGCATTTTTTAAGCAGAAAGTAAATACTATATCTATGAACAGTTCTTTAAATGAAAAATTCACTTTATTATTATTGGCTTTCATAATTATTTCAAGCTATGCTTTAATAGCCCAGGGCGTTTCAATTAATAATGATGGCAGTTATTCCGATGAATCTGCCATGCTAGATGTATTCAGCACTGATAAAGGCATATTAATTCCACGCATGACAACATCACAGCGGAATGCAATAACAAACCCTGCTAAAGGTCTTCTTGTGTATGATACTACTGAAGAACTTTTCTATTATAATTCAGAAACAAGCAATTCGCCTGTTTGGGTACCTATAAATAGTGGCTGGCAAGCGAGCAAATCGCGCATTAAGATATTACCTTCAGACTTTTTGGCAACTACAAAGGTTACTACACCGAGCCCAATTGGATATAACAATTCTTCAGGTACAAACTCAAATTATGGTATTGTAGTTTTAGCAATGCCTACAGATTTAGTTGCGTTTGTACCAATCCCAAACGGGTATAAAGCAACTCACGCTAAAATATACGGTAATGATACTAATGTTTCTTTTGAAGTATTTGAAAGTGATTTAGATGATGGAGATATTACTAGCAAAGGCACTGCTAACGTTGGATCTGAGGCTGATATTACAGATGTTAATAGCACGTCAACAAATTTTTTAGTCATCATCGTCGGTATTGATGATGAAAAAACAGATATAGTATACGGAGGTTATGTGACCATCGCACCAATGTAAAAATGGATTGCTAAAAAACTTTGAGTAAGAAATAAATAAATATTAACAAGATAAAAACTACCCTTCTTGGTTGGTATCCGCAACAATAATTTCAATTTTAAAACTGTTGAAAAGGACTCCAAAGGAAGGAGAATAATGGTTAATAAACAGAAAAACTAGCTATCTAGACCTTTTTTACATATTCCGCCTATACTGCCCCCCAACATCAAACAACGCATTGGTGATTTGACCGATCGATGCAAACTTGGTTGCCTCCATAAGTTCTTCAAAAATGTTGTGATTGGAAGCTGCTGCATGTTGCAATAATTTTAATTGCTCGGCTGTTTCGGCTTTCCAGGTTTTATGCAGTTGATCCAGCATGTGAATCTGGTATTCTTTTTCTTCTTTGGTTGCCCGGATGACTTCTCCCGGAATCACGGTATGTGACTCCTCGCCTTCCAAAAAAGTATTCACGCCAATAATTGGCATTTTGCCAGAATGCTTCAGGTGTTCGTAATAAAGTGATTCTTCCTGAATTTTACCCCGCTGGTACATGGTTTCCATGGCCCCCAGTACACCACCTCGCTCAGTAATGCGATCAAATTCCATCAGAATAGCTTCCTCCACCAAATCAGTCAATTCTTCAATGATGAATGAACCTTGCAATGGATTTTGGTTTTTTGCCTGGCCCAATTCATGATTAATGATCATTTGGATAGCAATTGCTCTGCGAACCGACTCTTCAGTTGGTGTGGTAATGGCTTCGTCATATGCATTGGTATGCAGCGAGTTACAATTGTCATAGATCGCATACAAGGCTTGCAGAGTGGTGCGGATATCATTAAAGCCTATTTCCTGGGCATGTAAAGAACGACCAGATGTCTGGATATGGTATTTTAGTTTTTGAGACCGCTCATTGGCATGGTATTTCAACTTCATGGCCTTCGCCCAAATTAACCTGGCAACTCGCCCAATTACTGCATATTCAGGATCAATCCCATTGGAGAAAAAGAAGGAAAGGTTTGGTGCAAATTTATCCACATCCATTCCCCTCGATTTATAATACTCAACATAAGTAAAGCCATTAGCTAATGTAAAAGCAACCTGAGTAATTGGATTGGCACCTGCCTCCGCAATATGATAACCTGAGATGGAAACACTATAGAAATTCCTTACATTTTGATCAATAAAGTATTCCTGGATATCACCCATCATTTTCAGTGAGAAATCTGTTGAGAAAATGCAGGTGTTTTGTGCCTGGTCTTCTTTCAGGATGTCCGCCTGAACAGTTCCTCTGACAGAACAAAGTGTATCTACTTTAATTTTTTCATATACATCCTTTGGCAATACCATATCACCAGTTACTCCCAACAACATTAAACCCAAACCGTCATTTCCTTCTGGTAATTTACCTTGGTATGATGGTCTGTCGGTACTTTTTTTCCTTGTAAATCTGTTTTATCTTTTCATTAACCTCTTTAACCAGTCCATTCTTTTTGATATATATCTCACACTGCTGATCAATAGCTGCATTCATAAAATACCCAACTAAAGTAGGTGCAGGACCGTTTATTGTCATCGAAACAGATGTTTTTGGATCAGCGAGGTTAAAACCTGAGTAAAGTTTCTTAGCATCATCGAGGCAAGCAATGGAAACGCCTGAATTACCAATTTTACCATAGATATCAGGACGCCGGTCTGGATCTTCTCCATACAGGGTTACCGAATCAAATGCGGTAGAAAGCCGCTTAGCAGGCATACCAACCGAAACATAATGGAATCGATGATTAGTTCTTTCAGGTCCGCCTTCACCGGCAAACATGCGTGTTGGGTCTTCTCCTTCGCGTTTGAAAGGAAATACACCGGCAGCATACGGAAACTCACCAGGCACATTTTCTTTTAAAATATATTTTAATATTTCACCCCAACTTTCATATTGAGGCATGGCAATTTTTGGTATTTTAAGATGAGAAAGGGATTCAGTATGGGTTTCTATTTTAAATTCTTTATCTCGTACCCTGAACTTGAAAAAATCGTCTTTATAATTTTTCTTTTTCTTTTCCCATTGTTTGAGTTGCAACTTATTATTCTGATCAAGCCCAAGTTCCGTTCGTTTATATACTTCTGCAATTTTTTTAGCACTGTCTTCATCACCGGCTTCTTTTAATGCCTCTTTACTTTGCTTTAAACTGAATAACTTTTGTGCTATCTTGCTTTGTTCAATAGCCCATTGATTATAATTTCTAACGGTATCAGAAATTTCTGAAAGATATCTGATTCTTCGAGGGGGTATGATAAAAATTTTCTCCGGAATCTCAGCTGGTTCATGATGATCTGCAATAAAGTCTACTCCTGTCTTTTCTTTAATCTTTTCCAGAAGGTTGGCAAATAAGTTATTTACTCCCGGATCGTTAAATTGGGATGCTGTAGTACCAAATACTGGCATATGATTAACGTCCTGATCAAACAACATATTATTTCTTTGGTATTGTTTACGCACATCACGCAAAGCATCCATCGCTCCTCTTTTATCAAACTTATTCAGTGCGATGATATCTGCGAAATCCAGCATATCAATTTTTTCAAGCTGGGTGGCTGCACCATATTCAGGTGTCATAACATACAACGAAACATCGCTGTGATCAATGATTGCAGTATCAGATTGTCCAATGCCAGAAGTCTCAAGTATGATCAGATCAAAACCGGCAACATGTGCAATGGTTTCAGCATCTTTCACATATTTTGAAATGGATAAATTGGATTGTCGCGTTGCCAGTGAACGCATAAAAACATTGGGCGTATCAATGGCATTCATCCTGATCCTGTCTCCTAATAATGCACCGCCAGATTTACGTTTTGAAGGGTCAACCGAAATAATGGCCATCGTTTTTTCAGGAAACTCATTGGTAAATCGCCTGACTATTTCATCAACTAAAGATGACTTTCCTGCACCACCGGTTCCTGTAATTCCTAATACCGGAGAATGTTTAGTCTTAGTAATTTCTGCCAATTCATTCAACAATGGCATAACCTCCTCACGGTAATTTTCTGCAGCAGAAATCAATCGTGATATAGCCACATAATCTCTTTTTTCAATATCCTCAACTTTCACATTTATGCCCTTCCCGGTAGGAAAATCAGATTTTTCCATTAAATCATTGATCATGCCCTGCAAACCCATTTTCATCCCATCATCAGGCGAATAAATGCGTGTAATACCATATTGATGAAGTTCTTTTACTTCTTCAGGTAAGATGACACCTCCGCCTCCGGCAAAAATCTTTATATGGTCACAACCTTTTTCCTTTAACATATCATGCATATAGGTCAGAAACTCCATGTGTCCACCCTGGTATGAAGTGAGTGCAATGGCCTGGGCATCTTCCTGAATAGCAGCATTAACAATCTCGTGTACTGAGCGGTTATGACCCAAATGAATGACTTCAGCACCACTCGACTGGATGATTCGGCGCATGACATTAATCGCCGCATCATGTCCATCGAAAAGGGAAGCAGCGGTAACTATTCGTACGTGATTTTTAGGTTTGTAAATGACTGGTGCCTGCATATTCTATAGAATTTTTGAAGATAAGCAAAGATAAAGATTCTTAGGTTGAAATTAGCTAATGGGCTAAAAAGTGCAAACGATTGAAAATTTTCGTAAATCCATCAATATATTTTAAATAAATATAATGGTAACTGAAACGCATTTTTATATCTTTAGCTATACTTTTCAATTTTTAATCTGATAAGCAATTTCACCCTTTATGGAACATACAGATACTATTCAGCCAACCGAAACTGTGCGGTTACTACTTGAATCGGATAACCGTATTGAATTAACTTTTTTCCTCGAATCGCTTTCTTCCCATGAATTAATTCACCTGATGAGCAGGTTGAACAAGAAAGAACAACAAAAATTATTTACAATACTTAATCCTGAAGACGCTGCAATAGTAATGGAAGAATTGCCTGAAGTGCAGGCTGTCGATATTATTGAAGATATGGATTCAGGTAATGCTGCTGCAATCATCAATGAAATGATGAGTGATGAGCGTGCTGACCTGATCATGGAATTGCATGATAAAGATGCTGAAGCGATTTTAACTGAGATGAATCCTGCTGAAGCTGCCAGTGTAAGAAAATTGATCGAATATGGGTATGATACTGCCGGCGGCTTGATGATCACCGAATATTTTAACTATAAAGAAACACTCACAGTCAGGCAAGTAGTTGATGATCTGAAAAAAAACGCTGAGAAATATAAATATTATCATGTAAGGTATATTTATGTAGTGTCAAGAAAAGGTGTATTTCTTGGTGTATTGCAGATGCAGGATTTGTTAATGGCTGAACCAGGTCAGACAATTATCCGAAATCGTCATTAAAGATGTAATGGCAGTTAAAGCCGATGCTCCTCTTGACGAAGTAAGTGGTCTATTTGATAAATACGATTTTTATGGCCTTCCGGTAGTGGATGATGACTATATTTTAATTGGGGTATTAAGAAGAAAAAATGTGCTCGAAGCCGTTAATGAAAGGGCGGCATTTGAACACCTTGAGACACAAGGTATTGTTGGTGGGGATGAATTACGGACCATGCCGGTTTTCCTTCGTTCCCGCCGACGGCTATCATGGTTATCTGTAAATATTTTTTTAAATATAATAGCTGCCAGTGTTATCGCTTTCTTCCAGGATACCTTGCAGGCCGTTATCGCATTGGCTGTTTTTCTTCCTATTATTTCCGATATGAGTGGATGTTCAGGAAACCAGGCAGTAGCGGTAAGTATGCGCGAATTATCTCTGGGAACTGTAAAGCCATCTGAAGCAATAAGGGTCTGGTTTCAGGAAATTTCTGTTGGCTTAATTAATGGTTTGGTTCTGGGTATTTTGATTGGAATTGCTGCTTACCTATGGAAAGGCAATATTTATCTGGGTTTAGTTACAGGAGGTGCATTGGCTATCAATACATTGGTAGCTGTTTCGCTAGGAGGCACTATTCCACTAATCCTGAAAAAATACAATGTAGATCCAGCACTTGCATCTGGTCCGATATTAACAACAGTTACTGATATGTTTGGTTTTTTTCTAGCGCTTAGCTTTGCCTCTGTTGCAATCTCCCAGCTTGGAGGAATCTAAAATAATAATATGGAAATCCTTATCTTCGGACAATAAAATGCTGGCATGAATATTTAATTTCATTCTTAATTTGAGTTTAATTAATCTTGCCATTGAAAACCAAAAATCATCAATATGTTAAAACAGATACTTTTCGCCATATCAGTCCTGATAACTATTGGAGTATTCACCTGGACTATTCAAAAATATTTCAAATATTTCAAATTCACTAAAAAGAAACCTTTGAGTGATTTTGGTACACGAATATGGGTAACCATTAAGGTAGCCATATTCCAGGATAAAATTCTAAGAAAGCCAGTTGTTGGTCTAATGCATGCACTGGTTTGGTGGGGATTTGTGGTGATCCTTGTTGGAAGTATTGAAATGATTATCGATGGCCTTTTTGGGACAGAAAGAATACTAAGTTTCATGGGACCTTTTTATGATTTCCTGATGGCTAGTGGCGATATTTTTGCACTTGTAATTGCGGTTTTAATTCTTGCTTTTTTAATTCGTCGGCTTTTTATGCATATCAAACGGTTTTATGGTCCTGAGATGAAACCCATCTCAAAGATGGATGCCAACCTTGCATTAGTCATGATCTTTTTATTAATGGTCACTCTTACAGGGATGAATGTAGATTATCTACTATGGGCTCAGGCTACAGGTGAGGCTGTGCATGGTGTTTACCCTGTTAGCAGTTATATTGCAAGTAATTTTATAGGTACTTCAGCAGAATCTGCATGGGTTGGCTATCAAACCAGTTGGTGGTCGCATATTTTATTGATTTTTATTTTTGCCAATATCCTGCCTTACTCAAAGCATTTCCATGTATTTATGTCGGTTCCTAATGTGTTTGTCAGTAAAATAAGTCCACTTGGATACGTTGAAAACATGCCTAACATTACCAAAGAAGTTAAATTGATGTTAGATCCAAACGCAACTTTTGAGGATGTTCCTGAAGAGGAAGGAGACCCAGAAAGATTCGGTGTATTGGATGTTGACGATACGAATTGGGTAAACTATTTTAATTCGCTTGCATGTACCGAATGTGGACGATGTACATCAGTCTGTCCGGCAAATATTACCGGTAAGTTATTATCTCCACGAAAAGTAATGATGGATACCCGTGCCAGGATGAAAGAAAAAGGTCCTGGATTAGTAAAAGATGGTAAAAGCTTTGATGATGGTAAACACCTGGTTATGGATTATATAACCGAGGAAGAATTATGGGCCTGTACCTTATGCAATGCTTGTGCCCAGGAATGTCCGGTTAATATCAACCAGCCTTCTCTGATACTTGATATGAGAAGATATTTGGTGATGGAAGAATCCAAAGCTCCATCGGGTTTGAATACTGTTTTTGCCAATATTGAGAATAACGGAGCACCCTGGCAGTTTTCAACTGAGGACAGGATGCTATGGGCTGAAGGACTGGAAGTACCTTTAATGGCAGATAAACTGGCTGCCGGTGAAAATCCTGAATATTTATTTTGGGTTGGTTCGGCAGGTGCTTTTGACGATCGTTATAAAAAAGTATCACGTGAATTTATTAAGGTATTAAATCATTTGAAAGTAGATTACGCTGTATTGGGTGTTGAAGAAACTGATAGTGGTGATATTGCCCGAAGAGCAGGAAATGAAATGCTTTTTCAAATGCAGGCCTTGATGAATATTGAGATATTGAATGGTTATGAAGTAAAAAAAATTATCACCTGCGACCCACATGATTTCAATACTTTAAAAAACGAATATCCAGATTTGGATGGAACCTACGAAGTAGTTCACCACACACAGTTCCTGCAAAGATTTATTGATTCAGGTAAATTAAATCTGAATAATGGTAACCTGAAAGACAAAAAAATCACATTTCACGATCCATGTTATTTAGGCCGGGGAAATGGAGAATACAAAGCACCAAGGGCTGTTCTTGATGCCATTCCTTCAACAAAAGTTGAAATGGAACGCAACAAGAGTTTCGGACTTTGCTGTGGTGCCGGTGGTGGGCAGATGTTTAAGGAAGCTGAAAAAGGAGACAAAGAAGTATTTATTGAAAGAACCGAAGAAGCACTCAAAACCGGATGTGATATTATCGCAACTGCCTGCCCCTTCTGTATGGTGATGATGACAGATGGTATCAAATACAAGAACAAAGAGGAAGAGGTTAAGAATTACGATATTGCTGAGTTGGTAAGTATGGGATTACAACTTTAAACTACTTCCCTTCTTTTAGAGGAGAAATCTCTGAAGGAAAGGTTTGTTAATACACCCCTCCGGTCTGCGACCACCTCCCCTCCAAAAGGGGAGGAAATCATTACTTCCTTTTCTTCAGCATCAAAACAAAAGGTACTGCTCCCAAAGCAAGGAATGAGGAAATCAAATAGGTTTTTTCTAATCCCAGCCAATCGCCAATGAGGCCTGCAAATACTACTGCAATCGCTGAACTCACGAAACTGATGGTCATATAAATGCTGTTCATAAATACAGGCAAGTCATCCGATACATCCTGCACCAAAGCCATTAATACCGGGCCGGGAGCAAATACAAAAAAACCAAGTATTGCAAGTAGTACAAAACTCAAAACGCCACTCGACATCACAAAAAACGCCATCAATATCGGTGTAAGAATACTGATGATCAACAAGGTGCTTTTTCGGCCTATCCTGTCAGATACTGTTCCTGAAAATATAGTGCCTACTGCGCCGGCCAGCTGGAAAACAGCCAGTGTGGAATTTGCAAACCACAAGCTTTCCCCTTTTTCTGTATAGAAATAGGTGGGTAAAAAAGCGGTTAAGCCAGATTTCATAATCGATCTAAAAAAGGTAATACCAACAAGAATAAAAAAGAAAGGCAAATATTTTTTAATGGTTTTCCAGTATTCAGGATGCTTTTTAGATTTATGAATATCCGTTGAGATATTGATTTTCCTGAGCCTCAGAAATAGCAAAAAAGAAGCCACAAGCCCAAATGGAATTAATTTCCAGGTACCTTCCAAACCCCACCATGAAACAGCACCGGTAATCACCAATGGTCCTAAAGTTCGGGCCATTTCTCCACCAAACATAAACCAGCTCATACCTCGTCCGGTATATTTACCAGATAATTTCTTGATCATTACCGGTGATGGCACATGAAACATCGCACTGCTGATCCCCATCACAAATAATAAAATGGAAACCATAATAAAAGATGGTGCAACACCTATAAGGCTCATTGTAACAGCAGTGACTGCAGGCGTTAAAATGACGAAGTAACGGGCTGCTGTTTTCTCAGCTATCATTCCAATAATGGGATTGAAAAACCACGGAATCCTTTGAAACAAATCCCACAAAGAGGCTAATGCCAACGAAATACCAAATTTTTCAATTAACAAGGGGCGCAATGGGGCCAGGAAAGACGAATAAATATCGTGGAGTAAATGGGTAGAAGAAACCAGTAAAATACTACCTGATTTAAATTTGCTATTTTCCTTATCAGGCATCAAATAGATAGTTTATCTTCGAGTTGATCGTACAAATCTTCAACTGTTCCATCATTGTTTAAAACAATATCAGCCAATTCAATGCATTTTTTCAGGTTTTGCTTATTGGGATCTGTAGTTGACATTTCCCGATTTTCATTTTCAATAAAAGTCTCAAAATCAATATCATCGGTTGATGATTGCCGATTGGTAATTCTTTCAAATCGAATATGCGGATCAGCGTCAACTGCAAGAAGGATAAAATCTCCTTGTTTTTTCAAGTAATCAATCTCTCCGGGCGTGCGGATACTTTCAATGACAGCATTGTTGTTTTTTAACATCGCCAGCTTATACAATTCCTGTATGATAAATGCCGGGTTGTGTTTGGCCCTCAACGCATTTGCAGTTACAACCATGCTGTCGCGGTTAAGAGGAAGTCCTTGTTTTTTAATATCCTCAACCAAATATTCACGAACAGAATAATGTTCAAATTCTTTTTGTTTAACCAGGTAATCTACAATGGTACCTTTTCCTGCCCCTAAAGTTCCGGTTATTCCGATGATTAACATGAGTATTAATGATTTATAAATTTTCTGCTTTCTACTTTAATCTCTTCAATCCATTTACCCATCAACAATGGTTTGTATTCGTTCATTTTACTAAACAATGTTGGGATATCATCCGAAATGATAAGATTTTCACGGTGCTCTTTTCTTACAAATCCTTCTTTTACTGCGTGGTCATAAAACTTTAACATCAGGTCGTAATATTGATCTATGTTCAGAATGCCAAGTGGCTTGTCCATTAATCGCAATTGATTGAAAGTTAAGATTTCGGTTAATTCATCAAAGGTGCCAAATCCGCCAGGTAGTGCTATAAAGGCATCCGATAATTCAACCATTTTCTCTTTTCTTTCGGCCATGGTTTCCACGATGATCATTTCTGTAAGATTATTATGCGCAACTTCCTTTCGAACCAAATGGCCGGGCATAATTCCGATGGCCACCTTTCCTCTTTCAATCATCACATCGGCCAAAATTTTCATTAAACCAACATCGGCTCCCCCATATACTAGTCCATAATTATGATCAGCAAGAAAATGTGCAAGATCATTAGCAGCCTGCCTGTATATTGCGCGGCTTCCCATACTCGAACCACAAAAAACACAAATATTCATTAGAGATAAATTAAAGTACAAATGTAGTTTTAAAAAAGAATTTGGATGTTTCATTTAATTTATAAACTCATTAAGTACTCTCCGGTTTTCAGTTATCTTTTCTCTATTTTTGCGGCATGCTGCTGGTAGATACACATACACATTTATACCTTGAACAATTTGATGAAGATCGTGAACAAATTGTCCGGTTAGCAATTGAAAAAGGTGTGAAATATATGCTTTTGCCTAATATTGATAGCACCTCGTTTGCCGCAATGAAAAGTTTACATCAGCAATTTCCTGAAAACTGCTTGCCAATGATCGGACTTCATCCAACTTCTGTAAATAAGGATTACCAGGATGAAATTGAATTGGTTGAAAAGGAACTTGAAAAAGGTGGTTACTATGCCGTTGGAGAAATTGGCATTGATCTATATTGGGATAAAACTTTTGAAAACCAACAAAAAGATGCTTTCCGCCATCAATTAAAACTAGCTAAAAAATTCAATTTACCTGTTTCGATCCATACCCGTGATGCATTTGATGAAATTTACAAAATAGTTTCGGAGGAGAAAACTCCTGACCTTAAAGGCATTTTTCATTGTTTTACCGGCACATCAGAAGAAGCGGTAAAATCATGGAACTGGGATTTTTATTAGGGATTGGAGGCGTTGTTACCTTTAAAAACTCGAAACTGGGCGAAGTATTAAAAGATATTCCACTCCAGTCAATGGTTCTTGAAACTGATGCTCCGTTTTTAACACCCATGCCTTACCGGGGAAAAAGAAACGAAAGTGCTTATACCTTATACATTGCTGAAAAGTTAGCCTCAATAAAAAAAATAACAATTGAGAAAGTAGCTGAAGTTACTTCTGAAAATGCCATTTCGATTTTTAAAATTTAAAATATGGTTGACCAAACATCTTTATTGATCATTTATACCGGTGGAACCATCGGCATGATACAAGACGAGGAAACGGGAGCTTTAGTCCCATTCAATTTTGACGATATTTATGATCAGATTCCTGTGTTGAAGAAGTTCGACTATAACCTTGTTTTTCACTGTTTTGATCCACTTTTAGATTCATCGAATATGAATCCTGAAAGTTGGGTCGAACTGGTATCATTTATTGAAACAAACTATGAAAAATACGATGGATTCGTGATTCTTCATGGTTCCGATACCATGGCTTATACAGCTTCGGCATTGAGTTTTATGCTTGAAAACCTAAATAAACCTGTTATTTTTACCGGATCGCAATTACCGCTCGGTGTAATTAGAACGGATGGTCGTGAAAATTTTTTAACAGCCATTGAAATCGCAGCGGCCAAAGATGATGAAACACCAATTGTGCCTGAGGTTTGCATATATTTTGAAAACCAGCTTTTAAGAGGTAACCGAACTGTTAAATATAATGCTGATTTTTTTCAGGCATTTGTTTCCGGCAATTATCCATCGCTTGCTGAGGTGGGCATTCATATTAAATACAACAGGAATAACATTTTAAAACCAAATTTCAAAAAGCTTAAAGTCCATAAAAACATGGATATTAACGTGGGCATTTTAAAATTATTTCCTGGAATCTCACTCACATTAATCGAAAGTATAATCAATGCACCTGGTCTCAAAGCGCTTGTTCTTGAAACATTTGGATCAGGTAATGCACCCAGTAATCCTGATTTTATCAAATTAATTTCCGAAGCCTCAGACAACGGAATTATCATTATTAACGTCTCTCAATGTATGACGGGTACTGTTGATCATGGAAAATATGAAACCAGTTCACTTTTAGAAAAGATAGGTGTAATCAGTGGAATGGACATGTCTACCGAAGCTGCACTGACAAAACTAATGTACTTATTAGGACGGTATCCGAATCGGGAAAATGTAAAAGAATTGATGCAGCAATCCATTCGAGGCGAAATGATTACTTAAATATTAGGCTTATATACTGACTTTACTCCAAAATTTTATTAGCAAACACCTCCTCAATGGAGAATTGATCTAAATGATTGATAAGTACTTGTATGAGCATAATTTTTTTACTTTTGGCGTTCTTTTAAAAACCTTGGAGAGGTGCTCGACCTGCCTGCCGGCAGGCAGGGTGGTTTGCCAAAGGCATCCCTTTGGGAGAAGAGGCACGCCTGGCTCCAAAGGAGTCCCTTTGGGAAAAGCGTGTATACCCCAAAAGGGTATCGTGGGTTCTGCCAAAGGCATTCCTTCGGAAGAATCCCACTCAGAAGATAATATCGTTCTTTTTATTTATGAAATACTATACTTATATACTTCAGAGTCAAAGTCATAAAACCTATTATTACGGATCTTGTGAAAATTTAGAAGCCAGGATAGAACAACATAATAAAGGCAAAGTAAGATATACGAAAGGGACGACGTCCATGGATTTTACATTATTTTGAAAGTTTTGAAACAAGATCTGAAGCTGTAAGAAAAGAAAGGTTTTTTAAGTCAATAGACGGATATAAATACTTGAAAAACAAAAATATAATTTAATAAGGAGAGGTGCTCGAGTGGTTGAAGAGGCACGCCTGGAAAGCGTGTATACCCCAAAAGGGTATCGAGGGTTCGAATCCCTCTCTCTCCGCAGAGGGATTTGGATATAGACCTGCTGATTTTCAAGAGGTCGTCAAAAGGAAATATGTTTATGGTTCTGCCACAAGCATTTCTTTTGAAGAATTACACTCTCTCGGCAACAAAGGCTTTATAAAATAATTGTAAAAAACAAATTAATTTTTACCTTTGTCAGTTCTGAAATAAATTAATTATCTGAAATCAATTTTCAAAATCATGAAAAAATTAATCGCGTTTCTTTCAATCGTTGCGCTGGTAACTTTCGGGTTATCAAATTTTACTTATGCACAGAGTGAGCCTATGGAAGGTGACACAAGTGAAGTAGTAGTTGACGAACCTGTAGTTGAAGAGCAAGCAGCACCCCTAACTGCTGCAGAAGAAAAACCTCTGACGTTTCATGAGGTATTAAAAGAAAAATTCATCGAAGGTGGTCCAGGGTTTATGGGTATTGTATTGCTAGCCTTAATTTTTGGTTTAGCGATTAGTATTGAGCGTATCATATACCTCAGCCTTGCAACTGTTAACACAACTAAACTGCTGAAAAATGTAGAAAGCGCATTGGATTCAGGTGGTATTGAACAGGCAAAAGATGCCGTTCGGAATACACGTGGACCAGTTGCCAGCATTTTCAGTGAAGGCCTTAACCGCTGGGATGATGGCATGGGTGAAGTTGAAAAATCAATTGTTGCTTATGGTAGTGTTGTTACCGGTCGTCTAGAAAGTGGTGTAAGCTGGATATCATTGTTTATTGCCTTGGCTCCTATGCTTGGATTTATGGGTACTGTAATTGGTATGATCAAGGCGTTTGACGATATTGCTGCTGCTGGTGATATTTCACCAACTATTGTAGCTGATGGTATCAAAGTTGCGTTGCTTACAACTGTATTTGGTTTGATTGTTGCTATTATTCTGCAGATATTCTATAACTATATTATTTCAAAAATTGAAAGTCTCGTAAATGATATGGAAGACACTTCAATTTCGTTCATCGATATTCTTGCAAAATTCAATTCAAAAAAATAAAAAGCCATGAAAGATAGTATTGCTAATATCACAAAGTGGATCATGTATGCACTATTGGCGCTTGTTTTCATTTCTGGACTTTTATTTTACACAGGATTCCTGACTGTTGATTTATTTATCAACTGGAGTAAGTTGTTACTAATTGTAGGTGTTATTATCATGGTTATATCTCCCATTTATGGTTTCATTCCTGCATCCAAAAAATGCCATTAAACTTTTAATTAGTCTGGCACTTTTTGTTGTTGTAATAATTATTGGGTATTCTGTAGCCGGAAATGAGTTTTCTGACTTGCGTCTTGAAGAATTGAAAACCACCGCCGAAACCTCCAAATTGGTTGGCATGGGCTTATATGTTACCTATATCGCATTTGGTCTTGCCTTACTGGCAGCCATTTATGCTTCGATCATTAAAGTATTTAAATAAAAAGCTATGGCAAGAAAAGCACCAGAGATCAATGCAGGTTCGATGGCAGATATTGCCTTCCTTTTGCTTATCTTCTTTCTTGTAACTACTACAATGGACGTTGATACAGGAATTACAAGGAAGTTGCCTCCTCCTGTTGAAGAGCCTGATCAAGATATAGACGTTAAAGAACGTAATGTTATGAAAGTGCTGGTGAACAACCAGGACAGATTAATGGTTAATGGAAAGTTTCTTGACATTTCGATGCTTAAAAATGAAGCCAAGAAATTTATGGCTATTCATCCTGACAATCCTGAATTTCCTGAAGTAGCACCCAAATTTATTGAGGAGCTGAATAGAGAAATTATGACTTCTAAGGGTATCATTTCATTAAAGAACGACAGGGGAACATCTTATCAGATGTATATTGCCGTTCAAAATGAACTTGCTGCCGCATTTAGTGAGATGAAGGATGAATTATCAATTAACCTTTTTGGTCTTAAATACACTCAACTCGTTAACGAGGATATGAAAAAAGGAATAAATCACGCTGTTCCAATACGTATTTCTGAAGCTGAACCTGAAGATATAGGAGGATCATAAAATGTCAAAATTTAAAACGAAAAAAGGAAAAGATGGTGCCGCAATCAACACATCTTCATTACCCGACATTATTTTTATGTTGTTGTTCTTTTTTATGGTAACAACAACCATGCGTGAAGTGACTTTAAAAGTAAAAACTACACTTCCTGAAGCTACTGAAGTTCAGAAATTGGAGAAAAAATCGCTGGTTAGTTTTATTTATGTTGGTCCTCCGGTTAATCCGAAAACATTTGGTACCAATACACGTATCCAACTTAACGATCAGTTTGCTGTTATCGATGATATCCAGGAGTTTGTTGCTAACGACAGGCAAAAACGTCCGGAATCTGATCGTCAGAAAGTTACCTTTTCCCTTAAAGTACATGAAGAAACCAGGATGGGAGTTGTAACTGATATCAAGCAAGAATTGCGTCAGGCTGGTGCCTTTAAAATCAATTATTCTTCAAGAAAAAAGGTTGAAAGAAAACGCAATCGATAGAATATTAAAATAAATACTACAATGAAAGGCTCTAATTGAGCCTTTTTTTATGTGCTTAAATTTCGAAAGTCTAACCTTTCCCTGTTCATCATAATAATCAATAACCAAATTGAAAGCAGCAGGCTACCAATAATATAAACTGTATTTGTTGTTGCTCCAAAATCTTCAATTGAAAGCTTTAATTTACCATTATAATGCAGATAATAGATAATGACCGAAGATGCATTATTAATAAAATGCGCAAAAATAGGGACCCACAAACTCCTTGTCATTACAAATAAATATCCTAGTACAATACCCAATAATATCCTGGGGAAAATACTTAGGAATTGAAGGTGCAAAATGGCAAAAAGCAATGCAGTAATTAAAATCGCCCAATGGTAATTTCCGGTTATTTGTTTAAATAGTTTCAACAACACTCCCCTAAATAACCATTCTTCACCAATAGCAGGAATCAGTGCCACAATAAATAGGTTAATACATAAAACAAATACCGAATCTGTTTTTAAGAAAGTTTCTGTGAGTGTTTCTGCTTTGGCTTCATATTCAATCATCCAGTTTTCAATCCCGGATAACAATTCAGGAAATTTTATTCCCTGGTTTAATTCCAATAAAAAGTGATTGAAAGGTAAGATCGTGTAAATCACGAGTCCTGAAATCAATAAGCTGATAGCTTTGGGTCTTTTGTCAAGGTATAAATATTTTGAAATGGATGGGCTTACTAAAAAAGAATAGATAAAAACCGGTATAATGAAAACACCAACCTGGTTAATAAACTGATAAAATTTTACAAATCCAACAGCTTCTGCAGATTGAGGGTTTGCAATAAAATCAGCTAAAGCATTTAGGTCAACACCAAAATAAAGTTTACCAACCAGTAATCCAAAGAATGCGGATAATAAAGAGGAGAGTGTGATCAATCCGATCAATAAAAACAACTTTCCCCAGGCAGACATATTTTCAAGGTATATGATTCGTTTCATAAATTTGAGCATCGAAAAGGGCAAATTTAATACTTTTGCCCCCCTAATAACATAGCAGGAGAAATCCTTATATGCATTGGTAAAGATTGGCAACATATCATTGGGTGAGTTCCCCCTTCTTTTAGCTCCGATGGAGGACGTCAGCGATCCTCCATTCAGGTATGTATGTAAAATGTTTGGTGCTGATATGATGTACACCGAATTTATTTCATCAGAAGGTCTTATCCGCGATGCGGATAAAAGTGTAAAAAAACTTGACTTTGATGAATTCGAACGGCCTATTGGTATCCAAATATTTGGGCATGATATCAACTCGATGATTCAGGCCGCTCAGTATGCTGAACGCGCCAATCCTGATTTAATAGATATTAATTATGGATGCCCTGTGCGCAAAGTGGTGGCAAAAGGCGCCGGTTCTGGAATAATGAATGACATTCCGAAAATGGTTAAAATGACTGAGGAAGTGGTTAAAGCAGTTAATTTGCCGGTTACCGTGAAAACACGCCTTGGCTATGATGATGAGCATAGAGAAATAGTGGAAATTGCCGAGCGGTTGCAGGATGTAGGCATCAAAGCGATTACCATTCATGGACGAACACGCACACAAAGGCCGCGGGTTCCAGCTGACTGGACGTTAATCGGGGAAGTGAAAAAGAATCCGCGTATGCAAATTCCTGTTTTTGGTAATGGGGATGTCATTAATCCTGAATCAGCAAAATATTTTAAAGACAATTATGGGGTTGATGGCCTGATGATTGCAAGAGGTTCATATGGAAATCCCTGGATATTCAGAGATATCAGGTATTATTTTAAACATGGTGAAATATTACCTCCACCGGATATAAAAGAGCGTATAAAAATCGGACTCATTCAATTAGAAAGATCTGTTGAATGGAAAGGTGAACGCAGAGGTGTAATCGAATTAAGAAAACACTGGGGCGATTATTTCAAAGGCTATCCAAATTTTAAACCTTTCAGGCAACAACTTATGGAAATTGAGACGCTTATTGAGGTAAAGATTTTATTGAAAGAAATTGAAGAATACTATTATTAATAGGTAATCTTATCAGGCGAAAGCCAGGCAATGTTTAAATCTTTCTTTAAAACACCTTCATTAAATAACTCTTTTAATATTTCAGGCTTTTGTAGATGATATGTGGCCATGCCTAATTTTTGAGCAGGAATGATATTTTCCTCACTATCATCGATAAAAAGCGTTTGAGAAGGATTAAGTCCGTGTTGGTTCAGAACGAACTCATAGATTGATTCATCAGGTTTTGCCATGTGTAAATCGAATGAGAAATAGGCTTTATAAAAAAGATTATCAAACTCACGGTAACCAAAGCGCAACTGCAAATCCCTTACGTATAAATCATAGTGGATTTCGTTTGAATTGCTGAGCAGAAAAATCTGGTAATGCTTTTTAACCTGCTCAATTGCATGAAGTCTTTTTTGTGGAATATCATAAAGTAGTGCATTCCAGGCATCATCAAATTTTTGGTCAGATACTTTAATATCCAGAAACTCGCTTGCTCTTTTTCTAAACGATTCAGGTGTAATAATCCCTTTTTCAAATTTTCGGATAATATTATTTACAAACTCATTCATTTGGTTTGGATCCAACTTACGGGCACCGAGTTTTGCAAATTCTTTCATGGTTAATTCCGGATCAATATCTATGATAACACCACCGAAATCAAAAATGATTGTTTTTATGTCTTTAGCTTTCATCAATTTAAGATTTTTATTTTAGGAAGCTTACAAATTAATTATTCCCAATTTATGCCTGCAAGCTAATTAAAAAAATGATTAGCTGTATTGGTTATTGGTTACAAATATGTAAATTTGCAGCCGCTTTAATTGAAAAACTTCAAATAAGCCGGGCCATATCCGCTAGTGGGCGGACAGGGCTCAAGTTGGTCCCGAAAAACCAGAAATCACTGATTTCTTCGTTTTTAGAGGATCCTCGAACCTCTAAGAAATTTCTTTAAAATTTCAAGAGTTTCGGGATTAGAGCACCTGATTCATTCACAGGAAGCCAATAAGAATGAAAATATTTAGGGCCTATAGCTCAGTTGGTTAGAGCACCTGACTCATAATCAGGTGGTCCCAGGTTCAAGTCCTGGTGGGCCCACAACAAAAAAACCTCATAGAAATCAATCTATGAGGTTTTTAATTAGTTAATGTTTTATGATCATTTAATCATCATCCTCTTCAAAATAGGTCATGTCGCCAAACAGCATCCATTGACCATTCTGTTTAATGTAAAATTCAACGTTTCTGCCTTCCATATGATTTTCCTTCACCTTATCTCCTTTTTTAAACGTTGAATAAAACTCGAAATAATAATAAACAACAGCATTATCTCCATCAACGAGGATTCGGGCAGGATTCAGATCATAATATTCAACAGTACTCATTTCTTTGTACATATTGTACATCTTCATCCATTTTGCTTTTGACATTGGTAAGGCGTCGTCATTGTTCCAGCCAAGGTATTTGTCGTGAATTGTATTGAAAGCGCCTTCGGTATCACCTTTGCTCCATGCTTCCCATCCGCTTTCAACTCCTTTCCATACTTCTTTTTGTTCCTTAGACCAATTCTGGCCTAATAAAGTTGATGTGCATAAAAAAGCTGTGAGCATCAACGCAATTGTAAAAGTGTTCATTAGTTTTCTCATGTTCAATGTAATTTTAGTTAGAAATTAAGTTTAATAATTATTGACAATATTTATTATTGTTCGTTTGTTCAAGTGATTCTGTCAAAGATATATTCAATCGTTTCAAATATAAAAACCAATATACCATCGGCTTTATTAAAGCTACAACAACCCGTTTTATGTCTGCATATTTCGTTGAGTGCCTTCAATTTTATCATTGATTTTAATCTGAAGTTTCAACTTATTATCTGTTTTTCTCAAATATCATTTGGTTAATTTACTATTCAATAACCTGGTAAATTGTAATTGGTTTCGATTTGTTTTTGACAGAGATTTCACCAGCTTCCATAAACTTAAATGATTCCTTAACCTTTTCATAAGAATACTCATTGATAATAATCTGTCCTGGTTTAGCAGCTGATTGGAGGCGCTGTGCTGTATTCACTACATCACCAATTACCGTATAATCCAGTCGCCTAAGGCTGGCAGAACCTATATTCCCCGAGATCATTTCACCACAATTAATGCCTATTGAAACTTGCGGTTTAAACGCAGTATTTTCTGTATTTAAGGGTATCTTTTCAATTTCAGATCTCACTGCCAGGCCAGCATCAATTGCACGATCAAGGTGGTAATCTCCTTTGAAAACAGCCATCACCGCATCACCAATGAATTTATCAATAAAGCCACCATTGTTGATGATTTCCTTTACCATTACATCAAATAAACTGTTTAAAAGCTTAACTACCCTGTCAGGTGATTCATTCTCACTTATCGAGGTAAACCTGCATATATCAATAAATATAACAGATGCTTCAACCGTTTCATTTTTCATTAACGAAGTTTCGAATTCCTTGTTATCCATGAAGTTCAGTACAGTTTCATCGACATACATTTTAAGGATGTTGTTTTCCTGGATGGCTTGCAGCGTTTGTCTCAGCTGGAAAACATGCTGTATTGTTTTGTCTATGGTCAATTCCATATCATTAAAATCGACAGGCTTGGTTATGAAGTCGAATGCCCCACGATTCATAGCGGTTCGGATATTATCCATATCGCCATAAGCCGAAACGATGACTGATTTTAGGATTGAATGTTTTTCATTGAGTTTGGAAAGCAATGTCAGACCATCCATTTCAGGCATATTGATATCACTCAGGACCATATCCACATCAGCATGTTGCTCCAATGTTTTAAGCGCTTCTTTGCCGTTTACTGCAAATACAAACTCATAATCATTGCTGCGAATTTTCTTGCGAAATTTTTGTTTGATCAGTAATTCAAGATCGGTCTCATCATCAACCACTAATATTTTTGCCATTATATTATCGTTTTTATTTTTTCTTTTAAGTGTGTAAAATCAACAGGTTTTGTAATAAAATCATCTGCCCCCAACGCCATGGCTTTGTTGTAATTATCTTCATCACCATAAGCTGTGATCATCATCACAACAGGTGGAGGTGTATGGTGCTTTTGTTTGATTTGATCCAGCAATTCCAGGCCGCTCATCCCGGGCATATTGATGTCCGAAAGGATTAGGACCGCTTCATGATTATTTCCGTTCATATGCGCGAGTGCTTCTTCTCCAGAAAACGCAAAAACAAATTTTAATTCACCTTTTCTGATCTCTTTTCTGAATCGTTGCTCAAATAAAAACTGAACGTCTTTTTCATCATCAACTACTAATATTTTCATTTGCCTGTTTTTTTGGTAATGTGATAGTAAATTCAGTAAATTTTCCTTTTTCTGTTTTAACATTCATGGTTCCATGATGCCCTTTGGTAATAATATCATACGACATCGACAAGCCTAAACCTGTTCCTTTTCCGGTCGGTTTTGTAGTGAAAAAAGGTTGAAATATTTTGTCAATCAGCTCGTCAGGGATTCCGTTTCCATTGTCCAAAATCCTTATTTCAATTGCATTGGTTCCATTTTTTGTACTCACTTCAACCGCAGGTTTAAAATCATCTGACTCTTTTTGTGCTTTTTCAGCAACAGCATAAAATGCATTATTGATCAAATTCAGGATTACCCTCCCGATGTCCTGCGGAATAACCTTTACCTCAGGCAATGTATCATCGGTATTCATTTTAAAATCGGCGTTAAACGTTTTGTCTTTTGCTCTTAAACCATGATAGGCCAACCTCAGGTATTCATCAGTGAGCTGATTCAAATCGGTTAGCTCTTTCTCTGTTGTGCTTGATCTTGAATGCTCCAGCATGCCTTTCACGATACTACTCGCTCTTTTTCCATGATGGGTAATTTTTTCAAGATTCGATTTTAGATCCCCCGCAATGGCCCTGACTTCTTTTGTATCTCCTTTTTCAATTTCCTCATCCATTTCATCTATCAAATCAGCACTGACTTCAGAAAAATTATTCACGAAATTGAGTGGGTTCTGTATTTCATGCGCGATACCTGCCGTAAGCTCTCCGAGTGATGCCATTTTTTCAGCATGGATGAGTTGTGACTGAGTTGATTGGAGCTTTTCGAGTGTTTGTTCTACTTTTTCATTTTGTTTTTTGAGTTGTGAATTTATCTTTTGTTTGGTTCGGTTATTTCTAAATAAAATGTATAGTACCAGCAATGCCGACAACAATGCACCAACTGCACTAAACAGCCACAGACGTTGAATTTTATTTTCCTGACTGACCAATTCCTGCTCACGCTCCAATTCAACAATTTCTCTTTTACTTTTATCCAAAATTGTCTTGATTTCAGCATCTGCAATTCGATTTACTTCATCCAGTCTATCGGATTCTTCAACAATTTTCTGATAAGCTTTCAGATATTTAAGTGCTTTTGATTCGTCTCCCAGGTTTTCGTATGTCTGTGAGATCAGCAGATTGGTTTTTCGGTATATTCTTGCGACTGTCGGGTCTGTATATTCCATACACAAAAAAGCTTGTGATAATGCCTGGTTGTAATTACCCAACCGGGCATTGCATTCTGCCATTGACAAATACATAAACGGAATTCCCCAATGACCCGGATTTATTTTTTTAAAAATATTCAGTGCCTTTTCAAAATATGGGATGGCAGGCTGATACTTTTTCTGATTCATCAGGATTTGCCCATTGGCGTCCGCCAGTCTGGCCTGAATAAAATTGGAATTGGCTGAATTGGTATCCTGAGCTGCCAGGTCCATATACTCTTTTGCCTCCTCAAATTCTCCTATGGCTATTAATGGGAAAATGATTGTTCCATAAACAACATATAAGTTTGAGGTATTATTCAATGAAATCAAAGCATCAATACTTTTTTTATAGCTTTCAACAGCTTTGCTGCTCATCTCCTCATTTTCGTAGGCAACAGCCAAATCGTGATACAAAACAGACAACATTTCCAAATCATTGGTCTGTTCAAATTCTTTAATACTTTTTAAATAATATTCGATGGATAGTAAAAACCTGCCATTACCTGCATAACCGGAGGCTATTGTACTGGCAATAAGACCGATAAGATTTTGATCTTTACTGTTTAAAAAGAGTTTCAATAAGTTCTGCCTCAGTATCTTTATAAGCTTCTATATCATCCATTATTACTGTAAATCATCAGCTTATAAGTTGCGTTTAAAAATTTAGGATACACCTGGCCTAAATCATCATAAATAGCATTTATCTTGTCAAAATACTCCAGTACTTTTTCTGTTTCACCCAACATAAAGTTGAAATAATTGATCTTTAATAATAGGTTCGCCCTTATTTCTTTATCATCGTCCTCTTTAAAGTATGCCAGAATTTTCAAATATTTTTCGCGTATTTTTTCAAAGTCATTTCCTTCAAAAATATCAGGTGTTTCAAGATCAACAAAATAATTTCGTGATTGATTACCAAAACTCTTTGATAACCATTCGGCCTTTTTCCGATAATAAATATGCATATCATTGTCTGCATTTCCATGATAGGCTGATCAGCGTAAGATAATACATGACTTTACCACCTTCAAATCCAATTTGCTCAGACAGCTTGAAAGCTTTTTTTGAGGCGATAAATCCTTCTTTATTTGCAGGTTGTAAAAATACAATCGCGCCAATTCATTCAATAACCTTACCTCTTCCATGGGATCATTTGGATTGGTATTGATCAGGTTTTGAATACTATCAATCTGATTCGCGTACTGATTCTCATTTTGTCCGAAAGAAAATGAACAGAATAGAAATAGCAAAATATATAATAATATATAATTTATCTTCATCTCTTATGGGGTAAGGTTATTATAAATTCGGTGCCACTTAACAATAAGGTATTAAAAGAAATATTTCCGCCATGAGCTTTCACAATATCATAGCTCAGGCTCAATCCCAGGCCGGTACCTTCACCAGCAGGTTTAGTTGTAAAAAATGGTTGAAAGATTTTGTCTTTAATTTCATTCGGAATACCGGGACCATTGTCTTTAACTCGTATCTCAACCCTGCCATCATTTGATGATGTGCTTACAACAACTGCTGGTTTGTATCCTTCAATGTTTTCCATTGATTTTTCATGTACCGCTTGAAAAGCGTTATTAATAAGGTTAAGAATTACCCGCGCTATATCCTGGCCAACTAAATTAACCTTCGGAAGATGTTCATCCAGGTTTACTTTAAAGTCTGCGTTAAAAGATCTGTCTTTTGCCCTGAGCCCATGATAAGCCAGCCTGATGTATTCATCAGCTAAAGCATTCAAGTCAGTAGGCTGTTTTTCCTCACTTCCTGCACGGGAATGTTCCAGCATACCTTTGACAATGCTGCTTGCTCTTTTACCATGGTGTGTGATTTTTTCCAGATTCGATTTAAGATCCCCGGCGATGGCCTTCACTTCTTCTGTTTCTCCATTATCAATTTCTTCGTTCATTTCATCTATTAAGTCAGCACTAACTTCAGAAAAATTATTGACGAAATTTAAGGGATTTTGGATTTCGTGAGCAATACCTGCAGTGAGTTCACCAAGTGATGCCATTTTTTCGGCATGAATAAGTTGGGATTGGGTTGATTTAAGTCGGGCAAGAGCAGTTTCTGCCTTTAGCTTTTCTTCTTTTAAAAGCTGTAAATCAGAACGTGCCTGCGTTAAATCCTTGAAACGGGAATAGGCCAAAGAAAAAACCGCGGCTACCCTTTTTAGCAAAGCCCAGTTTTCCTCGGAAACATCACCAGGTGTTGCAACACCTATTGCTCCATGAGAAAACTTGTACAAATGGTATGTCCTGTCAGGAATGACATTGCCATAATAACCGAGTAGAGGATCGGATTTTTCTTCGCAATATTTTATCCATTCTATACGAGGCTCACCAGTCATTAAGATAGAAACCTGTTCGTCTTTTGCATCGTAAAATTTCTTCATTTCGCGCCCTACCCAGGTATCGCTCAGGTTAAGCGAAAAATGATCCGAAACCAATTTTTTTCCGGATTCACGAATATCTTTTATAGCATACCAACATTCGGCATGTTCAGCACTTTCTTCATTGATATAAATACTGCAGGTTTCCAGTTCTTCGATACCCAATTGCCCCATTTCGTAGCGCAATGTTTTTGAAACTTCCTTTAACTCTTCAGGTTCCTGCATAGCCAAAGCCCGCGCCCTTACCCTTTCCAATGCAGTTTCGATCTGTGCTTCGCGAGCCTGGGCTTCGGCTTTTACTACATCGTCGAAACGGGTATAGGTGAGGTCAACCACTTTGGTTAACCGTTTCAATATTTCCACTTTGTCTTCCGGCAAAGGTTTGCTTCCAAGAAATTCAAGAAAACCATGACCCATGGCTGCCTGCGAATAATAAAGTTGCTTTACTTTTTTCCATGATTCGATATACTCTATTGGAGAGTCTTTAAATTCGGATTCAGTAAATACCTTGTCCCACCAGGTTTGAAGCAACTCCCCTGAAAATTCCCCTGAGCGGTATTTCACCCCGTTTTCCAGGTCCCTATGCAGTTCCGACATCACTGGATGGTCGATATATTGTAACTTATAACTGGCAGGTAAACCGGAATCGGCAAATGAAGAAGTCCAGTAAATCAAATCTTTCGGGTTTATATCGTGGGTAACAATGCTACACTCCATTACATCAAAACCAAGCTTGTCCATTTCCTGAAATATAATCTGGATCACTTCCATCAGTTCACCGCTTTTGCGAATAGCCATGGCCCGGCTTCTTACCCTTTCGAGTGAAGCTTCAGTTTGTGCTTCCTTTGCTTGCGATTCCGCTTTTTGCAAATCATTAAACCTGACGTAAGTTTGTTCAAAAACTTTTGCAAAACGCATAAGTATGGTATTGTCTTCTTTGGAATAAGGATTGCCATCCAGATTATAGATCCACAGAGTAATATTCTTCAAAAATGCTTGTGAAATGGCAAATCCCGGTGCGTTTAAAACCTGGTCTTTTTCGGCCTGTGGATAATCCCCCATAAATTCAAACATGTAACTTAAAAATGCTGTTTTTCTCTTCAAAAGAGAGGGTATTGGCAAAGAAATCAAGGCCTTTTTCTTTTGCCCCTTTATAGTAATTAAATTGCGGATGATCAATATAGGGAATATACATCAGGGTGGGGAGTGATTGTTGTTTATTGGCAATCCAGACGTTCCAATCATTGTTTTGAAAATAATCCACGGTAAAACCTGCGGCATCAATTTCGAAATTTAAATGGATCAGTTGATCATGGATGACCTGGATGACTTCTTTCAGTTCCTCACTTTTTTGCATGCCTATGGAGCGGCTTCTCACTTTCTCCAATGCTGCCTCAATCTGTGCTTCCCTTGCTTGCGCTTCTGCTTGCATTAAATCGAGGTGACGGATAAAAGTAAGATGAAATACATCGGCAAATCTTCTCATTAAATGTTTTGCTTCACCGGTAAAAACTGTATCCTTAAAGGCAAATAATCCACCAGCAGGAAACATAACACAATGGTAATATTGAGTTATATGTTCAAAGTTTGCTTTTGGTCCCGAAACAGGAAGATTTGAATCAGCCACAACATTGTAATAGTTTATTAAGTCTTCTCCTTTAAGATCGTATGAGTAATCTTTTTGGTCTTTATACGCATCATAAATTCCTTCAAGCAGGGGATGACCTTCTAACATCTCATCACCAGATAATTGTGCTATTTTATTATTCCCACCATCTGAAACAGTCCAAACATTCACTTTTTTACTCTTATCATTAAAGATACCAATGCCACAACGGATTGTTTTAAAACCTAAATCTTCGAGCTCAGTAAATACTTTTGTTACAGTTTCAGATAAATCTTCACTTTTATGCATAGCCATACTCTTGGCTCTTAATCTTTCCAAGGCAGCTTCGATCTGTGCTTCCCTTGCTTGTGCTTCTGCTTGTTTTAAATCATTAAAACGGGTGTAGGTTTGCTGGAATACTTTTCCAAAACGCTTGAGGATGTTATTCTCTTCATCGGTATAAGGAATACCTGAAAAATTTTCGATGTAGAGACCAATATCCTTTTCAATGACGGTTGATGCGGACAGTCCGGGACAACTAAAATAAAAGTCTCGTGCCTTTTTAGTCAATCCTTGAATGTTTGGCAATAGGTCTTTATAAAAGCTATTCTTTTCTTCAAAATCCATTTGTGTCGTGAAGAAATCCATGCCTTTCTTTTTCGCTTCTGTGAATTGCTTGTCCCAAACCAAATCAAGATAGGGCACAGTTATCTTAGAGGGAATGTCCTGATTTTCGGCGACCCAAAAATGGAAGTCCTTCTTCGGTTTATAATCCACCACAATACCTGCATGCTCCGCATTAATGTTCAAGTGGGACATCTGGTCAAATATTACCTTTATCACATCCTTGAGTTCATCGCTTTGATGCATCGCCATGGATCGCGCCCTCACTCTTTCCAGGGCAACTTCTATTTGTGCCTCTCGTGCCTGTTCTTCTGATTTTTTGAGGTCGAGAAAACGGGTGTAGGCCCTTTCAAATTCGATAGCGAACCGGCAAAGAATATCGTATTCCTCCTTTTTGAGATCTCGGTTTGAGACAAGACCGAAAGTACCATACTTCATATAGGCATCAATAAATCGTAAACCATCCGGAAAATATTCCTTGTTCAGACCCTCAACTCCATTGAATAATTCATCCCACGAGTCAAGGTAGTGCCCGACTTCTTCCTGTGGTATCAAAGATATATGAGTCTTTTCACCTTCCTTCCAGGCTGTCAGGCATTCGGCCATATAAGGATCGGTCTTATCCAAATGGAATGAAACCTCCCTGCTTGAATAATGTTTGGTTCCATTTTTTTCCTCAGAATAAGTGGCCCAGAATGTTTGCTTTTCGTTTTCTTCATCGAGTAGCCATAAATAAGAAAAGGCCGACTGAATCCCCAACTTTTGCAACTGCTCATGAAAACCTTTTGAGGTATTGTCCAGTTCGCTGGAGTGTTGCATGAGCATGCTCTGGGTGCGGGTACGCTCGAGTGCTGCATCGATTTCCAGTTCACGGTTTTTTTGGGCTAGTTCAATGGTCTTTTTATCTACCAACAATTGCAATTCTTCATTTTTAGCTTTCCACTCTTCTCTATGCCAGGGATCAGCACCACCTGAATCATATTCCGGTTTTGAGCCATGCCAGTGAAGTACTTTCCAGTTACCTTCAACGAATTCCATAATAGAACTCAATCGTATCTCGAGTTCTATTTTTTCGTCTTTGGTTTGCATTGTGATTTTAATTTCATCAACAATGATAGCAGTACTACTTTGATCCATTACTTTCCGGAAAACAGGGATCCTTTCGTAATTGAATTTCATATCGCCTGATTGCTCTCGCTGGAGTATGGCAAGGTCTTTTAAACCCTTCAAATTATGAATTTTTTCATCCAGGGTTGTTCCATATCCCATAACATCATCTGCTACGAATCTATCTAGTTGATCCAAAGAATTATTGGAGGTGAGTATCAAATCAACGAATGATGTATAGGCCTTATCCAATTTTAATAATGTTGTTTTTCTATCTGTCATTGTTTACAATTAATGTTATGAAGGTAACTTCATGATAAATTCCGATCCCTCACCCACTGTTGTTAACACTTTTAATTCTCCTCCATGACCTTTGGTAACAATATCGTAGCTCATACTCAGGCCCAGCCCGGTTCCTTCTCCGGTGGGTTTGGTGGTGAAAAAGGGTTGAAATATTTTATCCAGGATTTTTTTTGGGATGCCATTGCCGTTGTCAATTACTGAAACCACAATATGCTCACTCTCTTTCTTTGTAATTACAGTTACCGTAGGTTGGTAACTCCCGTCCTGCGCTTTCTTTCTTTCTGAAACCGCATGAAATGCATTGGTGATGAGGTTAAGAATGACCCTTCCAAAATCTTGAGGAATAACATTTACCTTTTCAAGGCCTTTATCAAATTCCGTAACAATGTCTGCATTGAATGATTTGTCCTTTGCCCTTAAACCATGATAGGCCAATCGTACATATTCATCAGCAATAACATTGATATCAGTCGGTTCTTTTACTCCGCTGCTACTTCGGCTGTGTTGCAACATCCCTTTGACGATGGCATCGGCACGTTTGCCGTGGTGGTTGATTTTATCAAGGTTTTGTTTGAGATCGGAGGCGATCGCTATGGCTTCTTCCACCTCTCCTTGCTTCAACTCTTCATTCATTTCCTCAATTAGCTCGTTGCTTACTTCGGAAAAATTGTTAACGAAATTGAGCGGGTTTTGAATCTCATGAGCGATACCAGCAGTAAGTTCTCCCAGCGAGGCCATTTTTTCAGATTGAATAAGCTGGGTTTGCGTAGCCTTCAAATCGTTAAGTGTTGTTTCGATCTTGTTTTTGGCTTCTTCGAGTTGCTTAAAATCTTCGTATCGTGAATAGGCAATGGAAAATGCTTTGGCAAGAGACTCCACAAGTTCGATCTCTTCCTCTTCAAGAGGTTCACTGTTCCCCACATACAGCATCCCTTGTGCGAAGGGAATAAAATGGAGGTCAAGTTTTTCAGGTGGTGCAGTATCTCCCTGGTATTCTTCTTGCGTGTTAACCTGACCCAATTCCATCATCGATTGTGTCCAGTTAATAAAATCATCCTTGTTCCAATGTTGCCTGAAAACAGTTTGTTTTTTCCAATGTTCCACCGTATCACTGGTCATTTTGTTCGCATCCATTGGCAGGTTTAGTGTTCCCAGTGGTTTTGCATCAGGTGTAGTCAGGTAAACCCTGACCATTGAACTTTTTTCTTCAATAATAAAAACACCACAACGATTAAAGGGGACTTCCAGCGTTTCTAACTCATGCCAGATCAGCGGGGTGATTCGTTGCAGGTCAGTCTGTGGAACGCATGCTTGCAATTTGACCGCGTACCCTGTCGAGAGAAGTCTGTTTGACGGCTTCAATGGCTTGGGCTTCTGCTTTCTGAAGGTCAAGGTACCTTCGGTAGGTTTGGCCGAAAACACTGGCAAACCTGCTTAACACCCCGGCTGCTTCGTCTGAAATCGGGTTTGGTGCAAAAGAAAAAAGAATGCCTTCTTTGTAAAAAAAGCTTTTATGATATTCATTTTCAGGTAATGAGTTTAAATCTGCTTGAAATGGGTACTCGGGTTCATTATTAAGTGCTTCGTAATACCGAAATACATCATCACCGATATAATCGTATTGATAATTGATTTTTCCACTTTGCCAGGCTTTTTTGAGGCCTACAAGCATCGGATGTATCGTCATATCCAACATGCCCATCTTTAAATCAACCTTACCTTTAGGTGTTGAAGTTACTGACCAGGTTTCCATGCCTTCATTTCCTTCCAGGATTCCAATACCAACACGTATTGATTCATCAAGCCCTAACTTTAACACCTCGTCAAATAATGTACATACTGTAACTCCAACATCCTCGCTATTGTGCATGGCCATTGTTTTGGATCTTACCCTTTCCAGTGCTGCTTCAATTTGGGCTTCCCGGGCCTTCGCTTCAGCATCTTTTAAATCCAAATACCGCCTGTAGGTCAAACTAAGCACCGATGAATACCTCCTGAATATTTGTAAGTCCTTTTCCGGTAATTCATGGTCGGTCCAGGCAAAGACACCGCCTTCTTTAAAGTAAAAATAGTAACCGTACTGAACCTCGTCATCGGCAAAGTCATGAAAAGCAACCTGCGGATTCATTACTTTATAATAATCCAAAATTTCTTCACCCTTTAGTACTGGATGATATTCTTTCTGTTGTATCCAGTTTTCGTAAATATTATCCAGCACCGGGTGACCGGATAGGCTCAAATTCCCGGTTATTTTTTTGGATTCCTTTTTAGGGTTGGTATCAATCGCCTGGATGCTAACTACCCGGGTATATTTGTCAATTATTCCGAGTCCGCATCGGTGAGGGGAAACTTTCAGTCCTTTTAATTCAGAAAAGAAGGTATCTACTGTTTGCCCCAGGTCTTCGGAATTGTGCATGGCCATGGCTTCGGCACGCACTTTTTCAAGAGCAAGTTCAATTTGGGTTTCCCGATGGCGGTGTTCAGCTTTTCTCAGGTCTTCAAATCGGCGGTAAGCCAAATCGAATACACCCGCAAACCGAACCAAGGTATCAAGGCTTTCTTGTGGTGGGTTGGGCACCATGCCGGGCAGGCTGTAGCCAATTTCACCGTGTAAAGTTCTGGCCATAACGTAAGTCAAACCCCCAAGGTGGTTAATGTCTTCCTCAGTAGGCATGTTGGGGTCCACACGCTTAAAGTCGCCCCAGGCAGCCATTTTATGAACATAATCAAGGGTGGCGTCCACATCCATTACATGGACCACCGTAGGCCTGTTACTTTTTTCCCAGGCTGCCAGCGAGGGTATTTCGCCATGTATTTTTCTGGGTAACTCCATCACCATTCCAATTTGGGTACCATCACCCGAGGTCATGGCTTTAAGGTATTTTTCAGCCTCCCATTTCATGTGCCAGAAATAATGGGCTTCGTAGCCCAGCGACACAAATTCCGCTCGCATTCTGACCATAATTCCCAGCAGTTCTTCCGAATTTTGCATATTGGCTACCATGGCCCTGATACGCTCAAGTGCCAGTTCGATTTGTGCTTCTCTAGCCTGTTCTTCTGCTTTTTGCAAATCGAGGAAACGAGTGTATGTTTGTTCGAATACCCTGGCAAGTCGCTTGAAAATATCATGTGCTTCCGGAACTGGTTCATAGGTAATGAACATGAGGTAGCCATGTTTGAAGTAAACGATATGAAATATCTGGAAGGTTGGAAGTTCAATTCGTTTTTTCTTAAAATCTTCGATAATTTCACCAATAATGGGTAATTTCCGCATGAAATTGTAATGCTCAACAAGGTCTTCTCCGCCCAATTCTGCAACATAAAATTGCTCCCCCTTGTTAAAGGGTGTCAAAAAATCATACCCTTCTCCAATCGAAGGAAGACTAAACGATTTTTGAATGACTCCTTCACTGCTCATAGAACATAATGCGGAGCTTGTATCACCTTCCCAAATACAATAGCCTGCACTCCATGCAGGAAATCCCAGCTCTTTAACCTGCAGAAAGAGGTTGTTGGCTACTTCAGGCATTTCCTCACTTCGTTGCATGGCCATGGCTCTGCTACGTACTCTTTCCAGCACGGCCTCAATTTGCGCTTCACGGGCTTGTTCTTCTGCTTTCTGCAGGTCGAGGAAACGGGTGTAGGTTTGTTCAAAAACTTTTGCAAAACGTTTAAAAATATCGTGTGCTTCAGGTGCAGGTTCAAAGGTGATGAAAAGGATATAACCATATTTAAAAAAGGCCGCATGGTCAATCTGTGAATCAGGAAAAGGAATGCCGGCCTCTTTCATTTTAAGTAATTGCTCGCCTACACCCGCAAGGCTGCATAAATATTCATAATGACGGGGACATTCGTTCTCATCTATTTCATTGATAAGCAAAGATTCACCACTTTGCCCGGCTTCATAATAACGGAGGAAAACGCCCTCCTTTGGGGTTCTGTATTTGGGAAACGTGCCCTGTCCATTACTGCCCCATTCCAATGAGCCTTTCGGATCATCATCATAAATATTAAAAGCACAAAACCAGGTATCAACACCCAAAGCCTGCACCTGCTTTACCAATTCAAGCGAAAGTTCCGCCAGTTCATCACTTTTGTGCATTGCCATCGATCTGGCTCGAACCCTCTCAAGTGCAGCTTCAATTTCAAGTTTTCTGCTCTTCTGTTCTAATTCAGTTGTCCGGCGTTTAACTGCTTCACGAAGTTGGAGGTTCTCAGCATTAATTTTTTCAATAGCGATATTTTCACCCTCATCAGTCCTAGAATCAGGTACTGAAGAATGTTGATGAATAAACTTCCATCCTTCTTCTTTTTTTTCCATCAATGTTGATGCCCTGAACTTTGAATAAAAAGCCCATTCGTTTTCCATCAATGCATAGATGTCAAACAAATCCGTAACAAGAACTAATTTTTCAATTGGATCAACCCTGAGCATCCTGTTTCGTATTTCTGTTTTTCCCGCTACCTGGTCAATTGTTTCTTTTAAAAATTGAACAGCTTCGTTTTTATTAAAAAATACTTCTGCTTCAGCACTGCCGATCTGGTTATAATCATCCTCAAGCATTGAAATAACGGTCTCCAAATCACCATTAACATAACTGTCAAAATAGACTTTATATGCTTGTAAAATTTCTGTCTCTTGTTGTTTGTTTAGCTTCATGAATATCTAATTGCAGGTAATTTTATGATAGAACAACTACTTTTTCTTCTTTCGGTTCAACTTTTTTCATGCACCTTGTTTTGTTGATGAAATCGTATTTAATAATTAAATCAGGGTATAATTAATTGCTATTTTACTTCGGAAAGGTTTATTGGCAGTATTGTTTGACAAACAATGCTTTAAGAAAATAAAACAGCGCAAAAAAATAAAGATTCTTATATTTTACCTTACCGCTGAGGCTACTTGTTTGGTATCAGCGAATTGCTGAAAACTGGTTGCTTTTCCTTCCATTACTGTCCAAACATGCACAAACTGTGCATTGATCTTCTTTCCTGTTTTTTTATGTTTAGCATTATAGCGCCCGGTTGCATAAACCTGGTCGTTTCCCATTTCGTTTAAAGTCATATCGACCAGGTTCCAATACTCCCATTCTGCACCTATTCTTGCAAATACTCCATTTAACACAGCGTCTGGCCCAATGTAGGGGTTGCCATCAGCATAAGGAAAATTTTCAGCTTCGTTCCAAACAATTTTTTCGTCGAAACCAGCCAGCACTGCAGGAATATCGCCGTTGGCGAAAGCATCATAAACTTTTTGAATTGTTGAAACATTGTCAGGTTTTGGCCAGTTTGAGTTGAACATATCCTGGTGTAATTTCCATTGCCCGTTTTCATTATGCCACACCACAATGTATTTTTCTTCTCCTACTACCTGATCTTCTATATAAATCGAAACATTTCCTTCCTCAATGGCTATATCACCATAAGCCAAAGCAGATACCGTTTCCAATTTTGCATTCGTAATACCGCCAGTAAATGTACCTTCCCAAAAGGCTTCAATGTTTTCGCTTCCTCTTAGTGCCGGGCTATTTGGAGGATACAAAACACCTTCGTTGGTATAAAGATTTGCCATGGCTTCTGCGTCACCACTTTTGAATGTTTTCATAAATACTTCATTGGCTTTTTGGATTTCTGTGGTTACATCTTTAGGCCCTTGCGAACAACTGCTGATGCCCAGGCCTACAAAAATTAAGATTACTAAATTTAAGGTTCTCATATCTATTTTCTTTAATTGGTTAAATTTCAAATTGTTTCGGACGATACAATAAGGATGCATTGCGAAAATTAAATGCAGAAATGAGTGTAAGTCCGGGGTTCATTAAAATCAATCGGAATTAAAAATCCGACAGTCTTAGTTATATGCTTTCAAATGTATTAGTAAATACCTAAGAATGAAAAAAATAGGAGAAGATTAACAACTATTTAACACATGAGTTTGTATTAGATATTTTGGGAGTAATCCTGAAATAAGTATCAAGGATTAGAATATTGAAATAGAAAAATCAGGTATCAGTAGGGG
>CAVWXM010000015.1:0-69356 GCA_963759045.1 uncultured Bacteroidia bacterium
TTTATACCCTCAATACCAAATGCATATTTTGTTCTGTTGTCAAGTTCGGCAACATTTTTGAAATGCTTAAATAATTCATCCACAATGCCTGTGTGTGAGTTCACATACCAGCACTTATGGCTTGCGCTCCACTTTGCGCCCTCAATTTTTTTGATGTGTGAAATCAAAGTCTGGTCATAATCAAAATACAAGGCAATATGCTTGCCTCCGCGGTGTTCGAGATGCTTTAATGTAATAACAGGCAGTGCCATGCTGAGTTCTGGTTAAGAGTGCTATAAAATTAAGAAATTATACAAAACACTTCCATCAACAAATCAATTAAATAATCATTCCTATTCCACCCCACTCCACCTTCGCCTCCAATCTCCAATCTCTCGTCTCCGGTCTCCGGTCTTCGGTCTCCCGTCCCCCTCTAAGTATCAAAACTTATTATACCTTTACATGTCCATTTTAATCGCAACCCATGATTATTGCAAAACTGATTTACGAGAGTTTTATTTTTGCTATTAATGCACTGGTGGTTAACAAGGTGCGAACTTTGTTATCCTTGCTGGGAATCACCATTGGTATTTTTTCCATCATTTCCGTTTTTACTGTTTTCGATAGTCTTGAAGATGCCATCAAAGATGAGATCAATTCACTTGGCAGCAATGTGTTGTTTATTCAAAAATGGCCATGGGCGATGGGTGGCGACTACGCCTGGTGGAAATACCTTAACCGCCCCGAACCCAAATTATTCGAGCTCGAAGAGCTGCAGAAAAGAAGCAACACCATCGAATCTTCTGCCTACATGTTCAACGTTAGGCGCAATGTGTATTACAAAAACAACTCCATGGAAGAAATCCCGATAGTTGCGGTTTCACATGATTATCCTGATGTAATGACACTCGATCTTCAGGGAGGAAGGTATTTTACCGAAACCGAATCAAATGGAGGCAGAAACATCGTTATCATCGGTTCCGATGTTGCCGAGAATTTATATCAGGGTCTGGACCCTGTCGGAAGGACAATTAAAATCTTTGGCCGCAAATTAAATGTAGTTGGTGTGATGGTGAAAGAAGGGGAAAGTGTATTTGGCGATTCACGCGACAATTATGTCCTGATGCCCGTTAAATATGCCAGCAATGTGCTTGATGTGCGCAACATCGGCTCAACCATTATTGTGAAAGCCAAACAAAATATCAGCAACGACCAGATGAAGGATGAACTTACAGGTATTATGCGGTCGATCAGGAAACTGCCCCCCAAAGCCGATGATGATTTCGCCATCAACGAAACCGATATCATTACCAAGGGATTCGACCAGTTGTTTGCCGTTATAAAAATGGTTGGCTGGATGATTGGTGGCTTTTCTTTGCTCGTGGGCGGATTTGGAATTGCCAACATCATGTTTGTATCCGTAAAGGAAAGAACCACACAAATCGGCATTCAAAAATCCCTCGGCGCTAAGCGATACTTTATTCTCATCCAGTTTCTTTTCGAAGCGGTCTTTCTTTCCATGATTGGAGGTGTCGTTGGTCTTTTGCTGGTATATGGACTAACCTTCCTGGCCGATTCGATGTTTAATTTTAAACTGGTGATGACGATGACAAATATTTCGATCGGTGTTTTTGTATCGGCGATTATTGGTCTGGTGTCTGGTTTTATCCCTGCTTATATTGCCTCAAGGCTTGATCCGGTTGAGGCCATGAGGTCGAGTTTCTAAGCAGTATTTCACCCCGGTCGTTTTCAGTTTTACAATCAATATTACCCTCACCATCTTCGCATACCACTTTTTTCATTCCATGGAAAAAGCTATCTTTACATGCTAAAGATTACTAACAATGGAGAAGCGCTGGGTGCTGAACGAAAATACAGACAATGAGGCGGTTAAGCGATTATCCGGGGAGCTCAATATCAACGAGCGCCTGAGCAGTTTGTTGGTACAGCGTAATATAAAAACTTTCGAAGAGGCTAAAAATTTCTTCCGTCCAAGCCTCGAACATTTACACGATCCTTATTTAATGAAGGATATGGATAAAGCTGTTGACCGGATTTTGCAAGCGCATCAAAAAGGGGAGAAAATTGTTGTTTATGGCGATTATGATGTAGACGGAACAACAGCGGTGTCCCTGGTTTATTCTTTCCTGCGAAAATTCCACAAAAAAGTTGAGTTTTATATTCCTGACAGGTACAAGGAAGGTTATGGCATATCTTATATCGGAATTGATGCTGTTGTGCAAAACAAATGCTCGTTAATGATCGCGCTCGATTGTGGTATCAAAGCGGTTGAAAAAGTTGACTATGCCAAAGAAAAAGGTCTGGATATAATCATTTGCGATCATCACCGTCCGGGAGATGTAATTCCAAGGGCTTCGGCAGTGCTCGATCCCAAACAACCCGATTGTCCGTATCCATTTAAAGATTTATCAGGATGTGGAGTTGGATTTAAACTCATTCAGGCCATTGCCCGAAAAATAGAAATGCCAGAGAAACGGGTTTATGCCTACCTTGATTTGGCCACGATAAGTATTGCAGCTGATATTGTTCCTATAACCGGCGAAAACCGTATAATTTCCTATTTCGGATTAAAACAACTGAATAAAAATCCCAGGGTGGGTTTACGCTATTTGCTTCAATCGGCAGGAATGGAAAAAAGCGAGGAGACAGAGGAAGATTTTTTTGATAAACCATTAACAATTAACGACCTGGTATTTATGGTTGGCCCCAGGATTAATGCTGCAGGGAGAATTGAAAATGCCACAGATTCGGTAAAGCTTTTGATCAGTAATACAACTGAATATGCTGAAAAATTAGGGAAATATATCAATGAGATGAACCTCACTCGCCGCGATCTTGATAGCAATATCACCCAGGAGGCTATTGAAATGATCAGCACCGACCAGGAGATGTTAAAAAAGAAATCTACAGTCATTTATCGCGAACACTGGCATAAAGGTGTAATCGGAATCGTGGCATCCAGGCTTATTGAACAATTTTACAAACCAACTATCGTGCTCACAAAATCAGAAGGCCTGATCACCGGGTCAGCACGCTCAATAAAGAATTTTGATATTTATGACGCCATTGATTCATGCAGCCATCTTCTTGAACATTTTGGCGGGCACACTTATGCTGCCGGTATGGCCATGAAGCCCGAAAATTTTGAACAGTTTAAGTCTGAGTTTGAAAAATATGCTGCTGATCACCTTACAGATGATATGCTGGTTCCTGAGATTGAAATTGATGAAGAATTGTTTGTGAGCGACATCAACTTTAAATTTCATAAAATCCTGAAACAATTTGCACCATTCGGACCCGGTAATATGTCGCCTTTCTTTAAAACCAGCAACGTGATTGACACCGGTTATGTTAAAATGGTTGGTAAAAATGGGCACAACCACCTAAAATTTTCGGTAGTTCATCCCGACAGGACAGGAAGCCCCCTGCCCGCAATCGCCTTCAACCAGGGGCATCATTATAAAGAGATGAAAGAAGGCAAACCCTTTAGCATTTGCTACCATATTGATGAAAACCATTGGCAGGGAAACACCACCCTTCAGCTCAGGGTAAAGGATATTAAATTTAATTAAGCTTCAAAATTTTTCGACAAACTTTTCATCCTGATTGCAATGATAATCATCACAATACCGATGATAAATGCAATGATACCGGTAAGGATTAACAAGGCTTTGGCCGATGTAAACGGATTAAAAAACAACACTACACCAAAAATTATAGTCAGTATTCCGTTGATCAAAAAGGTGTTTTTGCTTTTGTCTTCGGGTTCAAGTTTTGTCATCAGGTAAAGCTGAACTGCACCGATCAACACCGCCCAGGCGCCAATAATAATGACAAAAATCTCTATCGATCTTTGGGTATAAAAAGTTAAAACGGCACCAATAGCAATGGTTAAAATGGACCAGATCAAATCGGTAGCATAGGGTAATTTGTTCTTGATGTTATTGATCACACCTATCAACATGGCACCACCAACTACCAATACAACAATGCCGAACCAGATAATGATTGTTAAGATGGTATCTCCGGGAATAAAAATGGCCAGTATGCCATACAATAACGCAATTATGCCATTAAAGGCAATTGACCACCAGTTTGAAAATGGGTTTGAATTCATGATAAGATGATTTTAAAAAAACGCATTGAGTAAAAATATATATCAAAGATAATATGACTAAGTTTATGACGAACGAAATGATTAAGATAAAAAAATAAATCGTTCAATTGCCTGCCTTTGCCGTAGCGGCTTCGCGCAGGCAGGCAAGCGCAGTGAAACGAAGCGCGACAATCTCAAACAACAGTGCTTGTTCCATTTCATGGGATTCCATCGGTCGATCCTCCCTCTGAATTGAACACTTTTATTTACTTCATCCCCAGGTCCTCACCACGTATAAGCATTTCAACCATCTCGTTAAACCTTTTATGCCTCGTTACAGGCCTTTTTGCACTCATTACCCAGTTGGTAAATAACTTTCGCTTTGAAGGGCTTAATTTATCATAGGCACTAAATGCTTTCTTTTTTGCTTTAAGAAGGTTAATCAGTTCGGGCGACAAAGCATAATTAATCTGTGGCTGGTCAGGTTCAAACCACTTTCGGTTTTGTTTGGCTATTTCAATGGATTTAATCCCGGGGGGCATCATCCTGCCTTCGCGGGTGAGCTTTTTAACACGCCGCTTGTTTAGCTCCGACCAATTGCTTTTTGCGTTCCTGGGTGTAAACTGCTGCATATATCTTTCATCATCAATACGTTTTACCGTGCTGTCGATCCAACCAAAGCAGAGGGCCTCTTCAACAGCCTCATCATAAGCAACCCGAGGTTTGCCGGTATGTTTTTTATAGTAGATCAGCCAGACTCCTTTTTGCTTGTCATGGTGTTCAGCAAGCCAATTGCGCCATGCTGCTGCAGTTTCAATATAAATCTGTTCAAATTCAGCTTTCATCTTTAATCCATTGTTATGCCCATCTTCTTCATCAGGAAGGAGGCGTTAAGATTCTGCGAGATACCCTCCTTTAACTTGTAATCGAACACAAGCTCATTGTTTTCTATCTCTACTTCAAATCGCTTATTGGTGACATTTTCAGGAAAAGTAGCAGCCAACTCACCAAGTGTCAAATCGTGGGTTGCAATCATGCCTGAAGCACCAAGTTTTACAAGCTGGCTAATTAATGCTTTTGATCCCTTTTGCTTGTCAGCAGAATTAGTACCCCGCAAAATCTCATCCAGAATGATAAACAACGGATCTCCGGTTTCCAATTGACGGATAAGCATTTCAAGACGCTTTAGCTCAGCAAAAAAGTACGATTCACCATCCTGTAACGAATCACTCGTTTTTATTCCGGTAAATAAATCTACAGGCTTAATGTTAAATTCTTCAGCCAATACGGGAGCACCTGTCATAGCCAAAACCATATTAATACCTACTGTGCGCAGGTAAGTACTTTTGCCGGCCATGTTTGCTCCGGTAATAATTTGAAATTGCTGCCATCCGTTAAATGAAATATCATTACCCACCGAAACATCCGAAAGAATAAACGGGTGTTTTGCGTTCTTTGCATCAAACTTAAAAGTGTTTTCTGATAATTCAGGATAAATGGAATCAGGATGGTTAAAAGCAAATCCACCAAAGGAACTCAACTCATCAATTTCTGCCAGCTGATCAAACCATGTTGAAATATGCCGGCTGTTTTCTTTCTTCCACTTTTCTAAGCGGATTACCTGGCGTATATCCCAAAGAAAAAAGATATTTAACAAAATGCCAACCAACAAATTAAGGCGGTAATCGAACGATGCTGAAATTTTAGCCAGTTTGCCAATCGATCTTGATGCGGAATGTTCATCACTGATCAGCACATTTCTGGCATCAACTAGCATATTGGCATGGAAATCTTCTTTTTCAATAAGTCTTAAAAGCCCGGCGTATTTTTCAAAAGTATCCGACTTCTTGCTAAGCTGCTGATGTTCTTTATTCAGGAGATTGAGTTTAGGCATTAAAACGGCGAAAGGAATAATTAAAAATAACAGGAAAGCACTGGGATTGAAAAAATTAAAAATGATCAGAAAAACCACAGCAATTCCGATAAGCGGGTTAGCAATCAGCATGAGCTTATTGAAAGTTGAATTAAATGATGTTTGCTCCTGCCGGGTCCATTCCAACAAACTGTTTAGGCTGTTTTCGTCTTCATCCTGAATATTACCTGATGCCTGGAAATATTGCCGGAAATCAGGTTTGCCCGATAATTCCGAAATAGCTAATTGCCGTAGTTTTAAAACAGGAATTTCCTTAATCGGCTTTCTTAATCGTTCAGCCAAATAGTCTCTTCCCTGATGTGTTGCACTTCTGTCAACCAGCTGAAACAGTGATTTTCTCCCGAAAATATCCAGGTCGGTAACATAGGGATGATCAGGATTGTTCCATTTTGCACCATCATATTTTGCAATGGTGTTCCCTTCAAGAACATCTAGTTCAATTTGATTAATTGACTTTAAACTTTCAAACCAGTTCCTTTGTTTGAATAATTTGGCATGCCGTATAACCAAATGAATAAACACTGCAAACCCGATAATAACTGTCAAAACCAAATACATCCAGTTAAATCCGGAAGCAATATAAATCCCAATAATGGTAATGATAAACGTACTGATTCGAAAAATAGAAGTAACCCTGATTTTTTTTCGTGCTTCCTCAAGTTTTGAAGAATAGAAAGATTTTTTCGATTTGTAGAACAGCTTAACTTCTTCTTTTGTTTTGGCCATAGGTAGTATTTATGGTTAACAAAATAACAAATTAAAACTGATTCTTTGCTGTTAAAAAACGTTAGTTATGCAGGATTATTGAAAACAACAGTTATCGCTATTGAGCTCGGAATTTAAAACATCACCTTCTCAGAATACAGCTCACCATTTTGGATCAGGCTGATCACATACAACCCAGCAGCAAAGTCTGATTTGCTCAATATGATTTGTTGTTCGTTAGTTTTACTATTTAGCAGTTGATTGCCGGTAACAGAGCTTATGCGTACAATTTTTTCTTCATTGCTCTCAAAAATCAACCATACCTGATTGCTGTTACGTGAATACTTTATTTCGAACTTTTTCCCTGGTTTTTCTTGATCAGAATCTACATTAAGGAGCATATAAAAACAGGTTCCATAATCAGCGTTTTGGTAAATAGTGATGTCGTTTTCTTTTTCGCACAACAGGGTGTAAGCACCACACAACGCACCAAACACACCGGTTCCGCTATTCAACACGCCGGATTGGCTGCCAATGCCCTCAATCCAGAATTCAGGAATGGAAAACGCATCTTTTTCCAGTTTCCAGCGAGTCCTGTAGCCATCATTGGTTTCTACAGAATCAATTTCGGTAAGTACGAGCGTTAATCCATCAGGCGCGAGTGGGTTGTCAATAGTTATCGTATCACCAAGCTGCAGGTTGAAATTGTAAATAAGGCCTTCTTCTCCAAGGTACTCACGCAAATACACTTTTCCTTCTTCTTCACGCACATACGAGCCATAAAAAAACCAGTCTTCATAATATTCATCTTCAGCAATCAAAACCTTTTTATAGGTCTTTCCGTCCAGGATGGTATCACCTTCGAAGCGATGATAAAAGGTTGTATAAGTATTTCCTTCAGGCAGGCAGTTCTCCAAAACATTTGACCAAACCTTGTGTTCAACAACAATCTGGTTTTCCTGCGCAAAGATTGCCGGAGTAAATATTAAAAAGAGTGATATGATAAAAAAATGTCTCAAAGTTGTATGCTTAGTCGGCAAATGTAGGCAATGCTTACAAAAATTATTGAGACTGAATTGTAATTTAACATTACGACCGAAGACCCGGGATAAGGTAAAACAGGAAACAAAGAATGGTTCCTTCAATGGCGATGGCAATTATCGAATACAGAATTGCTCCCTTTTTATCCCGGTAGTATTTGTGCATCAAAAAAGCACCCAGCGGTATGGATAAGGCAACGGGGGTAGCAATAATGATTCCCCAGAAATCCATAAAAACGCCTGATCTTTATGATCATTTTATTTCGCCGGGTAAATTTTTTGCGGTGCTGTCTGTTTTGATGGCCAACCGCTCTTTTCGCCTGTTATACTTGATCAAGCCATTTATTGGGTGTAATTTTAATAATGAAGGGCTTAAATGCACGGGTGGTAATAATGAGTATATTGGTGATGTAATAAAAAACAATAAAGGAAAAAATACCACCGCTAACCATGGTGATGATGGTTTCGGTTAATGTAAGATGGAGAAGAAATGCCGCTATGGGTGTATAGAAATACTTGACTGTTGCCAGAAGAAAAATATTGATGATTTTAAGATAATAAGGCATCGGATTTAACAGTCAGTAGGTGCAAATGTAAAGATTTGATAATATCGTATGCGTACTCAATAATCCTGCTCATCGTCTGAAAGCCTTTAATCGTCTAATTTTCGGTCTATTATTTGCAGCAACCAAAACGAAGTATTAATTTTATATTGTTTATCATTTATCAAAGACAACTTCATGATGCTTAACCCCGTCATGGTAACGTACAGCATAGATGTATTCTACTGAGAAGGAAATTATCGAAGGCTGCCTGAAACGAAAGAGAAGGGCCCAGAAAGTGTTGTTCGAGAAGTATCATGCTTCTCTAATGGGAATTTGTATGCGTTATTCGAAAAGTAAATCGGAGGCTGAAGATGTTTTACTCATGGGTTTTACACGTATCCTTAAAAAGATAAATACTTACTCAGGAAAAGGTTCTTTCGAGGGATGGATGAAAAGAATAGTCGTTAACATTGCCATTGACAATTACAGGCATAGCAACAAATACTACTTTCATGAATCAATCGAAGAAACCCATGTAAATCTTGAATTTGCCGAATATATTCCTGATAATCTTGCGGTGGAAGAGATTTTGAAAACAATTCAAAGTCTGCCCAATGGTTACAGGATTGTCTTTAACCTGTTTGCCATCGAAGGTTATTCCCATAAGGAAATAGCCGAAAAGCTTGGTATCACCGAGAGCACTTCTAAAACTCAATTTTTAAAAGCGCGTAAAAAATTACAGTTGCTGTTATCGGGTTTGTACTATCAGGCACCACAAAAAAAGGTAAACAATAGCAGTGTAGGAATTAATATGATTAAACCATTACTAGAGCTAGATGGAAGCTAATAAAACAGATAATTTTTACAAGGAAGTATTTTCGGGATTTGAATACAAATTATCCGGAAGTGTGATTTGGCGCAAGTTAAAATGGCGTCTGTTTTGGATTGATTTTAAATATTATATCGCTGGCGCTGGTGTTTTGGCAATCATTGGTGCCGGGCTTTTCTTTGGCTTGTCAGATACTGACTTACGCAATAATGTGAATAACCCAGAAAGTTACCAAACCTTTTCCATTAATTATCAGTCAGAGGTTTTACAAACGGTTATGACTGAGAATCCTCAATCGGAAAGCAATTTGCTTCTCCTCAATGAAGCCGAGCCACCGATAGAATTTTCAGAAACTTCCGAAAACGAAAGGCCGGTAATTATACAGGATTTAATAAGCAATTCGAATGCTGCATATGGTTACGGTAATCCGGAAATCCGTCACGAAACACCTTTGGCAATTGAATCCCCATTTGTAAGAGAAAATGAAATACTCAGCACGATAAGCGCGGTTTCAACATCTGGGCTGAGTCATCTTCAACCCGAACTTATTTATGACAGCATCAGTCAATTATTCATACCCAAACAGCATGTTTTTGTTTCACTTTCGTTGTATGCATCGCCTGTCTATAATGTTCCTGAAATTATTGCCAAAGATGGGGATAGCGACTATATAAATTACAGAAACAATAATGAAACTCCATCACTCTCATTTTCTGTCGGCATGGATGTGCAACTCAATATAAAAAATTGGTATATACAAACCGGACTAGCCTATTCCAGGTTTAGCAATTACCGAAACTACAACCATACTTTTTTGGCATACGACAGCCTCAGCAGCTATTATTCCAATGATACTACCTGGGGATGGCTATATGATCCACCTGAAATAGGAAAACCTGTAGTGATTGGAATTGATACAGTTTGGGTTCCGGTTTACAATGACTTGAACGAGGGGAAAAACGAATGGAATTATCTTGAAATCCCGCTTCTGGTTGGTTATAAGTTCAACAAAAGCCGTTTCTCATTTGATGTAGCTACAGGCTTCTCATATGGCTTGTTGCTGAACGCTTCCGGCAATGTGCCATCGTTATCACATGAAAATATGTTTACTGAACTTTCGGAGATGAATAATTTGATGAACAGGAACCAGTTCAATTATATTTTGCAGCTAGGTCTTTCATACCATCTTACCCCCGAATGGAGCATTATGGCCAAACCTTTTTACAAGCAAAACCTGAGATCCATCTTTAACGATACTTATCCAATCGATCAACGTTTCAGTTCATTTGGTATTAAATTTGGATTAATCGTTGACTTGTAATTGTAAATAACTCCGGCACTCCATATGAAGTTGGCCAATACCATATTGTTTTTGTTGATGTTTTGTAGTTATGCATTTGCACAAAACGAAGCATCAGTCTGGTATTTTGGCGATCATGCCGGCATTGACTTTACAACAGGCGAACCCAAGCTGCTTGTAAACAGTGCCATGCGGGCCGAAGCAGGATGTGCTGCAATTTCAAATAAAGCAGGTGAATTGCAATTTTATACCAATGGTAAAAATGTGTGGAATCGCAAGCATCAACTGATGCCAAATGGATTCGGGTTGAACGGCAGCCAGATACTGAACCAGAATAGCATTATTGTGCCCTTACCCAATTCTGATTCTATTTATTATTTGTTTACCATCAACGCCAATTACGATTCCGTTGGGTATGAATTATTCCATTGTGAATATGAACCGCGAGGGAGGTTTTGGAGATGTTGTTTTAAGAAATCAGCTTGTTTCGAAAGGTTTTGTTGAAAAACTGGCAGCAACGGAACATTGCAATGGCAGAGGATGTCTGGGTTGTTGCCCATGACCGTCTCGATCAGTTTTACAGCTATTTGCTTACACCACAAGGTATTTTCCAGGATACAATTATAAGTAAAACCGGCAGTTATGTGAAAGGTGATATTGGTTATATGAAAATATCACCTTCATCAAACAGGATTGCATTCCCCTTAAATTATGACAGTCCTGCTGGTTGAGGTTTTTCGGTTTGATAACAGAACAGGGGAAGTATTTGAACCTTAAGAATATTGGCAATAGATGAAACGGTTTACGCCTATGGCTTGGAATTTTCACCTGATGGAAATTTGCTTTATGTCAGCACGGGAGGTAAGCATTATCGCCTGTGGCAGTACGACCTGACCAGGAAAAACGAAGCGGAAATTAATGAAAGTGCTGTTTTGCTGAAGAGAAGGAAATCATTTTGCCATGCAACTTGCGCCAGATGGAAAAATTTACATCGCAAAACTAAACAGGGATTTTCTGAGCGCAATCAATCAGCCAAATAATAAAGGGTTTGAATGCAACTACCAGGAATTTGCTATCAGCCTGCAGGGAAATAACTCCTTGATGGGTCTTCCTAATTTTATGGCGTCGTTGTTTTATAGCCCCGGCTTTTCATTTGAACAAACCTGTCTTGGTGATACAACACGGTTTCTTTACAACCAGTATTTAAATAGTGATTCTGTTACCTGGATTTTTGGAGATGGTAGCCCTGCACTGAACCTATTCCAATTATTCTGAGCCAAAACACAATTACCAATTAACAGGGACATTCAATGTGAAAATGATTCATTACCAATGTAATAAAGTTGATTCGGCCACAGAAAAAGTAACGATATTTAATTACCCTGATATCAATTTGGGTAACGACACCAGTATCTGCAATACTTGTACATTATTGTTAGATGGTGGAGACGATTTGGACTATTGGATATGGCAGGACGGAAGCGAATCCCAATTCTACGAAGCAGCAGACGCAGGTGAATATTCTGTGTTGGTAAGCAAAGATGGTTGCCAAAACGGCGACACAATAATCATTTCGCAAAGTTCAGTAAAAGTCACAATGCCCAATGCCTTCTCACCAAATAGTGATGGCATTAATGATGTGTTTAAAGCAGTGAACAACAAGCCTCCTTCAACATATCAGTTGATGATCTTCGACAGGCAGGGGCGTATGCTGTATCAAACGGAAAAAGTTGATGAAGGGTGGGATGGTACTTACGAAGGAAGACTTTGTATGATGGGTGTTTACGTCTATAAAGTTGTGTATGAATATTATGAAGATAACCTACAATACCAGTATGAAAAACGGGGAACTTTGGTTTTGGTACAGTAATCAAAAAGCTGGCAAGCAACTTATAAATTGAAGCGGCCGTCTATTGAAAAACACAAACACCTGATGCTATGAACAAAATCGCTACCCTCATTATTTTAGTGTTATTTGCAAATGCACTATTTTCCCAGAACCCGATTGCTATTGACGATACTGCCAGTTCAAAACTAGGTGAGTATTTAACAATAAATGTTATTGAAAACGACTACAGTCCACAGGGTTTAAAAGTCAAAGTTTTTCTGGCTCCATATGCTGATTCATATACTGATAGTACAATAACTTATTTCTTTAATTATGATGAGTTTTATAACGTGAGTTCAAAATATTGGGTCGGAACATATGCAATACAGGATGAAAATGGGCAAGCTGGGCAAGAGTCCGCGGCAAAGGTTAATATCGCATTAAATAACCATCATTATTATGACACACTTGATATCGGTAATATTCGAACTAAAATATATGCTTATAACAACCACTTTTGGGATAGTGATGAAGGTTTAAATTTTTACGAGTTTCCCAAGGGTAGTGGAAAAAACACCATTTTTAATCAATCGCTTTGGATAGGTGGAAAAGATGAAAGCGGACAATTAAAACTGGCTGCTGAAAGATATCGCCAAGTCGGCATTGATTTTTGGCCCGGCCCAATCAGTGTGGATGGAGACAATTTAAGTGTGGATACTTCAACCGCAGTTGAATGGCAGCGGGTATGGAAAATAACAGTTGAGGAAGTTACTTATCATAAATTACATTTTAATGATCAGGATTATGAGCCTATAGAGAATATTAAAAACTGGCCGGCTCATGGTAATCCTGAGCTTAATCAAAATGAATACCTCGCTCCCTTTATTGATACAGATGGCGATGGCGCATATAACCCTTATAAGGGTGATTATCCCTTAATAAGAGGCGATCAATGCATTTTCTTTATTTTCAATGATTATCGTGAACATACAGAGTCTGGCGGTGAAAAAATCGGCCTTGAAATACATGGGATGGCCTATAAAATAAACTCCCCTGAAGTTTTACCTATGAAAAATACAGTTTTTCTAAGCTATAAGGTTTTTAATAGATCGTCTCAGAGGTTAAATGATGCCTACATAGGATTATTTTGTGATTTTGATATTGGATATGCCTTTGATGATTATGTTGGTTGTGATGTGACTAGAGGAGCATTTTACGGATATAATGGTAAAGAAGTTGACGGTAGCGGTCAGCCTGAAGCATATGGCGAAAATCCACCGGCCCAGGGTATTGTAATTCTGGGAGGCCCATATTTAGATCCAAATGACGAAGATGATCCTGACGGAGGTTGTGATGAAAGTATTACAGGAGTTGGCTTTGGTGATGGTGAGGTTGATAATGAACGTTATGGCATGACAAAATTCCTTTATTTCATTAGTAGTGCAGGAGTACAGGGCGACCCGCAATTTGCTGATGAATATTACAAATATATGAAAGCTGTTTGGAAAGACGGAACGGCCATGGAATATGGCGGAAACGGACATATTTCAAGTGGCGCATACGGGCCGGCCTGCAATTTTATGTTTCCCGGTTTATCCGATCCCTGTTATTGGGGCACCAATGGCGAAGAACCTTTTGGACCAGTTGACTGGACCGAGGAAATTGCAGGAAATGATCCTTTCGACAGACGAGGATTAAGTGTAATGGGGCCTTTTACTTTTGAACCTCAATCAATGCACAAAGTTGACCTGGCTTTTGTTTCTGCCCGTGGTGATAATGGCCCTCAATCCTCAGTTGACCTGTTAAAAGAATACATTGATGCCGTGAAGGATGAATACTACAAGGATTCAGATTATTTTGGATACCAATGGCTGGGAACCGAAGAAAATGTTGTTCTTGATCAAAATCTCAAAGTTTATCCTAACCCGGCCACAAATGAAATTCGTATCGACTACAAAACAGAAGGAAAAACAGTTCTATTTACCCTTTATGATGCTTTTGGCAGGATCGTAAAACAGGGTGATTTATCAATTGGAAATAACATGCACATTTCAATTGATGAACTCGGGAATGGCATTTATATTTTAAGTGTAACCGACCAAAAAAAAGTTTTATCAGCCAAAGTTTTGAAAAAATAATCCGCCTAAAAAACTATGCTGTTATCTACGCCCCGGTCTGCATGCCGGGGTTTTGGCGGTGATACTGCTAAAACATTTAGCTTCAGGATGCGTTAATATAAGTATTGAAATGTTAAAAACCTGCTAAGATAAGACCAATGCCTTATTTTAGCATGGCAGATCAACATACCTCAAATAGAAATATGTATACACTCGACCCTTTTGAGGGGCCATTAGGAGAATTAAACGCCAACCATTTACTGCGGCGTGCTACCTTCGGCCCTACTTTAAAGAACATCCGTGATTTTGCTTTACTAACTGCTGGTGAAGCTGTTGATTTGCTGTTTGAGAACCAGGATGAACCAGCTCCTCCCGTCGATCCTGCCACAGGCGAAGACTGGGTGAGCCCACGACCTGGAGAAAACAACAGCGATGAAGATTCATTGATGCGTTATTTCGGTGCCTGGCATGTTGAACTGATGCGAAAAGAACCATTGAACATCAGGGAAAAAATTACCTGGTTTTATCACATTCATTTGCCTGTTGCCGTTTCCAAAGTCCAGCTCAGCACACCGGTTTATTACCAGAATAAATTATTCCGTCATTTTGCTTTTGGGAGTTTTAAAACCCTCTTTAAAAAGATAGTGATTGATAATGCTATGCTCTGGTATCTTGATAATACCTTGAACCAGGCGGAGAGTCCAAATGAGAATTTTGCCAGGGAAATGTTTGAATTGTATACGATTGGTAAAGGCCTGCAAATTGCGCCGGGCGACTATACCAATTATACTGAAGATGATATTAAAGCTGCTGCCCGCGTATTAACCGGCTACCTCGTTGATTTGGAATTTGAAAAATACGATGAGGAATTATTAGATGAAACAAAAATTGCACAGGGTTATGTATATACCAACAATGATGGTCTGGCCCTGATACATGATGCAGGCGTTAAAAAATTCAGTGAGAAATTCCAAAACCGGGAAATAGAACCGAATGAAACCATATCCGGATTTGCAACTGAACAGGCTACACTTGATGAGCTGGATGAATTGATTGATATGATCTTTGACCAGGAAGAAACCTCCCGGTTCCTGATCAGGAAAGTTTACCGGTTTTTTGTCTACCATAAAATAACGGAAGAAGTAGAAAATGAGATTATCGAGCCACTTGCCCAAATTTTCCGTGAGAATGATTATGCACTGCATATTGTTTTGAAAAAGCTGTTAAAAAGCAAGCATTATTATCATGCTGATTCTTCCGAAACTACCGATAACCACATCGGCGCACTTGTAAAATCTCCCATCGATCTTTTTCTGGGTATCCTGAAGTTTTTTCAGCTAGAGTTGCCAGAAGATCCCTATAAATTGTACAAGGAATTGTATGCAGATGCCATGTTGAATTACATCACCATTATGGGATTGCCCTTTTATAACCCTGAAGACGTGGCTGGTTTTCCTGCCTATTTCCAGGAGCCCGGTTATAACCGAAACTGGATTACACCTACGAACCTTGCATTCCGGTATTTACCTGTTTATATTATCATGTTAGGCATTTTCAACAGCGAGAATGAATTGCTTTTACAACTTGATATTGTGGATTGGGTTGACAATCCGGAAAACATCACCGAACCTTCTGACACCAAAACACTGGTTCAGGAAATAACAAATGGCATTTTCGCTAATCCCTTACCAGAAGAAAGGTTGAACTATTTTATCGATACGGTTTTTATGGACGGATTGCCCGCTTACTATTGGACAACAGAATGGGTAAAATACAAAGACAGTGGCAACGATTCACTTGTTCGTGCATTGTTATTCAGGTTGTTGGTTGGATTAATGCAGTCTCCCGAATTTCAATTGTTTTAAACATAGCGCATGAAAAGAAGAGCATTCATTAAAAAATCAATAGGCGCTGCAGCAATTCCTGTTTTAGCAAGTGGTGTACCCATGCGCTTGATGTCGAACGAACTGATGCAATTGATGGCTTCAGGTACCAATGACAACATTGTTGTTTTGATACAGCTGATGGGAGGGAACGATGGCTTAAACACAACGATTCCGGTTAACCAATACGATACATATAAACAGTACCGCGAAAACATTGCAATACCTCAAACCGGCAATCGAAAATATATTAATCTGAATCCTGCTGACCCGGCAAACGAACAATTAGGCGTTCATCCCGACATGACCCATTTCAAGCAAATGTTTGATGACAAAATGGTAACCATCGTTCAGAATGTGGCTTATGACAACACTGATCTTTCACATTTTCGGGGACGAGATATCTGGTTCATGGGTGGAGATGCCAATGACACTTTACACTCAGGCTGGATGGGAAGATACCTGGACAATACTTACCAGGGATATCCTGATGATTATCCTAATGACGAAATGCCTGACCCGCTCGGATTGGAATTTGGATACAGCATGTCGCTGGCCTTTCAACGGGAAGAGGGAATTCCGGCAGGATTAGCCATTATAGATCCTGAAACTTTTTACCAGATTGTTTCCGGCAGCGGTGTGTCTCCTCCTGATTGGCTCCCTGACTCCTATTATGGTGAAGAATTAAAATACATCATGGATCTGGAATTGAAATCGAACCAATATGCTGAGCGGATAAAAGAAGTATATGATCTTGGGGTTAATTCCCCGGAAGTTGTTTACCCCGAGGAATACCCGGGAGAAGCCCCTGAAGGTTATAAAAAGAATGACCTTGCCTGGCAGCTTCAGGCAGTGGCCAGGTTACTGAGCGGGGGATCAAAAACAAAATTATTTATTGTAAAAATCAATGGTTTTGATACGCATGCTGATCAAACATTGGCAGATGATTCAACCCAGGGTATTCATGCTGCTTTATTGTACCATGTTTCCTCAGCAATTAAAGCTTTTTACGACGACTTAAAAGACCAGGGATTCGATCAGAAGCTGCTTACTTTTACCATGTCGGAATTTGGACGTAGAGTAAACTCAAATGGCAGCTTCGGAACCGATCATGGAATGGCTGCCCCGCTATTCTTATTTGGCCCAATGCTTAAAAACCAGATTCTTGGTGAAGTACCCGATTTGACGAACCTGAATGATGGCAATCTTATCCACCAATTTGATTACCGGCAAATTTATACCTCAATCCTTGTTGACTGGCTGAAGGCCCCACCGGAAATAGTTGAGGTTGTTGGATGGGATGATTATGTGGATTCCAGGCTGGATTTATTCCACAATCCGGATGGCATCAATGAGCAAAACAAACTCATCAATAACGCAGTATTATCTGTTTATCCGAACCCGGCAAGAGAATACACCAATATCAAGCTTGAATTAATTGCAGGCTTTAAGATCAAACTTCAGTTGAGTGATTTGAATGGAAATATCATTCAGACAAATATTTGATGGAACTAAAAATGAAGGAGAACATCTGTTTAAAATAAATGTGAGCGCTTTAAGCCCCGGCTATTATTTTATTCAATTAACAGCAGGCAACCAAAGCAAATCAAGTAAATTGCTCGTATTATAAAATTACGTTATGTCAGATTTAAAGAATAAAAAAGTAACTGGAATTGGGGGTATATTTTTCAAATGCAACGATCCGGAAAAAATGAAAGATTGGTATAACAAAAACCTCGGTTTGGTGACCAATGAATATGGTTCTGTTTTCGAATTCAGAAGAACAGATATGCCGGAGAAAAAAGGATATACTGTCTGGAGCCCTTTCGAAGCAAAAACAACTTATTTCCAACCTTCCGAAAAAGAATTCATGATCAATTACCGGGTTGAAAACATTGAAGCACTTGTAAAGGAATTAAAAGAGCAGGGTGTTGAAATATGTGATGAAATCGAAGAATTTGAATATGGCAAGTTTGTCCATATCATGGATCCGGAAGGCAATAAAATTGAGCTGTGGGAGCCTATTGATCAATCCTTTACGGATATGTACGAAGGGAAGACGACACATTAAAATTTACCTGTCATTCTGAACGAAGCCTAGCGTAGTGAAGCCTGCCTGACGGCAAGGCAGGAATCTCTGTCAATTTACTTAGCATTTCGCTTAAATCTGCAGAGGAGATCTTTCGCTTCGCTCAAGATGACAAGAATTGACACAAAAAAAGCGGCCAACCGACCGCTCCTTTTATCTTTTGTCTTTATACTTTTATCTTCGTTACCCGCACTTCAAAGTTTGCGTTACCTGGTATTTAGCTGCTTCAACATTAGGACCAGTAGTTACTTTTTTATAAGCATCACAAGCACCGGTTGTATCACCGCTTCCTTCAAGTGCTTTACCCAATTGAAAATAGATACCTGATTTATCACCCTCAGTCATTTCCAATGCTTTTTTCGCAGATGTAATTGCTTCATTAAATTGTTTTGTCTGATTGTAAGCTTTGGCTAGTGAAGAATAAGTATCTGCGTTAGCAGACGAATATTTCATGGTATTATTGAGCAGTTCAACTGCTTTTTTTCCATGCTCTTTTTGAATTTCAAATTGTGCTTCATTATACAAAGCAGTAGTAGCAACGTTCTTAGCATTTTTTATCGTTTTTGCCATTTTTGGATTGTCTGTACCATATTTAATTACCAGGTCCATCTTTTCCATCATCATTTCTAAATCCCCTTTTTCTTTGTAAACTTTTCCTTGTCCATACAAAGATTTTGGATAATTGGGTTTTAGTTTTAGAGCCATTTCATATTCGGCATATGCCTCCTCAAGTTTTTTCTCTTCTATTAATTCATCACCTTTTTTTGTTCGTATTTGGGCAATAGTAGACTTATATTTTTTAATGTATTTTGAATCCTCAAGTTTACTAGTAAAAGCATATCCCTTTTCAAGAATAGATATAGCACCATCAAGATCTTTTTTATAAATACTAACCCCTTGCTTATAGTAAGCAGCCATCAATTGTGTTTCGATATTTCCTTTTAATTCTTCAGCATCCATCGCTGAGCTGGCAATTTTTAATGCCTCTTCGTAGGAAGCCACAGCACTTGAATATTTTTTCTCCTTCATTGCTGTGTTTCCTTCGTTATATTTTGCTCCTGCTTCTTCAACGGACTGAGCAATTAATCCCATCGTGAAAATGGAAAAGCCTAAAATAAATAATGATCTTTTTAACATGTTCATATTCTAAAATTTTGATTTGTTGCGTTATTGGGCGGCGAATATACAAATATTTCAATGTTGATAATGAAGGGTTTCTGTTAAAAAAGGTAAAAATTAAAGTTGACAGAAGCAGTTAGAAGGCTTAGGCAGAGGCAAAGGCGAAGGAAATCGTATCATTAAATTAAGAGATTATCGTCATTGCGAACCTAGTAGGCAGGTTGGTGTGAAGCATCTACAGGGGATTGCATAGCAACAGATACAGCAAAAAACATTGTTTTTGCTGACAATTCAATAGATGAATATAGCCATTCAATTTCCTGTATCTACTCTAACCCCTTCACCACCTCAACAACCATCGAATACCGACTTAATCAGCCTTCCGAAGTTACCATATCCATCTTCAACCACCTTGGCGAATTGGTTCACCAGATTCATGAGTACCAGCAATCGGGCATAAAACAACTCACATGGAATGCCAATAACTTGCCTGCCGGGATTTATTATTTTAGGCTGGAAGCCAGGGAAAAAATGTCAAATGGGAAGATGGTGTTGATGAATTAAATTACTGATCTATCATCTTCATTACAGTCATTATTAGTACTTCTTTTTTTTCTTGTTTTTAACTATCTTTATCTGAGATTATTACATGAACAACCTAAGATAATATACTCAATGGAAAGAACACTAAGATTAGGTGAGTGGGCTGTTGTTGGCCGTGGTTGGCTCAAAAAGAGACGCATTATGTTCGCGGGGGAATCTGGCCCAGGAATTTATTCTATAGTACTAGAATGGACAAGTTCTCATAACTCAGCTGCTTACAACCTCTATTTTAACAAGAACCATAAAGAATTTCAGGCCTTTAATGGACGCTTTTCAATGCTGGATGTGAACATGAAAGAGATGCGGTTTCGATTTGAAAAGTAAATTTAAACAAATCGTTCCGTTTGGTGATTGAATCCGCACCTGTAAATGACCAATTGAAAACTTGACTTTTGGCTTGTATTTGCCGATATTTGTAAAAGAACCATTAATCTAATAATCACACTAAAACTAATGCTATGGACATCGGTAATGCCAAATTAGCCTTTGGGCTTTCAGTTAAACTATTTAATGACATTTTAAAAGGGCTGCACAGCAAGAGCGTTATTCCCCAACAAATTGAAATTGAACATGAGGTTAAGCTTGTTGATCAGGTAAATGCAACCTTGTTTCTTAATTTAGAGATTGATTCTCCGGATTTTAACGCGGATATGTCCGATCCTCAGCTTCCATTGATACTTGAGATGAAAGGCCGTGTTACACCAAAGATTGGTTTCGCTGGCGAAATAAGCCCTGATCTGTTTACGGTTGAGTTTTCAGGTGCTGCTAAGTTCAATGTAGTCTTAAAAAGCCGAACCGGTCAAGCTCCTGTGATCAAGCTTGAATATGATGGGGCAGTCTATGCTTCAGAACCTTTTGAAAAGAAGTTTATTGATGATGTTTTTGAAACCAAAGCCATAAAAGACGTTTTTAATAAGCTTGAGCTTGATGTTCTTGCCCCTGTGCTCGAGGGGCTGGGTGAAATTTATTATTATGGAACACCTGACCATCAGAAACCAGGACCTGACCAATACCCGGTATCGCTGCAGAAAATGCGAGGTGGTCCGGATAGCAGAAATGCAATTGTTTTGTTTGTCGGAACACCAGGAACTACCCTGAACACACAAAACCTGCATGAAAGTATTGTACCCTTATATGCAGAATTCATGATGCATGCCGGCCCTGAAACCATAGAGCACATGAAGGAAAAAGGAAAGAGTAAGATAGAGGAGTTCATTAAAGATTTTTCCACAGTTGAACTTTCGAATTACACTTTATCGGTTGAAAACAACCAGGTTGATATTTTCGCAAAAATCACAGAAACAAGTACCGGCTCATATGCCACAATTGATGGCTATTTCCATTTTAAACATATACCCGGAATGGAGGTGATGTTTATGGACGGAAGCGACATTGATATTGACGTGGAACTTCCATGGTGGCTGGATTTGATCGCTTTCTTTGTTCCGCCTATTGGTGAGAAAATCAGGTATATCGAACAGCAAGTACCAGATATCATGCAAAAAACAATTTCTGACCTGGTAAGCAACTTCATGAGAAAACTTGATGAGTCTATTCAACTCGAAGGTATTGAAGTTGGGAGCCTGCCTGTTGAGATCTATCCCCAGGAGATTAAACTTGACGATAACTCCATAACAGCTAACATTCAAATTCTGTGTTGGCCGCTCACAGCAGATATTGTCCGTGCCGACTATGGTACTGTACTTGACCGTTTTATGTTTTTTGAATTAGAGGGTGGTAGAAAATATTATGCTGATGACCTGGCCCGGTTAATGGAGATGGGATTGGTTATCATACCCGGTTACCACGAGGTATCAGGCAAATACATCCGGGCCAATCCCGATGGCAAGGAAACAAATAACCTTGAATACAGGTTTGGCAGATAATATTGAAATATTCACAGCGGATTAAAAAAGCTTATATCAAGAAATTGATGTAAGCTTTTATTGTTAGGGGATGAATCATTTATCTTAAGCATCTGACCTTACCAATAATTGTTTTAAAATATATCTTTGCACGTTTTTCAACGCCTCCTTAGCTCAGTTGGTAGAGCAGCTCACTCGTAATGAGCAGGTCAGCGGTTCAAGTCCGCTAGGAGGCTCAAAATATTATTTTCTACGTTCGTTCGTTACGATAGTCTTTTGAGTGGGTTCTGCCGAAGGCATCACTACGGGAAAGTCCGCAAGGAGGCTCTCCGATTTTTAATTCTTTTTACATTGCTTTATTTCTTTTCCTTAATTAACTTTGAATTTCTAATAAACCTGCTATGAAATCAAACGTAATCACCCCAAAAGACAAAAAGCTAGCCGCCAATTGTGTAAAATGCCCGGTATGCAAAACAGCCCGCCGTAAACAAAAAGGATTTGCTTTCTGGTTTGTGAAGAAGATTGAACATGGAATTTGTCCATCTTGCCAGGCTTACGAAAAAATATATGGTAAAAAAGCATTCGAACCCAACCCGGGTATACAAGCAAAATGATTGTGTAATCTTCTTCTCGGTATGTTATTCGACATGTTAACGAACTGTTAAATTTATTTCAAAAAACAGCACATCATCAATCAATTAGTATTTTGCGCCCACTATAAAAACCAATGTGATGAATACGAGACTTAAACTATCAATTTTATTTCTTTTTATTTCCTTTATGCTCAATGCTCAGAACCCGTATTCATCAGGCAATGATGATCTACAAACCTTAAGTGAATACTGTGGCAAAGGAATACTAAAAATTGATTTAAACAGAGCATCGACTATTGATACTACTTTTTGTTACAGGTGGTCGAATGCTGAACAACAGTGGGTTCCCAGAACTATTTTCGTTAATAATTACGATGATTTTGGCAGGCTCATGGAATCAATTACTAAATTTTATGTCGATTCAACCCAGTCTTATAATCCAATTCTAAGGGATACTTATACCTACTACCCAAACGATTCGGTCAAATCAATGCTGAATGAGCTTTGGAACACTGAACTCAATGGGGGCTCCTGGGATAATACCCAACTGAATGAGTATGAATATGATGATCAGGACAGGTTGGTTTATAACCTTGTCTATTTCTCACCTTATGGCAGCCTTGAATTGAATTTAGGTAACCAATTATTTTATTCATACAACAACCTGGGTTTAACCGATACCATCATTACCCAATATTGGAACACCATCCAAAATGAATGGTATTATTCTTATCGCACCCGAAATTATTATGATGGGGAGATGCAGCTTTCTGAAACTTATCGGGATTGGGCAAACAACCAAAATGGCGACTATACCCAATATGAACGTGAAATTTTTATCACTGAAGGGGAAAGGATTCGTAATATAACCCAAAACTATTTTGAGGGTGTATGGTCGAACTATTACAGCGAGCTAAACACGATGAATGAAATGGGGCTTCCTGATTCAATCTTATACCAGCAGTGGAATCCAATGGACATGATGTGGGATACTACCGTGATGGATCTTGCTTTGTTTGAATATAATGAATCCGGTAAACTGACGGAATACATTACCTTGTCGTACTATCTCATGTTCGTTTATAACCAACGTTTAAACTGGTTTTATGACGGGGAAGGCTATTTAACAGAAATGCTTTCTCGACAATGGGATTTTAACAATGAAGCATGGCTTAATGTAAACAATTGTTTCTATCCACCATTGCCTGTAGTCACATCAGCCAACGGTTTTTTTGATGACGGGGATAGTTTTGTGGTGTATCCAAATCCGGCAAACGATATTGTGGGTTTTCGGTTCAGAATCACAATCAGGTTACCATACATATTTCCATTTATAGCATCCAGGTCAGTTGGTTAACGAAACCAAGCTTGAAATAGGAAACGCCTGGATGTTTCTGCATTGAAATCTGGAATGTATTTTGTCAGTATTCAGGATGGCATCTCAGTTCCAACTGTTAAATTGTTGGTTGAGTAAGTGAAGGGTTTCTAAAATTTCGGGCGCTTGTCATCCCGAGGGAAGCACCGCGACGAGGGATCTCCGCCTATAATTATACTTATCCGTTTTTTGTATTTAGGCTAAGTTCCCTGTCTGACGATAAACCAGGCTTCACTCCGCTTTGCTCCGTTCAGGATGACAAAGCGGTTAATCTTTGATCTGCGTCATCGCCTCCTTAACACTTTTCACAGGCAGTTTACAAACCCTGTTCCTGCAGACATAAATCATTGTTTCGTTTTCATTCCATCGGTTTAACAGCAATGGTAGATTACTTTCTGATTCACTTCCTGCTACCAGGGCATAAATAAATTGCTGGTCAAATTCCTGTCTGAGTTTATGCGCGTTCTTGCCAGAGAAAACAATCTCCGGCACCTGGTATGCGATATCATTTAGCAAGATGGCCCAATTGGAATAATAATTGGCATGTTGTTCAAGCTGGGGAACTACATTGTTCAGCATTGATTCAGCCTGTTTAAGGTATTTATCATTTTCAAAATATATGCCCAATCGGTATAAAACTTTTGCTATTACTGAATTTGATGAAGGAATGACATTGTCAGACACTTCTGTTTTATTGGAGATGGTTGCGCCATCTTCAAGTGCTGAATAATAAAACATGCCAGTCTCTTCATTGTAAAAATGTTGCAGGGTAAATTTTGTGATTTGTCTGGCACGCACTAGCCAGATATCTTCAAATGTAGCCTGGTACAAATCGATGTATGCCTGGGCCAGCAAACCATAATCATCCAGAAAACCTGGAATATTGGAATGATTATCTCTCACCATCCTGTAAACTTTCCCGTCATCAGTAACACAACGTTTTTGGAGATATTCAGCTGCTTTAAGAGCGGTATTTAAAAACGATTTGTCGTTGAAAGTTCGGTATGCCTTAGCCAGTGCTGTTATGGTTAAAGCATTCCACGAAGTCAGCACCTTATCATCTGTGATTGGACGGATCCTTTGTTCTCTGGCCTTAAAGAGGATGTTTTTACAATCAGAAATAGTTTTTTCTGTTTTTGCTTTGCTCAAACTAAATTCTTTCGACACGCCAGAAATCGTTTTGTGCTGGTGAATAACATTTTTTCCATCCTCCCAGTTTCCTTTTTCAGTAATCCCATAAAATGAATTAAAAACCGGTGATTTATCCCCAAGTAAAGAATCAATCTCTTTCTTCGACCAAACATAAAACGTACCCTCTTCACCCTCACTATCTGCATCTATCGATGAATAAAATGCCCCGTTTTCCGACATCAATTCTCTTTCAATAAAAGCAATCGATTCGTAAACTACTTGTTTATATTGTGGCTTCTTGTAAAGTTTGTATGCCGTAGAATAAACACTGATAAGTTGCGCATTATCGTACAGCATTTTTTCGAAGTGTGGAACCTTCCATAAGGCATCTGTTGAATATCTTGCAAAACCTCCTCCAAGCGCATCATAAATACCACCCGAAGCCATTTTGTCAAGCGACAATTCTACCTGTTTTTTTATTGCAAGATCATTCGAAAAGTTAAAATACTCAAGCAGAAAGAGATAATTATTTGGCATAGGGAATTTGGGCGCTCCCGTATTTCCGCCATCTTTTTTATCAAACCTGGGCTTCCATTTATTTACAGCTGTTTCAAGTATTTCTTTTGAGAAGTCAGCAGCTTGTTCATTGGTTGCAACCAGGTTATATTTCATAATTCCTTTATGCAACTCCTCTGCTGATTGTAAAACCCGTTGTTTGTCATTTTTGTAAACTTCAGCAAGTTGTTGAAGAATTGACACCCATTGTTCTTTTCTGAAATAAGTCCCTCCAAAAACAGGCCTCCCATCCGGTAAGGCAAAACAATTTAGCGGCCATCCACCACTGCCCGTCATCAATTGCACAGCATCCATATAGGTATGGTCAACGTCAGGGCGTTCTTCACGGTCAACTTTGACACAGACAAAATTGTCGTTCATTACTCTGGCCACTGCAGTATCTTCAAAACTTTCATGCTCCATCACATGACACCAGTGGCAGGCAGCATAACCAATGCTGATCAATACAAGTTTATTTTCCAGTTTTGCTTTTTCAAATGCATCTTCTCCCCATGGGTACCACTTAACCGGGTTATGTGCATGTTGTAAAAGATAGGGGCTGGTTTCGTTAATTAAACGGTTGGTATATTGATGTTTTTTTGATGTTTCCATATCTTGATGAGTTTTATGCTGAGAAGATCCACAGGCATTTATAAGTAAAACAAGAGTCGCAATAAATAGTTTTTTCATGAATAGAAATTCCTTTAGTAGGATAAGAAACGCAAACATACTAATTAGAATCACTACAAATAGTTAACGATTTCATAAAGTCAGGTATCATTGCTTAAAATTATAAACGGAAAAGAGCAATTTCAAAACTTTGCTTTGACAATATAAGAGATGCCTGAATTTTTATAATAATGTAGAGAGTAACTGAAGAAACAAGAGTTTTGGTTTTTCCTTTAATTCTTTTTCAAAGGGATATTATTGAACTCAACAGTAAACCAGGGTTCAATTTCGCTGATAATTTTTAACGAACTAATTTTTTTCGCATTTTTTGGGGAGGTGTTCTCATCCTTAAAATGAACTTCCAGGTTTAATGTTGTTCCAGCATAAATTGTCTTAGTCGTTTTATGCACATTGAACATTTGAGTAACCATTTTATCATCAAATTTCGCAGCGGAAATATAATATGCGTTCCCTGAATCGTCGTAAATCACCGTATTACCGTCTTCTTTAAACCATGCCCTCATCTGAAATTCTTTATGATTTTCACCGGGGTTTGTGATTTTCAATACACACACAACAGCACTGTCTTCCAAGCGCGCACCTAATAATTCAAATGTAAGACCACCCTTTTCTACTAGAGGTGGCTTTTTAGGTTTAGTAGGAACAGGTTTTGGCCTTTTTGATTTTGCAAAAACTTCAGAAATAGTTGTTACGTTTTGTGAGAAAAGCGTTGTTACTTTTTTTTCATTTGGGATGTCAACTGATGCAACAGATAATACTTTACCCGAATCTGCTGATAAAAGGCGGGTATTTACATGAATGACTGATCCTTCATTATTCAAAAATCCATAGGCAATGGCATCAACTCCTAATAATTTTCCAATTTTCATTGCCGTGTTATCGTCAATTGAACCCGTAATTGACAGTTTACTATTCTTAATAATATCATTGATGCGTTGTTTGTTGAAGACCTCTTTCTCCCCAACAATATATAAGCGGGTATTCAATTCCTCCGAAATGTATCTGCCAAGATTAGTGATATTTCCAAGACTATCAGAAAAATCAAGAACAGCGATTGTCGACTTTTTGTTTTTAGTCAGGCTATTTACAATTTGGTCGTTCAATTCATCCATCTGACTGTCAAAGGTTACCTGGGCCCTTCTTGGCTGTTCAGTTAATTCATTTACCCACTTAACCAAAAGTTGTCGGTCTTTATATGTTAAGGCTTTTTCAGGATTTTTTTTAACATACCTTCTGGGCGGCATGTCGTTACGCACAATAACTTCCGCTACATCTACCATCTTGCCTACTATCTGGTAAGTCTTTAAGTTAATTAAACGATCAAATTCCAATTTTTTTCTGCTTCTTTTATTGTTCGAATTTGAATTGTGACACTCGATACAAGACTTTTCAAATATCTGTTGAATGCTATCAGGTATTACAACTGCATTATCAACAGGAGTTGAGATGCTTGCACCTGTAAATATAGATATCAAGGTAAATCCAAGTACGAAAAACAAAAGAAGAAGGATTATTTGTTTCATGTTTTACAATCATTCGGACAATAAAGCACTTAAAACAATGTCCTTTGAATTTAGAATTTTACAAAAATACAGAGATTAATATCAAAATAGCTAAACCTCGGAATAGAATTAATTTTTAATATGAGAGAATAAGTGGAATTAATTTAAGCAAATAAACCAAATATCCATTTTAAAATGCCCCATATCAATTCTACTGCCAGGATGACTATGTCTAAAATAAAACCAATAATAATCAGGATAATCTTCAGAATTTTTACTACGAGCCAGGCAAAAAATGTAAATACTATCGATATTCCGGATGCGTTTATTAAACCCCAACCAACCAGGAATAAGGAAGAAATTAATATCATGAGCAATATGCTGCTAATCACCCTGAGGACAGCAGAAGGAATGTGTCTCCCAACTTTTAGAATTAGCTTATTAGAAAGCCTATAAGCAAGGTAAACCAGGAAAAATGAAAACAGGGTCTGCGTCCATGCATGGTAATCATATAGAAAATTATCAGGATTGTTTATTACAACAGCATAATCCATTACATAATTAACTTGGATGTAATAGCTATATGCAATGAATCCACCAAGAAAAGCAATTAACCAGAAGGCGATGCTTGTTCCCAGTTTGTATGATTGCTCTATTTTGGTTTTTACCTGTTCAATTGCTGTTTCAACCTTGGTTTTAATTTCGAAGACATCAATATTAAGTGCTTTGGTAAGAAAACGAGCAGCTCGGGAATACATCAATAGCCGGGATGCCGAAACACCTTTTTTCCAATAATTATATGCCACTTCATAAACTGGGCTTAAACCGGGTATTATTTCGAACTTGCTACCAGTAAATGCCATTATATAGTCTTTTCCCTTGAAATGATAATGCAATTCCCATGTGTCTATACAAAAAATATCTACTTGCTGAAATTGCATGCAATGTGTGTTGGTTTCATCCGCTTTCGCCTGATCAATAAATTTATTGATGTGGGCATTTAAAAAATGACCATCAGGAAGCTGATCCTTATTCACACGGGTGGCTATGTTATTTAATAGATTTTTATACTCGTACTCCGGAAACTCATCAAGATATTGAGGGAAATTGTCATAAATTTCATCATGAATAATACATGTACGCTGGTTGGTATACTCCAGTTTCCTTTCGATGTAAAAATGATGCATTAACTGTGTATGCCCTTTACAAATAGTGCAAGTTATCCGTCCACTACCCCTGCAAGTTGGGCACGTGACATAACCTTTGCCGGAACAGCCTGTACAGGTAACTTTTCCGGTTCCACTGCAATTGGTACAAGTCTTGCGGCCACGTCCGCTACAACTGCTGCATCTTTCTCGTACTGTTTTATAGTAGTTATCTGTTCGATAATAGCCACCGCTATCCGAATTTACCCAAACCTGTTTTGTCTTTGATACTTGTCTGCTTGTTTGTCCGGTCCCGCCACATGAACTGCAACAACAGCCGGTAATGCTTACCAGGGAATCTATTTTTCATATGTTGACGCTACCATGTCGATTGTTGATATTGCAACAGGACTGGAAACATTCAAGACATCAGTGGAACAAATAAAAGGAGGGAGCAGTAATTCAAAAAAAGCCGGTATTAAAGCATTGAATTTAGCTTCCGATCAACTCAAGGAAAAGATGATTGAATATTTATCATCGAGGCAGTAAACTTTTCAAGAACGATTTTTAATTAATCGTATTTTCGCCTTTCTTCAATTCAAACTTATGGAGCAATTTAAAAAGGCCCTTAACGAATCGCCGGCAATGCGATGGGGAATTCTAATCCTGACTGGTTTTATTCTTTCAGTGAACTATTACTTTTATGACGCCTTCTCAACGTTGAAAGATTTACTTAAACTTGAGTTTGGGTTTTCCAATACTGATTATGGGCTTTTTGTCTCTTTCTATTCCATTCCGAACACTTTCCTTTTAATGGCTGTTGTTGGTGGAGTTATCCTTGATAAACTTGGTATCAGGCGAACTGGATTTATGTTTGTCTTTTTTATGGCATTCGGCGCCTTACTTACTGCTTATGGTGCGTCTCAACATTACAGTGATGGTGGTTTCGGGTATAGTTTAATGAGTTCATTCCTGCCGGGATATTCTCCTGAATTGAAAATGATGCTGCTGGGTAGATTCTTTTATGGATTGGGTGCCGAAACCAGTATTGTTGTAGTGAGTAAGATACTTGTAAAATGGTTTAAAGGAAAGGATCTGGCACTAGCCTTCGGATTGAAAGTTGGATTTGGCCGTTTAGGAACTTTTGCCGCTCTTCAATTATCACCAGTAATCGCTGACGGTGGACCTGGATTGAACACTGCCATCTGGTTTGCGGCTGTGCTTGCACTAACCGGTTTGCTTGCTTTTATGGTATACATGCTCCTGGATGCAAAGCTTGATAAACAGCTTCATCAGAAAGAAGAGAAAGCAACGATCAAAAAATTCAAGGTTAGTGATATTGGTGACTTGCTTTTAAATCCGGCTTTTATATTTATTGCATTATTATGTCTTACTTTTTATGCAGCAGTTTTTCCTTTTAACGCATTTGCTCCCGACATGCTATACCACAAATTTAGCATGAGTTACGAAAAAAGTGGTCAGATTACATCCCTCATGCCGTTGGGTACTTTGTTCTTTACACCATTTTTTGGCTTTTTAATTGATCGAAAAGGCAAAGCTGCAACAGCCATGATTTTTGGCGCAATAGCTCTTTTACTGGTGCACCTGACGTTTACATTTACTATGATTCCCCCCTATTTGCCTATGATTTTGTTGGGAATTGCTTTTTCGTTGGTGCCTGCTGCAATGTGGCCCTCGTTAGTGAGGTTGGTACCAGAGAAGGAAATTGGCACAGCTTATGGTTTAATGTACTCGATTCAAAACCTTGGATTATGGGGTATACCTATCCTTGCTGGTTATATCCTTGATGCTTCAAATCCCGGTAATCCTGAAACATTGGATTATACAAACACCATGTTAATGTTCATTGGATTAAGTTTACTTGGTTTAATTTTCGCGTTTATGTTAAAGTATCAGGACAAAAAAGGTGGTTATGGTATTGACTTACCTATGAATAAAAAATAACAGGTTCAATTGTAGATTATTGTTAAGCGATTTTAATTTAGACGTTTTCTAAAAAATCTGCAATTTCCCGAACCTATTAAAAACTGTCTTAAATTTAGGACTTAATTCCTCCTAAAATTCAAATCAATGACAGATCAAACCAAAAGTATGTTTTCAGTTAACCCAGCTGGAGAAAGTTTTGTAATTCCTGAAAGTAGGCGAATACAAGACTGAATATGAACGAATAAAATTATTAACGGATAGTGCAAGGAAAGAAGGCAAAGAAATAGTCGTGGTTATGGGTGTTGGTTTTGTTGGTGCTGTAATGGCTGCCATTGTTGCCGACACGAAAGATGAAAAAGGAAACTATACAAAATTCGTGATTGGTTGCCAGCGTCCGAGCGTTAGGAGTTACTGGAAGATTCCGATGCTCAACAGGGGAGAATCCCCTGTAAAAGCTGAAGATCCTGAAGTAGAAGAATTAATTACGCGAACAGTACTGGAAGAAAAAACACTGGTTGCTACATATAATAGCGATTGTATTAAATTGGCAGACTGCGTGGTTATTGATGTGCAATGCGATTTTGCCAAGAAAGAGCTTGGTAATATGAAGACGGGAACAGCTGATATGGAAGCCCTGAAAGCAACGATGAAAACGATAGGTGAAAAAATGACACCAACATGTATGGCTTTGATTGAAACAACTGTTGCTCCCGGAACAACAGAGTTTGTTGCCTGGCCAATTCTTAAAAGGGAATTTAAGGAACGAGGAATTGAAACTGAACCTATTTTGGCTCATAGTTTCGAACGGGTAATGCCCGGAAGGGAATATGTCTCAAGTATTCGCGATTTCTGGCGGGTTTGTGCCGGATGTAATGAAGAAGCAAGGGAAAGGGTTGAAAAGTTCTTACACGAGGTACTAAACACCAAAGATTTTCCCCTAACGGTGATGGACCGGCCTATTGAATCAGAAACAACAAAAATCGTTGAAAACTCATACCGGGCTGCCACTTTAGCATACTTAAATGAATGGAGTTTGTTTGCTGAGCGCAATGGAGTTGACCTGATCAAGGTTGTGAATGCCATAAAAATGCGACCAACACATAGCAATATGATTTTCCCCGGACCTGGAATTGGAGGATATTGTTTACCCAAAGATGGTGGACTGGGTTATTGGGCTTACCAGAATATTTTAGGTTTTGATGATGGAGATGAGATATTCAAAGTCACACCAACTGCTATAGATATAAACGACACTCGTGCGTTACATGTGGCTGAACTTACCGAAGAAGCAATAAAAGTTATGGGAAATTCAGTCAGCGACTCACATGTCCTGTTATGTGGCGCCAGCTACCGACAGGATGTTGGTGATACTCGATATAGCGGAAGTGAACTGGTCATCAGGAAATTAACTGAAATGGGTGCTAAAATGAGTGTTCACGATCCCTATGTTGACCATTGGTATGAATTTGAAAGCCAGGATACTTACCCTGCACCAGGACATTCGTGGGCCCGATTTTTCAAGAACCAGGAAAGTCTTGAATTGCTCAGGGTGCAAAAGGATTTACAGGCCGCATTAAAAAATATGGATGTTATTGTACTGGCGGTTCCTCACGAACAATATTTAAACCTGGATCCTGATGAAATTGTGAATTGGGCTGGTAGACCTATTGGAGTAATTGACTGTTTTGGCATTCTTTCAGATGAGGTAATCGAACAATATATTCGGTTAGGGTGCGAAGTAAAAGCACTGGGCCGGGGGCATATTCAACGAATCAAAGAAAAAGTGAGAAAGAATTAAAAGCCAACTCTGTTTTCTAACAACGCTATTATATAGTCTGTAAAACCGTATTTCTATTCGATCAACCACCATAAATTGTACAATTGTTAAAAATATTTAACATATTGTATATCAGCGCTATACAGCGTTCGATAACGAACAATATATGTTTGATGCCGAACAATTTTATTTTAAGCTGGTTTTCGGCAACACCGGTAAGTTATCAGTAAATGAAATAGTTACAATTTGTGGCACGGCTGTGGTAATATCCTACTCAGCAATCATTAATTTTAACTAAATACTTTATATCATGAAAACAAGAATCGCAACCTTAGCCCTTTTATTAGGATTATTTATTTCATCAACAGCATTTGCAAGTGAATTGGTACCGGTTCCAGCATCAAAATCTGTAGCTTCATCTGTGGCAACACTTATTGAAGATGAGTTAGAATATCCTGAATTCGCCATTGAAGAGAAATTTGAAGGCGATGTAGTAATAGAACTTCTTATCGAAGATGACGGATCGTTCAATATTGTTGCAGCCAATAGTGTTGATGCTGACCTTAAAGAACATGTTATTGAAACAGTGGAAAATATGGAAAATGATCAGTATACACAATATGCTGGCCAGACAGTTTTAGTAAAAGTTACTTACGATTTGAAGCTATATTAAACGAAATATTTTCTAATAATGAGTAAAGCCTGGCCAAATTATGGTCAGGCTTTATGTATTATATTGTATTTAATGTTTAAGAAATATAAAGAAAAAATGAACAAAAAGTCTGTCGCTTTGTTGTACTCTAAATTAAAACACAAAATATCATGAAAACAAAAAACTTGGTTATAGCGTTAATCGCTTCGATTTTTACAGTAGGTAGTTTAGTGGCAAATGAGCCAGCGATGGCTCCAAAGGAAATTTCCTCTTCAGTTGCAAAATTAATTACCGACGAGGTTTATTATCCTGAATTTGCTATCGAAGATAAATTTGAAGGTACAGTTGTATTAGAAGTGCAAATTACCGAAGAAGGTAGCTTTGATGTAACAGCAGCGAACAGTTTAAATGAGGATTTGAAAGAGTATGCCTCAAAAACTATTGAAGACATCGAAACAGATAAATTCAAAAATTATGCTGGTCAAAAAGTCATGCTTAATTTAAATTATGATTTAGAGCTGTTCTAGCATCTAAAAATACTTTGAGAAAATTGTTAAATCCGGTTATTAGCTTATAGCCGGATTTTTTATTGAACCAGAATAGCTACTCTATTATTTTAATATCTTTACGAGTCTCATTTTAAAATTGTAAAAGTTGAAGAAAGACCCTTGTTGTACAGATGATTACGGACCTGTTTTAAATGTTTTAATTCTTATTTTAAGGATTGTGATTGCCGTACTGATGTTAACACATGGTGTTCCCAAACTTGTTAACCTTTTGAATGGCAATTTTTCTTTTGCGGATCCTATAGGACTGGGACCGGAATTATCGCTTGTCCTGGCCATTTTTGCTGAAGTGTTTTGTTCTCTTTTCATTCTGGTGGGTTACAAATCAAGGCTTGCGAGCATGCCCCTTATATTCACCATGTTAGTTGCACTTCTTGTTGTTCACTCAAACGATCCCATCACCCAACATTGGAATATTTTACTATATATTTTGGGTTATGGTTTACTTCTGCATTTAGGAGGTGGTAAATATTCCTTAACCTATTATTTACATAACATAAAACAATTAAAACCATGAAATTCAATCTTAGTAGAATCAGTTTTGCCTTATTAATTGTTTTTAACATAATGTGGTATTTACCGCTTATTAGTCAAACACAGAATATAGAAGATGAAAAAGAGGCAATAAAAAAAGTCATTCAAACCTCCTATGTTGAAGGTCTTCAAAATGAGGGTGATGTTACCAAAATTGATGCTGGTTTTCATCCTGGCTTCAATTTATTAGGAATCGGAAAAGGTGATCAGATATGGAAACTACCAATTTATACCTGGAAAGAGAATGCTATAAATGATGTTAAAAGTGGTAAAAAACCTAAATCAGGTGACGATTTGGTAACTGTAAACTTTCTTTCAGTAGATGTTACGGGAACTGCGGCTGTTGTGAAACTTGAATTTTTTGTGGGTGACAAGAAAACATATATTGATTATATCTCCGTATACAAATTTGAAAGTGGGTGGAAGATAGTGAATAAAATATTTTATAAATTACCTGAAGCGAATGATTAGATTTTAAAAAGATACCATTATAAACCCTCAAAAACACCAATCCCGAATAAGGCAAAATCATATTTCACGGGATCTTCCTTGTCAAATACTTTTAAATTTTCAGTTAATTCTTCAACCGCTTTCCAGTCATTTTGTTTTCTGTTTAAAAGTCCAAGCTTCCTGGCTACGTTTCCTGAATGCACATCGATAGGACACATTAATGCACTTTGTGGAATTGTTTTCCATAATCCAAAGTCAACACCTTCATTATCCTGGCGAATCATCCACCTGAGAAACATATTGATTCGTTTTGCTGCAGAACCACTTTCGGGATTGGCTAAATGTTTTTGAGACCTTTTTAAATGAGGAGTTTTAAGCAAGGCGTCTCTGATAGAAATAATCACACTCTTTATAGAACCTGTTTGATCGAAACCATTGTTAGCAATATTTTCAAGCCCGCCATGGTTTATATACACCTCGTGTAATGCATAAATCAGAAACAATAAATCGTCTCCATTAAAGGTACGGTAATAAAAGGATTCAAGTTTTTCTATCTCGCTCTTACCGGCACTGCAAATAAAATTATATGGTGAATTGTCCATTAAATTCATTAATGTAAAGGCACTCTTGATAATTTGTTCCCTTCTTCCCCATGAGATAATTGCGGTAAAAAACGCAGATATCTCTATGTCTTCTTTTCGTGTAAATTGATGGGGAATGGAAATGGGATCAGAATGAATAAAGGAGGGTTTGTTGTAGAATATAGTTTTTTGATCGAGATATTGTTTGAGATTCATGTCAGACTGTTAACACACAATAAAAATGATACAATTACCAAAAAAGGCTGCAAATTTGCAGCCTTTTTCATCGTGAAAATCTATTTGTAAACTAAATAACTTCCTTTTTATCCTTTAACATTTGAAACATTAATTCTCTGGCTCTATATATTTGTGCCTTAATGGTACCAAGTGGCAAATTAATTTCATCAACAATTTCTGCGTATGAAAATTCCTTAAAGTATCTAAGCTCAATCAGCCTGCGATAATGTGGCCTTAAACGTTGAACCACTTCCCTCATCAAATCAATTTTCTGATCGTTGATAAACTGTTCTTCAGGATTTGGATTTGAAGTGGGCACTTGCTTTGTCCCATTAAAATCACTTTCTTCTTTATTAATATTGAGGGCAGAATCAACTTTCGCTTTTTTACGCATATAATCAATGCAATTGTTTGTGGCTATTTTGAAGAGCCACGTACTAAAAGCATAATTTGGTGTGTAATTTTTCAATTTTTGAAATGCTTTACCAAAAGCTTCAATAGTAAGATCATCTGCATCAATAGGGTTGCCTGTCATTTTTAGCATTATATAGTATAAAGAGTCACGGTAGTTTTTTAATAGTTCGGCATATGCCTGTTGATCACTTTCTTTTAATGCGCGCTGAACAAGTTGAATATCGCGTTGTCCTTTGCTTGTTAACTTGGTTCCTACTTCCATTCTTCTTCATATTTTGCAACATTACCAAGCATCATATTTCGGTTTGGCTTAACAATTGGCAGCGTAATCATTTTATACCAATTATTTGTAATCATTCCTTTTTGCCTTACCTAAGCCCATATTTATTTTATAAAATTTGAACTTATAGTGATTCAGGTTGTAAATAGAGACATTTCTAATCAATACGTCAAGAAAGGCGGTTAATAGGTTTTAACCTACGTTTTAACGTAGGTTTTCGGATACTAAGAAAAGATAATTATCAGAAATACAGAAGATTAAAGGTTTTGTACTTGTTGAAGTAAAAATAATCTGCCCCAGCGAACAGCTACAAAAAGGTTACAAAATGTTAATAATTAATAATAAAATCAATCTGTTAATAGATAATGTTGGCATTTTTAGCCTCTGTGATTACTTCAAGGAGCCTCGTTTTATTAAATTTTTTAAACAGATTTTTACAGTGGAAATCAACAGCAACTTTTGAAATGTCAAGCATTTCTCCAACTTCAACCCTTTTATGACCCTTGGCCAGTGCATTTAAAACCTGTAATTCTCTGCGTGTAAGTCTTGGTTTGTTTTCATTTTTAGCTGATTCTATTTGAATGAAGAAGTTCGGTACATCTGATCCTACTTTTCGTTCACCAGCCAGAACAGCATGTATCGTACTTACCAATTCCTGCTTACTGCATCCCTTCATCAGGATTGCGTCAACCTTATTCATCCATACGTTAAATAGCATTGCAGTATCAGTTTCGCCTGTAAAAGCGATAATTTTCCTGTCTGGAAATTGTTTTTTAAGAATCCCACAAAGTTCAATCCCATTAAATTCAGGCATTCTGAGATCAAGGAGGACTACTTTCGCAGAAGACCTCTTAAGTTTACTCAATGCTTCTTTAGCTGAATAAGCATGTCCTACTACTTTGATTTTGTCGTCAGAATTTTCAAATACAGATTTGACTCCTTCAATCAATACAGGGTGGTCGTCAATTACAAATATGTTAACCATAACATTTAATTTTTAGATTCGGTTTTATTCAACATTTATACGAATCCGATAAAGTGATTTATACATTTAGTTTCTACAAAAATATTGAATGAATCTATTCGCATCAAGGTAGGCAAATGATAGATTTGTACCTACCAAAACAGATAATAGGCAATGATTAAACCTAGCAAAAATATTAGGAAATGATCTTTAATTTTCGTGCTTCAGCAAGCAAGGAATGAATTCTGTTTTTATTGAATTTTTTAAACAGATTTTTGCAATGGAAATTAACAGCTGCACTTGATAAATGCAATTGGTCAGCCACTTCGGTTCGGGTTAAACCTGTTGCTAGCAATTTAAGCACTTCTTCTTCACGTTGTGTAAGTTCAGGTTTGTTTTCGTCTTTTGCACCTTCAATTTGATCAAAGAAAAACGGAACGTTTTGTCCTATTATTCGTTCTCCTCTTAAAACTCTTGTCATTGTTTGGTGAAGCTCAGGCTTACCACAATATTTGGATAGAATCGCATCCGCCCCTGCCATCCAGGCATCAAATAACAATACCGAATCGGTTTCTCCGGTGAGTATTATTATCTTTAGTTCAGGGCACTGTTTTTTTATTCTTTTACAAGCCTCAACCCCATTCATTTCGGGCATCACCATATCGAGCAGAACAATATGAGCGAGTGAATCCTTTAATTCTTCCAGCGCAACATAACCTGAATTTGCCGAACCAACAAACTCAACTTTATCAACCTCTTCATTAAAGGCTGATTTTACCCCGTTAATGAATAATGGGTGGTCATCAATAGAATAGACGTAAATCATAACTAAAAAATCGGTACTTCAATCATAAATATCGTTCCCTCACCAATTCTTGAATCAACAATTAGCTCACCTTTAAGATATTCTACTCTTTGTTTAATATTCTTTAATCCCAAACCATCTTTACTCATAGTTGTGTCGAAACCATTCCCATTGTCTTCAACTGACAAGGTTACACTATCAGCATGGCCAAAAAGTTGGATAAAGATAGAATTTCCTCCCGAATGTTTGATGGCATTATTAATTAATTCGTAAGTTAAGTAATAGAGATTGGTCTCATGTTTAGGGCTAAGCCTCTCTTCAATCTGGGCCTCCATTTCAACTTTTAAACCGGATGTTTGGTCCATTGAGCCCACCAAATTTTGAAGTGATGCAACTAAACCAAGCTCCTCAAGCTGTGTAGGCATCATCCTGTGCGAAAGATCACGAACATGCTTACTAATACCAATAACTGAATTTGATATTTCATCAAAATTAGGATTGCCCTTTACAAATGCATCAATCATAAACCTGAGCGATCCTAAGCGTGCTCCAAGTCCATCATGCAGATCCATTGCAAGCCTTTTACGTTCAACATCCTGTCCTTCAATAAGTGCGTCGGCTATTTCCAATGATTTTTCTTTTTCTATTGTTTCAACTCTGGCTCTACCCAGTAGTGTTTTTTGCCGGTAATAAATTAAAAATGCCAGAAGAACAGTTATTAAAGCAATGGTGCCAAACAAGATAGAACGAAACTGGCTTATTTGATTTTCTTGTTGTAATATTTCTTTCTCCTTTTTTTCAGTTTCATAAACAGTAGACAGAAAAAGAGATACCTGAAGCTGTTTCTTCTCTTCAAACTCTTCTTTTTTCTTTGCAGATAATATATAGCTTTCGTAAGCTTTCTGGTAATCGATAATCGCTTTATAATAATCGCTGTATGAATCGTAAATGGACGCTTCCAGACCCAAATTATTTAATGTTTTTGCAATCGCAACAGCTTCATCCAGATAGTATTTTGCACTATCAAACTTATTTTCAGCCATCATTAAATAAGCGTAATTGTTATATACTTCTGACAAAAAGGACCTAAACCCATTCATTGACGATATAGACATCGCTCTTTGGTAATCTACTTTACTTATAGTATAATTGCCTAAACCTTTATTAAGCAGGGCAAGATTGTTAAGGAGTACAACACTTTTATATCCTGAGGCATCAAAGTCAGTAATAATTTTATCTGCGATATCGTAATAATGAAAAATTGAATCAATGTTGGTCTGGCTATCTGCTAAGATCATATATGATTTTAAGGCCTCATCTGGTTTATCATTGTCATAAGCCAACTGTATGCTCTGGTTTAGATACTCTTTACTCAGCTTGGTTTCGCCCATTTCAAAATAGGTTAATCCGAGATAATAATATAATTCTGATGTTGCACTTGTCTGCTCATCAGCCTTCATATTATTATAAAGATCCTCTGCTGAGATAAAATGTTTTAAAGCTTCTGATGTTAGGCCGATATTTTGATAAACAAGCCCAGTATACATAAGAACCTTGGGTTGCTTGTCCACTAATCTGTTTAACTCAATAATTTCTTTTGCAGATACTATATTTTCGTATGCATCCACACCTGAACCAATAATCAGATAAGCCCTTGTTTTCAGGAAAAGTGATTCAACTTTCTCATTATTTAATCCTAAACTATCAGCAAGCTTATATGCCATACTTGCATAAATAAGTGCTGAGTCAGATTTGCCGTCTAATATCTCACTTGCCCTATTAAGTTGAGAGTTAATTTTCTCAACTTCTGTCTGGCCTGAACAATAAACCAGGCTGTAAAAAATAAAAAATGTGAAAGCGATTGTTCTTAACTTCATAAAACTATTCAATAGGCCATTTTATTGGTTTTCTCATTGCGATTCAAAAGTAATACTTATACGTTATTATGACAATATCGGCATGCTTTTATTGGATAAAATTTCATTTTCGCAGGTCAGCTTTCACGAATTTCCGAATTATTAAAAAAAAAGACCAGTTTGAGAAATTTTGATCGCTCAAGACTGGTCTTTAATAAAGACACTTTATTTTAACCCAATATTATTTTTTATTTTATTAAAACTAGTAGGCTTCTGTACCAATAGATACATTCCCATCAACTTTTATAATGTTGATGTAATACATTTCATCATCATCAGAAAGTTCAACGAATAAATCCTTACCAGCTTTTACATTATATGACCTGACATTTTTTCCATCCTCGGTCATCAATTTAAAATGTATTTTGCCCTTGCCATCAGTGTTATTATTATCTTCTACCCTGACATAAATTTTACGCTCTTCATTAATGTCATTTCCAATTTCTCCAATGTCAATTATATCACCAACATCAATTGTACTAATTCGGGTTCCTAATGGATAAATTGATTGTGCGTTAACTTGTGAAAATGATGCCATTACTACTATGGCGACGATTAAGGTTACTACTAGATTTTTCATAATGCAAATTTTTTAATAAATGTATTCGCGAAAAACCCACAAATCAAGGTAGGAAAATAGGTGTTTTAGCCCTACGCTAAAGTGTAGTTTTTTCTACAATTAAAGTGATTAAATGTTTGAATATTAAGAACATGCTTATTTTGCAACATGTCTAACATGATTTTCGAAAGCACCTTACATTGCCTTGAACTGGAGAAAACATTAGAGAAATAAGGTGCGTATTCTGGATTGAATACGTGTTTGAGTGAGTGCCGAGAGTTAGTCCAAAAGGTGATATACTTTAAATTAAAGTATGCAATGGATCAACTTATGTTGATCCAAAATGTTTGAGGTACCAAATGAAATTCATCTTATTCATTGTTGTAATAAATAAAAATTATAAAGTGCTAAATTATAACTAATTGAAACAAAGATAAAAAAGTTATTAACAAATTACTAACAAATAGAAATATTTTTACAAAAAAAATACCAAATATTCTTACAAAAATGGAAACTATTTAGGATATACCACGTATTAATAGTCAGTACAGCATAATTTTCATGAATCCAAAAATCATATTCAAGTTACATGAACCGCAGCATGATATAGATGTTGAACATCAAAAAGATACCTATGTCTACATGTTTTTTAGTTTTGGCTACTTTGAGAATTTTCCAATTAATGAGAATAAAAAAAAATATGTCCCGTTAAAATACAGTACTGGTTTAAGCATTAAACCGTGTTTTTGGGAAGACAGACCCTACTATAGAGCAAAAAAAAGTTCGTTTGAGTCAGTTGATCATTTTAATACACGACTTGACTATCTTCAGGATAGTATTTTTAAAGTTTTTGGGGAATTTGAAACTTGTGGTTTAAGACCAACTCCTGCACAATTAAGAGAGCGTTTTGATGCTTTTGTAAACAATGAACTAAAAAAACCAGTTCTGTCATTAAACGACTTTATATCAATATATATAAAAGACGCTAGAAATGGTGATCGGCTTACTTCCAAAAAGAAAAAGTACAGAATTACATCAATAAAAAACCTCATTGGTTTCCAGGTTCAGTTTAGCAACTACCAAAAGGGCATATCCCGAAAATTAAATTTTGAACAAATCAACAGACAGTTTTTGACAAACTTTATTCAGTATTTTAAGGAGAAGAACTATAGTCTAAATACAATATCAAGACATGTAAAACACCTACGAATGTTCATGCGTTCAGCCAGGGAGGAGGGTTTACATAATAACTTTGAAATAGATCACAGGCGTTTTAGGGTAAGTCAGCAGGAAGTGGATCAGATCTTTTTGAAAGAAAATGAACTTGAGAGTTTATTGGATCTCGACTTATCAAAAAAGCCAAAACTTGAGATTGTCAGGGATGTTTTTTTAATAGGATGCTATATTGCTCAGCGATATAGTGATTATAAGACAATTAATAAAAAACAAATTATTCAGCTTGATAACAAAAGAATAGCTGTTGAAATATTTCAATCAAAAACGGGAAAACGTACGATTATACCACTACGGGAAGAAGCAGCTAGTTTACTCAAAAAATATGACTTCAACCTTCCTTATACCTACGAGCAGCTGATGAACACAAAAATTCAGGAAATTGCAAAAATGGCAGGACTTGAAGATTTGACAAAATCCTATTTGATAGTAAACAGCCGACGAGTTAAAATAAAAATTCCTCGATACAAATTAATAAAAACACATACTGCAAGGAGGTCTGGTTGTACGAATATGTATTTAGCAAATATCCCGATCAACGAAATCATGGCTATTTCGGGCCATCAAACAGTGTATGACTTTATGAAATACATAAGGGCTTCAAATATTCAAATTGCTAAAAAACTTTCGGTTTACCCTTATTTTGCAGGGAACTAATTAGTTGTGAATAATCTGAGAAATAAAACAACCCAATGTATGTAAACACTGGGTTGAAACAGAGGTACCGAGCGGATTCGAACCGCTGTACGAGGTTTTGCAGACCACTGCCTAGCCACTCGGCCACGGTACCATAGCTTAAAAGCGGAGCGCAAAATTAACAAATTATCAGAATAATCTAAGTCGTTTTTTCAGAGATTCTTTTCATCCAAAACCAATGAAAAATAAATAAGAGTATGGTGATAATTATGATCAACCCATTTACAATAACCGAACGATAGGCATTATGTTTAACTTTGGATATTGCGTCCTGTTTAGCGTCCTCATACATCGACTGTAAAGTATCATCATCAAGCACTAAACCATGTGCCGGATCAGTAGCCTTTATAATGTCTACTTTATAATTGTTAAACGATGCAAGGCTTGGTGCATCCTTCCCATAAGTCCTGTAAGCATTTAATGGATCAGTAAGGTCGATCAATGAAGAGACCATTGAGGTTAAACAAATTAAAAATGTGATTACCGCAACAATACATACAGCATAGCCATAAACAAGTTTAATTTTTTGAGGTTTTTCTTTTTCCATTTCGGATGTTTTTTGGTGTTAATGACAATAAATATCTTAAAATCAGTTATTAAAGATACTATAATCGAAAAGGAAAGTCAACCATTAAATTGCGTCGCTATTTTGTGAAGAAAGTTCTTTAAGGCATCCAGGACAGAGACAGGAATCATAATTAGAATTGATTTTATCTAATACACTGACAGGAAGATCAACCTCGAAACACCAGCATTTGCCAGACTTACTGCAATCAAATTGCACTCCGCATCTTGGACAGGTTTCCTTTTCTACCAGTTGATATTTCATCAATATTCAAGTTCAAGACTAACAAAATCCATTTTGCCACCCAATGGAGGATTAAGTTTCCTTATTTTAATTTTTGCATGCGCTACTTCAGGAAAGTTTTGTTTAATACAGTTCAGAATCCTTCTACCAACATGTTCAAGCAATTTTGACCTGGTTGTCATCTCATTTTTAACCAATTTATAAACGGATTGGTAATTAATTGTATCAGTTAATTCATCGGTAGTTTCAGCCGTTGAAGTATCTGTTTCAAGGAACAAATCGATACTGAATTTAGTGCCAATGATTGCTTCCTCTTTAAAGCATCCATGGTAGGCAAAAAATTCCATTCCTTCGATTGATATGACTGACATATATTTTTACCTAATCAAATCCATCCCTAACCCCTGCATATATGGTTAATCGTTATGGATTTTTGAATTAATTATTACCCAATTCAATTACGCCCGTTTCAATTCTTTTTAATCGTTTCTTCCTTCCCTAACAAGGAAATAATATCAAACAAATGAGGTCCTTTTAAAGCACCAACAATTAATAATCGAAAAGCATTCATGATGGCACCCATTCCATACTCGTTTTCTTCAATCCACGCTTTAACAATGGTCTCTGTGTTTTGAGCGGTAAAATCTTTAATTCCTGTAAGTACATCTTTCAATTGCATCATTAAATCATATGATGAATCCTTCCAGCGTTTTTTAACAGCTTTTGGATCATACGCTTTTGGAGCAACAAAAAAGAAATCTCCCTGATCCCAAAATTCAGAAACAAAATTTGCCCGTTCTTTTACTAAGCTAACTACCTGTTCAACATACCCTATATTGAAACTTGTGATATTTTTTTGTTCTAAAACAGGCATAAATTGAGTCGCAAGTAGCTGATTATCTTCGTTAATAAGGTACTGATGATTAAACCATTTGGCTTTATCAGGATCAAACTTTGCCCCTGATTTACCAACACGTTCAATTGAAAAACGCTCAATTAATTCAGGCATATTAAAAATCTCCTGATCATTTCCTGGATTCCATCCTAACAGAGCTAGTATGTTTATAAAAGCATCTGGGAAAAACCCGTCCTCTCTGTATCCGCTCGAAATCTCTCCCGTTTTTGGATCTTGCCATTTTAAAGGGAAAACCGGGAACCCGAGCCTGTCGCCATCACGCTTGCTGAGCTTTCCATTTCCTTCTGGTTTTAAAAGTAAAGGCAAGTGTGCAAAATCAGGAGTGTCCCAACCAAAAGCTTTATAAAGTAAAATGTGCAATGGCAATGATGGCAACCATTCTTCACCACGGATTACATGGCTAATTTCCATTAAATGGTCATCAACTATATTGGCAAGATGATAGGTTGGCATGCCATCTGACTTATAAAGGATTTTATCATCAAGCACGCTTGTGTTTACTTTGATTTCGCCACGAATAAGGTCATTCATTACAACAAGCTTATTGTCAGGCATTTTAAACCGGATAACATACGGAATTCCTGAATCTACTATAGAATTGACCTTATCTTTATTTATTGATAATGAATTGTTTAATGTGTCGCGCACAAACGCATTGTAAACAAAAGTCGTTTTACTGCTTTCATAATCTTTCCTTAAGCTGTCTAATTCTTCAGGTGTATCAAACGCATAGTATGCATTACCCGATTTAACAAGATCCAATGCAAATTGCTTATAAATGTCTTTTCTTTCAGATTGGCGATAGGGACCGAAAGGACCACCCTCAACAATACCTTCGTCAAATTTTATTCCACACCAGTTAAAAGCTTCAATAATGTATTCTTCTGCTCCAAAAACAAAGCGGTTTTGGTCAGTGTCTTCGATTCGAAGGATCATTTTTCCCCCTTTTTGTTTTGCAAAAAGGTAATTGTACAATGCAGTTCTAACACCACCAATGTGCAATGGTCCTGTCGGGCTGGGCGCAAACCTTACCCTAATATTCGGATTTCCCATAAAATTTGAATTAAGCGCGGCAAAGATACTAATCTCCCAATGAATTTAATTGTTTGCGTTTTCTTATTGCCCACCAAAGAAAACCAAGAGGAGCAAAGATCATTGTTGGAATTGTTGAGTTAAGTGGTTCGGGTGTTCCTTTTGCTGAATGGATGATAAAGGTAAATGAGACTGCAAGGACTGTTGGAATTACTACCGCTGCCAGGATAGATGTAAATGCGGGCTTAAAACGGATTGATAGATTTTCTGAAATGCGCATCATAGTTCCACCGGCTAAAAAGGTATACAAACCCTGCTTAAGTGCAGCAATTAAAGCTTCGGATACGCCATGATCATAATTAATGAAGAATACAATTATTGCCAGAAACAAACCACCACCAAACCCCATTTTAGGGTCAAAATATTTATTGTTACCAAGCCTGTTTTTCATTTTCAGTTACAAAATTAAAAAAGGCTTGCCACATTAAAGTAACAAGCCTGAAAAGTTTAAAACCTTATATCTATTTCACAAATCGTTTTACCCTTTTATTCTGACCGTCGGTTATTTGAACAAGGTATGCTCCATGATTAAGTGCGGACGCATCGTAGCGAATGTAATTTTCCTGAGTAGCAAAGTTCGATAATATTTTTCCAGACAAATCTGTTATTGTGACTTCTCTTGCTGTATTGGCATCATTTAAAAAGTAAATATTAAGTTGGTCGCTAACAGGATTTGGCCCGATAGTGAAATACAATGGCGATTTGGTTTCTTCAACCGTAACAGAAATACTACCAACTTTCTCCATGGTCCATTGTTCAGGGTCAACTTCAATACCTACAACCTCTTTTTTACCAACATCAACTGAGAAAGAATTCACATTATCTGACTGAAATAATTTAACAATGGTGTCAGTACCATCTGAAAATTCAAGTTTGTATTCCATTAACATCTCAAACAATGTAGTAGCGCTTGTAGAGGTGGATTGAGTTACATTCATTTTTACATGGCCTCCTTCCATATAATATTCAATATCATAGTTAGGATAGCCTTGTCCATAGTACCACTGGTCAAAGAATTGATCAAAGTCCATTCCTGAAACATCTTCAGCTACAGTTTTAAAATCTTCACCGGTTGCAGTACTGTCAGTAAATTCTTCCTGGAAAGTTTTCATCACATCAAAAAACATGTCGTCATTCTGAATTTCGTGCCTTAAAGTGTGAACTATTGCTGCGCCTTTATTGTAAGATAATCTTCCATTAAAAATCCTCCATTGATTTGGCTCAGAAATTTCATCTTCTGGTATGTAAGTACTTCCGCCTGGTTGTGACATTGCACTGTTTTGTGCATTGGCAATAAAAGCCTTACCGTCTTCCCATCCATTGATAAATTCTTCTGCTAAATAGTTGGAATAAGTGGCAAAGCCTTCGTTAATCCAAATATCACTCCAGGTAGCACAGGTTACATTATCACCAAACCACATATGACCAAGTTCGTGTGCAACCAAACCAAAGCTGAACCCTCCCATTGTTGACATGGTTTGATGCTCCATGCCTCCACCGAGCTGAGTAAGGCAGTGGCCATACTTTTCTTCGTGAAATGGATAAAGTATGTATAAATCAGACATTACTTCTATCATTTCTGCAGTGGCATCAATTCCAGATTTGTTGTTTTCCAAACAATTAGGGGCATCATAAATAAAATTCTGAATTAAGATTGAGTCTCCGTTCATCTCTTCAGGATGTGCATAGATATTGTATTCCTGGTATTCGGATACAGCAAAAGAAATGAGATAATAAGCAATTGGATATTTTGATTTCCACTCGTAACGAGTTTTCCCATCGCCAACATCTACAGTGTTAGTTAAGATTCCTTGGGCGCCCGCCATATTGTCTGAACTTGTAGTAAGGAATACCCAGCATGAATCAGCTTTATCCTCTAAGTCTTGCTTTACGGCAAACCATGTTTTTGCACCAAATGGTTCTGACAATGACCAAACAACATGCTTTTGGTAGGTTTCGCTATATGCTCTTGTTAAACCAGAGAGGAAACCGACTGATCCCGGGTCACCGTTATAGAAAATCTGAGCAGTGAATGAGGCACCAGCATCAATAGTCGCAACTGGTACCAAAACATTGTCATCGTTTCTAGTGTAATTAGTGTATTGGATACCATTAACAAGAATATTATCGATATCTATATCAGAAACGAGCTCAAAAGCAAATGTATCAATTGCAACAACGGCTTTTGCATTTATTGTAGTGTTGCCACTTACAAACGTTGACATATTGGTTACTTCTATGTCTAACCAGTAGAAAGTGACATCGTAATCCTCAAGTAATGGGCTTTGCCAGTCATATATGTGATCAAATGTCATTTCTTCAAAACCGATTGGAATATGGCTGCATTTTTGTTCAATGTTTTCAATAGTACTCCATTGTCCAAATGCAGTAGAAAGGAGTAATGAAAAAATAACGAATAGATATTTACGTTTCATAATAATTAATTTGTGCTATGATTGATGTTTATATTTGCCAAAAGTATGAAATGCATTTTTAATAAGACGAGGTTTTAATTTTTAAGTTGACTGTGTACAACGATTTTAACATACTGTTAGATAAATTAAAAGGATTTAAAAGAAAGTATTATAAAAATTTAATCCTAAAAGGGTTGATTATAAGCTTTTCGATTATTCTTATCATGTTTCTTGTTGCCATTGCTTTTGAATATTTGGCATGGAACAATACCATTGTGCGAACCATAATTTTTTACCTGTTTAATATTGCAACTGTTATTGTATTGTTCTATTATATCATCATACCTCTTTTGAGGTTAGCCAAAATAGGTAAATCTATCACTAACGATCAGGCTGCACAGATAATAGGACAGCATTTTCCGGATGTAAATGATAAGCTACTGAATACACTTCAGCTTTATCAACTATCGAACGCTAGCGATGAAACTATCAGAGCTGATTTGCTAATTGCCAGTATTGATCAAAAAGCAGCGAAATTAAGCCCGATCCCTTTCAAAAGAGCAATTGATCTTAAAAAGAATACACGGTATTTAAAATATATTATCCCGCCTGTTGCTGTTATCATTATTTCACTGTTTGTTTTTCCTGCTTTTATTACAGAGCCTTCAGCACGTATTATTAAATACAACGAGGCTTATGCTAAACCTTTGCCCTATTCGTTGCGATTAATAAATGATCATTTAGAAGTTCTTCAAAAAGATAATTTCACTGTTAAATTATTGGTAGAAGGTGAAGTTATTCCTGCTAATATTAGAATAGATGATGGTAACTATATGTATCGAATGGTCAAAGAGGGAAATGGTATATTTAACTATACTTTTAAAGATGTTAGCAGTGATATTTATTTTAAGATCGTTACGGAGGATTTCTCAAGTGAATCATACCATCTTCATGTCATCCCTAAACCCATCATTTATAGTTTTAATGTTATACTTGATTATCCAAATTACTTAAAAAGAAAGAATGATTTGATCGAAAATTCAGGTGATTTAGTTGTTCCGGAAGGTACAAATATCGAGTGGCAAATTTTTACGAAGGATGCATCGAATATTATATTTAAAGGCGATGGTTACCAGATTGATTTACCTGAAAATGAAACAAATATATTTAGTTATGAAGTGAAAGCGAATCATAACTTTTGGTATTCGCTCTTTGCTGAAAATCAATTTGTAAAAAATCAGGATTCACTAAGCTACGCTGTTCAGGTTGTAAAAGATGATTATCCGGGTATTGATGTAAACCAGGTTCAGGATGAAGCAAAATATGGTTTCGTCTACTTTACTGGTGCTTTAGATGATGATCACGGTTTTCATTCATTTAAATTTTATTATCAGGAAGAAGGTTCCTTTGATGAAGAATGGAAGTCCATAAATTTGAATTTGGATAAGGATCTCCCAAAGCAGTTTTTTAGTTATACATTACAATCTGAGAAAATAGACGTAGATCCTGGCACAGGTATAAACTACTACTTTGAAGTGCGTGATAACGATGCTGTAAATGGATATAAGCGTACAAAAACGGCTATTCAAAAATACCGCCTTGAAGGAAAAGAAGAAATTGAAGAAAAGCTTGATTCAACTTCAGAGAAAATCAAGGAAAAAATCAAGAAAACACTCGAAGAATTAGAAGATATTAATAAGAAGCTGGAAGAAAAGCAGTTGGAATTATTTGATAAAAAGGATTTGTCGTGGCAAGATAAAAAACAATTGTCAGAATTGTTAGATCAACAAAAAAACGTTGAAAATCAGCTGAAAGACCTTAAAAAATTAAACGAAGAACTTAAAAGTTTTGAGGATATTCTGGAACAGGAGAGCAGTGAGCAACTTAAAGAGAAAATGGATCAGCTTGATCAAATGATTGAGCAATTGATGGCCGAAGATGCTGAAAAATTGAAAGATGAGATTGAGAAACTAGATAAAGACAAATTAAACCAGATGCTCAAAAAACTTGAGAGCGAAAATCAAAGTTTAAAAACTGACCTGGAGCAAAAGCTTGAGCTTTATAAACAACTCGAATTTGAAAAGAAGGTTCAGGAAACAATTAACGAATTAAATAAACTTGCTGACGAACAGAAGCAACTTGCAGAAAAAACTAAAGACAAAGAGCTTAGTAATGAGGATGCCAAAGAAAAACAGGATGAGATAAACGACCAATTTAAAGACATTGAAAAGGATTTGCAGGAAAGTGAGCAATTGAATAGTGAACTGGAGGATCCTTTTAATTTTGATCCCGATCAGCAGGAAATTGAAGATATTAATCAGGAACTAAATAGCGCTTCTGATAAACTTGAAAAAGGAAAGCAGAAACAAGCTTCTGAAAGTCAGAAGAGTGCTGGTGAAAAAATGAAAAAAATGGCTGATGGACTAAGCATGATGATGCAATCAGCGATGCAATCGAGAATGGGAGAGGACGCTGAAAAGATTAAAAACATACTTGATAATTTGTTAGATCTAAGTTTTAGTCAGGAAAGCCTCATGGATGTGGTTAAAATGACAAATCAAAACGATCCATTATATATCAATAATCTTTCCGAATTACAAATAATAAAAGATGGGTACTTGAGTCTTCACGATTCGTTAATTGCAATATCAAAAAGGCAAATGGCGGTTCAACAATTTATAGTTAAAGAATCTGATAAAATTAATTTGTATATTAACAGGGCTTTGCTATATTTGCAGGACAGAAAGGTAGGTCAAGCACTTAGCGATCAGCAATATTCAATGACCTCAATGAATAACTTGGCGCTGATGTTATCAGAATCACTTGACCAAATGCAGGCCGGAATGAAAGCATCGGGCGAGAATGCAGGAAAATCATGCCCGAACCCCGGAGAAGGAAAGCCAGGAAATCTGGAAGATATCATCCAGAAACAACAAGGGCTTAATAAAGGAATGACAGAGGGGAAGAAGAACAAAGGCCTGGAGGGAGAACAGGGACTTAATCAACAAAGTGAGCAGCTTGCAAGAATGGCTGCAATGCAGAGCGAAATAAGAAAACAGTTGAGAGAGTATCTGGATAAGCTTGAAAATCAGCAGGGAGGTAATGGTGATTTGAGCAAGTTGGTTGACGAAATGAAGAAAGCAGAGGATGATATTGTCAATCGAAAAATTACGAAGGAAACGCTGGAAAGGCAAAAACAAATAGAAGTTAGATTATTAAAATCAGAAAAGGCAAAACTAGAGAGAGAAAAAAAGGAAACAAGAAAGTCTGAAGAAGGAATTAACCGTAAAAAAGAAAGCTCAGGAACAGAGACTGACCCAAAGAATGAAAAGAAAAACAAAGAAGATTTTTTACAACCCATTCCAATTGAAATGACTCCATATTTTAATGATCTATTAAAACGTTATTTGTATAAAATTGAAACGAAGAATGGTAGCTAAAGAACACGCCTTGGAGTTGCACGTAGACGATCAATCACTAACGCAGATTGAACATTTCGTCGATCATCTTTGCGATCAATTAATGATCAATGATGCCTATTTTGGTAATATCTTAATGTCATTGACAGAGTTTTTTAGTTTGATCGTTGATTTCCAGAAAAAAGATACGATAAAAATCTCGTATGAAACAGATTATCAGCGACTTACAATAAAATTTGAACCTGTTGACAGCATCATTATTGATGCCTTAAACAGCGATGTGGATTTGACAAATGTTGTTGATTCAGAGATTAATAAAAGAATTTTTATACTGAATAAACTTGTTGATAATTTTTTAATGGATGAGAGCAATTCGGTTTCTCTTGAATTTGATATAAGTGCTCTTCATAGTATCGTATACGATGATCGAAAGAAAAAACTTCAGGCATTCTATCGGGAGAAAGAAAGGAAAAAAGTAGCTGATAAAAATGATTAGCTTCAAAAGTATAAAAGCCGGCTTCGAATTTCAGGATCCGGCTTTTTTTAGGTCGTGGTTAAAAATTGTTCTTGTTCAGGAGGGAAAGTGTGTAGCTGGCGAAATCCAATATGTTTTCTGCGACGACGAATATTTAATACAAATCAATAAGAAATATCTTAAACACGATTCTTTAACAGATATCATCACCTTTCCAAATTCCGAAAATGATTCCGTTATTTCCGGTGATATTTTTATAAGCATCGATCGAATAAATGAAAACAAGCAAAATTTCATTACTACAAAACACGAAGAAATATCGCGAGTAATGGTTCATGGGTTGTTACATTTGATAGGTTACAATGATCAAACTGTAGACGAGAAAAACTTAATGACCCAAAAAGAAGATTATTACTTAAGTTTGCAGCCCAAAAAGCACATCTGATTGTTTCACGTGAAACAGAAAAGCATGTTTGAAAAATATGATATTATAGTAGTAGGTGCCGGACATAGTGGTTCTGAAGCGGCGGCAGCAGCAGCGAATTTAGGATCAAAAGTTTTGCTGGTAACTATGAATATGAACATGATTGCACAAATGTCGTGTAATCCTGCTATGGGTGGTATTGCCAAAGGTCAGATTGTAAGAGAAATTGATGCACTGGGTGGTTATTCGGGCCTAATAACTGATAAAACGATGATTCAATTCCGGATGTTGAATAAGTCAAAAGGACCTGCAATGTGGAGTCCACGTGCGCAGAGCGACCGTATGCTTTTTTCGGCTGAATGGCGTAGAATGCTTGAAGATACAAAGAATTTGGATTTTTGGCAGGATATGGTTGTGGGGGTGCTAACCGATAAAAAAAGAGTGATCGGGGTTCGTACAGGGATGGGACACGAAATTTTTGCTAAATCAGTAATATTGACCAATGGCACTTTTTTAAATGGTAAAATACATATCGGTAAAAAGAATTTTGGTGGTGGGCGTATTGGTGATCCACCTAGTTACGGATTAACAGAAGAATTATTACAATTGGGATTTGAGTCTGCAAGATTGAAAACTGGCACTCCAGTAAGGGTTGATGGCAGAACCATTGATTTCTCAAAAATGGAAGAACAGAAAGGCGATGAAAATCCTGGTAATTTTTCATTCCTAAAGAAGAGTAAGCTGTTAAATCAGCGAAGTTGCTGGATTACATACACATCCTCACAGGTACACGAGGTTTTAAAGCTTGGATTCAATGATTCACCTATGTTTTCTGGTACAATTGAAGGAACTGGCCCTCGCTATTGTCCATCAATTGAAGATAAAATAGAACGATTTTCTGAAAAACAAAGTCATCAACTTTTTGTAGAACCTGAAGGTTGGCAAACAGTTGAGTATTATGTAAATGGATTTTCATCTTCTCTCCCTGATCATATTCAAGTTAAAGCCTTACATAAGATCCCTGGATTTGAGAATGCGAAAATCTTCAGACCGGGCTATGCCATAGAATATGATTATTTCCCCCCCACCCAACTGAAGCATACACTTGAAACGAAGTTCATAGACGGACTTTATTTTGCCGGTCAAATAAATGGTACTACCGGCTATGAAGAAGCTGCGGCACAAGGACTCATGGCAGGGATAAACGCACATTTGAAGAATAACGAGAAAGAAGCTTTTATATTAAAACGTCACGAAGCCTACATTGGCGTACTCATAGATGATTTAATTACAAAAGGCGTTGATGAGCCATACAGGATGTTTACCTCGACGAGCTGAATACAGAATTCTGCTCCGACAAGATAATGCTGATACACGTTTAACGCCTATATCATATAAAATTGGGCTTGCCTCGAATAACCGTTTTAAGCTGGTTCAAAATAAGATTGAAAGCGTTGACAAGCTAATCAAAATGTTGAAGGAGTCAAGTATTGCTCCGGCGGAAATCAATAAAACACTGATCGACAAAGGTTCATCGCCTTTAAAGCAAAAAGTAAAAATATCCTCGTTATTGTTACGACCACAGATTGGCATTAATGATATTCTAGATACACAGGTTTCGTTACAAAGTTTTATTAAGGAGAATATGCTGGATGAAGATGTGCTTGAAGAGGCGGAAATTAGCATAAAATACAATGGGTACATCAGCAAAGAAAGTGATTTGGCAATTAAATTGGCTAAACTGGAAGACTTACCTTTGAAAGAAAATTTCGACTATCAAAACTTAAAATCTCTATCGTTTGAAGCCAGGGAAAAACTTACAAAAATTAAACCCAGAACTATAGGGCAGGCTTCACGTATTAGTGGCGTTTCTCCCTCAGACATTAGTGTTTTGGCTGTTTATATTGCTAAATAATAATCGGGTTTCACGTGGAACAAAATAAAGATCTAATATCAATTACAACGTGCCCCTCCTGTGGTAGTCATCATTTTGATCATTATTTGAAAACGAAAGATTACTTTTTCACAAAACAAGAATTTAAGTTGTCGAGATGCAATGCATGCACATTGGTTTTCACAAATCCAATTCCTTCCGAAGATAAGCTTTCAAGTTTCTATGAATCAGAAAAATATTTATCACATAATGCCACCAAAATATCACTGATTGATATTGTTTATCGAATCGTTCGACAAATAAACATCAGAAGAAAATATAAGCTAATTAACAAGTACAAAAAACCTTCAAAAGTTTTAGAAATTGGAACTGGAACAGGTGAGCTTTTACATTATTTAAAAAAAAACAATTGGGAAACAATTGGGATTGAACCAAATTATAATGCCAGAAAATATGCTTCAGAGAAGAAAGGACTTAGCGTTTATACTGAAGAAAAACTGGAAGAATTAGAAGAAAAAAGTTTCGATCTGATCATGATGTGGCACGTTCTGGAACACGTAGTTAAATTAAACGAACGAATTGAAGAGATAAAAAGACTTTTAAAAAACGATGGAGTTATTATTATTGCTGTTCCAAATATTAATTCTCCTGACTTTCATTATTATCAAAAGTATTGGGCCGGATTGGACGTTCCACGTCATCTTTATCATTTCTCCGAAATATCAATTTTCAATTTGTTTAAACGACATTCAATAAGAATTAGACAAGCCTGGCCAATAAAGTTTGATGCGTATTATGTTTCCTTACTAAGCGAAAAATACAGAGGCAATAAGTTTGCTTACTTTAATGCTTTCCTGAGAGGCTTTAAATCTAATATTGAAGCAAGAAAACAAAATAATAACTATTCTAGTATGATATTTGTTGCAAGTAAAATTTAGCTACTTTAGTAAGTAATCTAATCCACCGTTATTGCAATAAATGGTTAAAAATTCACATCAAGGTTATTTAAGCTTGTCAACCACTTACTTAATTGGTTGGCTATTAATTCTTGCCATATTTATTGGGCTGCAAAGCTATTTTAAGGAATTAGGCAGGAGTGAGAACATAGGTTCAAATTTTCAAAAAGGTTTAAATGATGAGATAAAGTGTCTGGAATGGGATGCTGAAAACATTGCCTCTATATTATCTAAAAACCCTTATAATTACTGGAATGCGATTGACAGTAGGTTTTCAGAATCTGATCACTTTATTTTTGTTTATGAATATGATTCCCTGATTTATTGGAATAATAATTATCTGAGCGGGGATATCAGTCATTTACAAATAGAGAATGTCAAAATAATTGAAAACCAATCGGGATGGTATTTGGTAAAATATATTAATAGGAATCTATTTCGAATCTATACAGCTTCATTAATCAAATCAAAATTTAATACCCAAGAAAAATTTAATACATCGGGTAGAATATTTTCCTGGTTCGACTATGATAAGTTAGAATTCACACTTCAGCCTTCTATGGCTGACTTTAATATTTATTCAGAAACAGAAAAATTTATATTGGGTATAAAATACCTTGATGAGGAAATCATAGGAAATAAATTAATAAATATACTATTTGCATTGTATATTTTAGGGTATATCTTTTTATTGCTATGGATAACAATGCTTTATCAAAAGAGTACTAAAATAATTAAAAGTAAAACCTTCCTTCTTTTATTCCTTTTAATTGATATTCTCATTCTTCGGACAATTGATTATTATTTTCATATCCCGTCCATTACTAAAAGAGTCATATATATTTGAGAATCAATTTAATATATCTTCCTTTGTTTAACTCTCCGGGTGATTTGCTAATCAATGCAATATTGATTTTATTTATTGCTTCGCAGATTTATGATTTATTAATTAAGCAAAGAAAATATGAAAAATATACTATTCTCTCACAAATTATTTTCAGTGCTGTAGTTTGGTGTATTAGTAGTTTGGTTTTCATATTAATTTATAATGTGATATTACAATTACCATTCAGCTCATTTTACGGATTTGAAATGGATAGTCTTGATATAGTTTTTGTTTTTATCGCAATGTTGCTTTGTGTTTTTTCTATTTCGATAATTTTCCATTCTGTAGCTACTACTAAAAGAAATCTTTCATGGTTCTAAAAATTTGATTTTCATTTTAACAGGAATAACAACACTTACCTTTTTATACTTTTTTAGTCAAATAAATATTAAGTTATTTATAATTATTGCGTGTATATTGCTTTTGTGGTATTTAGTATATCAATATCTACATAAATATCAAAACCAGGAATATTATAAATACCTGATAGGCATTATATTAATATCAACTGCTACTACTATTACGATAAATTCTGCAAGGAAAAATAAAAAGGACTATCATCAATTTGCAACTCTTTCGGAATTATCTAAAACACATGATGAAAAGCTTGAGGATACATTTAGACAATTCGAAAAGTCAATGTTAAGTGACACAGCATTAATTAAAACCGAAACAAAAAGTATATATAGAAAATAAATCTGCAATTAAAGAGTATATAATTGAAACGTATTTTAATGAAATTGCTAAAAAATACGATATACAGATTACTATATGTACGAATGATGATATGTTGGAACTACAACCTGAAGGTTATGTAGTAGCATGTTCTGATTATTTTGAGAGTTACATTCATGATACTGATAATATCAAGATCTCTGATAACCTTTTCCTCATTCCAGAAAAACCAGAAAGTACATATTACTTTGGCAGACAGATGATTAGAACACATGATTCAACCATAAATATTTATTTTGAGTTTTACTTTACATACGTACCCGTTGGTTTAGGTTATCCCGAATTGTTGATCAGTGAAGCAGCCATGGATATTGATTTATCTGGTTATTCTTTCGCCAGGTATAAAAATGATCAGTTGGTTTATAAATATGGCGACTTCCCTTATTATACAAGTCTTCAATTCATGGCACCCTATCAGATGGATATCTTATTTAATATTTATAACTACAGGCATATTAAGCATGAACTTTCTGATAATTCATGTTTAATTATCAGCCGGCCAAATGAGAAATTGGCGGTTCAATTGGTGTCGTTTTCTACACTTTTTATTCTCTTTGTAACTATTATATTACTTGTGTCACTTGTTTTGTTTGGTAAGCAGGCTGCCAATTTATTACGTATAAGTTTTCAAAACCGCTTGCAAATCATTTTCGTGTCTGCCATTTCTGCCATTATCGTTTTGCTTGCCTCAATAACGCTGTATTATATTAACATTGATAATCAGAATAGGTTGGCGGGGCAACTGACCGAAAAAACAAATTCAGTAATAGTAGAATTGCAACATAAACTGAGCGATGTAACCGATTTATATTCAATTGAGCCTGTCGAGCTGGAGATATTATTGCAAAAGTTTTCGATGGTCTTTTTCTCGGATATTAACCTTTATAGTCCTTCTGGTGATCTTATTTCTACCTCCCGACCAGAAATATTTAATCGCGGATTGCTTTCTGAAAACATTAATCCTAAAGCATTTAAAGAAATATTTATTAATAATAAACTGTTTTATATTACCCTAGAAGAACTCGGATCAGTTACTTATTATTCGGCTTATGCACCATTAATGCTCAATGGAGACCAGGCTGCAGGTATCATTAATCTGCCATATTTTGCTAAGCAATCCGAAGTAACCAGATCGTATTACCAAATGATTTTTACTTTCATCAATCTGTTTGTGATTCTTGGAATTATTGGGACAATTATGGTACTAATGCTTTCACGACTGATCACAAAACCGCTGGTTGTTTTACAGAAGAACCTTGCCGAAATTCAAATTGACAAGCATAATGAAATCATTAAATGGAAAGGCAATGATGAAATAGGCCAGTTAATCAATGCTTATAACCAGATGATAGTTAAGCTTGAAGAAAGCACTGAATTATTAAAACAATCAGAACGCGAATCTGCATGGCGAGAGGTAGCGCAGCAGATAGCGCATGAAATAAAGAATCCGTTAACTCCAATGAAACTTAATGTTCAATACCTTGAAAAAGCTTTCAGGGAAAAGGATCCTGGATTAGACGAGAAAGTGAAAAATATTAGTGAAATGTTAATAGCACAAATTGAATCACTCAATAAAGTGGCAGAGATGTTTTCTGATTTTACAAAAACAAAATCACGAAAATTTGAGAAAGTTGATTTATCAAGTATGATAAAAAAAGCGATTCAGTTGTTTAAAAACCATTCAGATACGGTTTTTATTTTTAATGAGGATCTCGGATTGGAATTTCAAACAAAAGCCTATGAAAAGGATTTGCTTCGTGTATTTAACAACTTAATTAAAAACTCAATTCAGTCGATGGGTAGACATTCTGACCCTGTAATTGAAATAAAACTGAGTACTATCGAAAACCAGCATATTGTTGAATTTATTGACAACGGAAAAGGCATTTCCGAAGATATTAAAACCAACATATTTAAGCCTTATTTTACAACTAAATCAACAGGTACCGGCTTAGGACTTGCTATTGTTAAAAATATCATGAAAGAAATTGGAGGAGAAATTCTACTGGAGTCAACCTCTGGAGAAGGTACACGTTTTGTTTTAAATTTTCCTTCAACTAATGAGTAATTCTCTAATTTTGGCCAATTCATAGCATGACCTCCAATCCTATAAAAAGACTGGCGGGTGAAACCGCGATCTATGGTTTAGGCACAATCCTACCCCGCCTGCTTAATTATTTTCTTGTTCCACTTTATACTTACGTCTTTTCCCAGGAAGAATATGGCCGGATTACTGAACTATATGCATGGGTTGCCATCCTGATGGTTATTTTAACATATGGTATGGAAACTGCATTTTTTCGCTATGCTGAATTGGAAAAAAATGCCAGAAGAGTTTTTAATACCGCCACTACTTCAATTCTTTTTACAGCAGTTGTTTTCGTTGTTCTTGTTTTCATCTTTATTAATGATATTGCTGGCGCAATTCAATATGAATCATATAAGGAATACATCATTCTACTTGCCATCATTGTGGCAATTGATGCTTTTACTGCACTGCCGTTCGCTTATTTACGCTATCAAAACAAAGCAAAAAGGTTTTCACTTATTAAAGTGCTCAGCGTAATCGTCAATATATCACTTAACTTGTTTTTTATTTTGGTTTTTCCTCAGATAAATGACAATCCCAGCGAATATTTAAACTTTATTAATGGCTCTAGCTTAATCGTATTTGTATTCATATCCAATCTAGTTAGTTCAGGTACATCTCTTTTATTGCTGTTTCCAGAATTGAGATACTACAAAATAGTCATCGATATTGCATTACTTAAAAAGTTGTTGATGTATGGCCTTCCAATATTGGTTATAGGTATTGCTGGTATGATCAATGAGGTTTCTGATAAAATATTATTACGTTATTTATTACCTGCAGATATTAATGCAGAAGCGCAAATTGGGATTTATGGAGCAAGTTATAAACTTGCCATTTTAATGATGCTATTTATTCAAATGTTCAGGTATGCTGCCGAACCATTCTTTTTCAGAGAATCTACAAAAACAGATGCCAAGGAAATCTATAGCAAGGTGATGACTTATTTTGTCATTTTTACGCTCTTCATATTTTTACTTGTTACGCTTTATATTGACGTTTTTAAATACTTTATCGGGCCTGCTTTTTGGATTGGCCTACAGGTTGTTCCGATTATATTGGCTGCTAAAATGTTTTTAGGTGTATTCTATAACCTTTCGGTCTGGTATAAATTGACAAACAAGACTTCATATGGTGCGGTTATTAGTATTGTCGGTGCTTTGATAACTATTGTATTGAATATTATTCTGATTCCAAAAATTGGGTATTTGGGTTCTGCCTGGGCAAATTTTGCTTGTTATTTTTCAATGATGGTCATCTCATATTTCTGGGGAAAAAGAATATATCATGTTCATTATCAATTGAAAAAAATCATACGCTATACCGTATTGGCATTCGCGTTATATTTCTCTACAATATTGTTTAAGGAATATTTCAGTGACTTTAATCTTTTCTTTAACACCTTTTTGCTGATCATATTTGTCTCGTTTATATATTTTTCTGAAAAGAAGAACGTTATAAATACAATTTAACAAATATCATATTCTCGGAAAACTACTTTACTTAATTCATCCTGACCGATAAAATAGCCAACAAAAACTGCTGGTAAAAATGTTTATTTTTGCCCGTTCATCATTTTCAATATTAATATAAGAATCAAATGATTATCAGGATTGTAAATAAATTGAATCATAAATTGCCAAAATATGAACAAGCAAACTGATAGCTGGTAAATGATCTAAATGAAACGAAAAGAGGTGCCGGCGGATTTGGATAAACAGGGCATCAATAAAATTGGTATAGAAATAAGAATGAAATATATTATACAAATACTTATTGCAGTTGTACTTACTATTTCAATAAGCTCGTGTGCTGGCAGTAAACAAGTTACTACGGAGCGTAGAAAGATAGATCTGACAGAAAAGGACCGTATAAAAGAATCGGACTTGTTTGTAAAAGCAGTTTCTGAGCGTGAAAAAGGAAATCTCCAAAATGCGTTGGAACTTTTTAATCAGGCATTAGAAATAAACCCTGAAGATCCTGCAGCTCATTATGAAAAAGCAAGGCTGCTTCAGGCACTTGGAAAGAATGAAGAAGCGTTAAACTCAGCCAAGCTAGCTACCGAATATAATAGTGAAAACAAGTGGTACAGTGTACTTTATGCGAATATTTCAAAGGCTAGCGGGAACTATAAGGATTATGTTGCCGTCTATGAGAATCTCATAGCAAAGTATCCCACTGACCTTAATTTTTTAAACGAACTTGCGTATGCTTATTTTTTTACTGGAGCGTATCAAAAAGCAATTGATATGTACGACAAGATTGAAGAGCAAATTGGAATTAATGAAGCACTAACAACGCAAAAAGTACAACTCTACAATAATATTGGGAAAAAGAAGGAAGCAGTTGCTGAATATGAGCGATTGATTAATTTATTTCCTGATGAGTCGAGATATTATGCCCTCCTCGCCGAATACTGTTCGAAAAATCAGATGAATGAAAAAGCTGTTTGGGCATATCAAAAAATTGAAGAAATTAATCCTGATGATCCATATGTTCATATTTCATTAGCAGATTATTACAAAAAAGCTGGCAACGATAGTGCTTCATTTTCCGAATTAAAACTCGGACTTGCAAATCCAAATTTGGATATCAAAACCAAAGTAAATTTATTAATAACCTATTATTCAGGCCAGTTAAACGACAAGCAACGAAACCAGGCTCTTGAGTTATCAGAAATTCTCAGGCAAACACATCCTGACGAACCTTTATCACAGACTTTTTATGCATCAATGCTTTATGAGAATAAGGAATATGAAAAGTCGCGCGAATTAATTATAAAAATTCTTGAAGAAGATAAAGGAAACTACGGCATGTGGGAGCAGCTTTTGTTTTGTGATTTGTATCTTGAAGATAATGCTGCCCTGGCAAAAGATTCGGAGAATGCTATTGACCTTTTTCCATCTTATCCTCTACCCTATTTTTTCGCAGGAATTGGAAATTTTCAACTTAAGGACTTTGTTAAGGCAAAAGCTTATCTTGAATCAGGTAAGGATTTCGTAGTGAACAATAATGCCTTACTGGAACAATTTTATTCGAGCCTTGGCGATACTTATAATGAATTAAAAAACTATGAAGCATCATATGCAGCTTACGATAAAGCGCTAAAAATAAACCCTAATAATACAGTGGTTTTAAATAACTATGCCTATTATTTGTCAATTCGTTCTGAACAACTTGAAAAAGCGGCGGCGATGGCTAAAAAAGCAGTTGAAAAGGATCCATACAATCAGAATAACCTTGATACTTATGCCTGGGTTTTATATAAACAAGGTAAATTTGAAGATGCACTTGAATGGATAAAAAAAGCATATAATAATGGTGGCGATTCAAGCGGTGTTGTGCTCGAACATTATGGCGACATTTATTACAAGCTGGGAAAAACAAAAGAAGCCCAAGAATACTGGGAAAAAGCCATCAAAAAAACCGATTATTCCGACCAACTTAATAAAAAAATCAAAGACGGAAAACTATATGAATAAAGTGGTCAGAAGATTTCTATTGTTATTGCCGGTATTACTGCTACTTATATCTTCCTGCAAGTCAACACGGACTGTATTAAAAAAGCCATTAAAAGAATATGGGTTTAGTTATTTGTATTCTAAAATGCTTGAAAACCATGTTTCGTTCGATTATTTGAATGCAAAGTTTGATATTGAATATATTGAAGGCCGGAAAAACACAGAATTACGAGGTCAACTAAGGATTAAAAGCGATAGCCTCACATGGCTTTCCTTTTCACCGGCACTTGGCATTGAAGCGGCCCGGATTCTTCTATCCAATGACACAGTAAAATTTATCAATCGCCTTAATAAAACCTATTTTATTGGTGAATACGTGATACTTGATAGTTTGCTCAATACCACAATTGATTATTCGATACTGCAATCGATGATTATAGGCAATGATATCACACAGTATGATGTAAACAAGTATAAGTCAACAATTGATGGAGGTTTGTACCGCATTACAATACAGGAAAGAAGGAAAATAAAAAAGGAAATGAAAAGTGGAGAGCTCGATTCCAAGGTACTAGTTCAAAATGTATGGCTCGATCCTGATCATTTTCGAATTAGACGAATTGATTTAAAGGAATTGGGTGATGACAACAAAAGGTTAGATGTAACCTACGATGATTTTATACAAATTGAAGACCAACTGTTTCCATCAAAAATAATTATCAATATTGTTTCCCAAAAGTCAATTACAATTAATGTTGATATTTTGAAAATAGAGCTAAATGATCCACTGAGTTTCCCGTTTAAGGTTCCTAAGAAATACGAGAAAATGTTTTAAAACCAATATTCGTTGTGAATTTTCAATTTCGATATTTTTTAATTACGGTTCTTTTTACAGTACTTTCAAGTATTGTAACAGCGCAGGAATCAGCTAAAGATTTAGAGGATAAAAGAAAGAAAATTGAGGCTGAAATTGAATATACAAATCAATTAATTAAAGCGACGCAGAAAAACAAAAAAGCAACTCTTAGCGAGTTAAAACTGTTAAATAACCGAATAGCCAAAAGGAATGAACTAATAGCCACGCTTAAAAAGGAACTATTTGCTCTGAATATAAAAATTGAAAACACCGAGATTAGTTTGAAACGATTAAATGATGAACTGGATAATTTGAAAAAGGAATATGCCAAAGTAATTTCTTTTGCCTATAAACATCAAAAAGCCCATAACAAACTGATTTATCTTTTTTCTGCCAAAGATTTGAACCAGGCCTACCAGCGCTTAAGATATCTTGATCAAATTAGTGAATATATTAGAAACGAGGCAGATACTATTCGTTTGAAAGAAAAAAATAAGGAGAGGGAATTAGCACTTTTTAACCAACAGGTTGAAGAGAAAAAGAGCTTGCTAGATGCTCAAAACGTTCAGATTTCAGCACTTGAAAGAGAGCAGGTATTAAAGGATGATCTTACCCAACGACTGACCGGAAAAGAAAAACAATTGCGTGCTGATCTGAAATCGAAAGAGAAAGAAACTAAAAAACTGGATAAAAAAATTGCCGAGATTATCGCAAGAGAAATTGCAGCAAAAAAACCAAAGAAAGGAGAGGAGTATATGCCCACCCCTAAAGAAATGGAGCTATCATCATCCTTTGTTGCAAATCAAAACAAACTTCCATGGCCCGTTAATCGAGGTGTGATTTCTGAAAATTATGGCGTTCACCAACATCCGGCCTTAAAAAACGTAAAAGTTAAAAATAACGGTATTAATATAGCAACATCCGAATCAGGCGAGGCACTTTCTGTTTTTAAGGGTATAGTGGTTAGTATTGCAACAATAAGTTCTTCGAATATTGCCGTAATTATTAAACATGGAGCGTATTTTACTGTCTACTCAAACCTTGATGCAGTCTTTGTAAAGAGTGGTGATGAGGTAGATACATCGCAACCTATCGGAAAAATACATACCAGCCTTAAAGGAAAAACTGAATTACATTTTCAAGTTTGGAAAGGAAAAGAGATTCAAAATCCATCTTCCTGGATCTTAAAGAAATAACATCAGATTATAAGCGGATAAGTTTACCTGTTGCAACTGCATTTCCGTTTTGGAGAACTCTGTAATAATATATCCCTGAAATATCTGTCTTCCAATTTAATGTAGAGGGTTTTTCCCCCGAATTGATAAACTCATTAAACATCAGTTTCCCTGATTGGTTATAAATCTCCATTTTGAATGTTCTATGCTGATCATCCAAAATTTGTACATTGGTTTCTGATAAAAAAGGATTTGGAAATATACTTACTGATGGGTGATTACCAAGTCGTTCATTTATTCCAACATCATCAAGGACAACCAGGGTAACCGGAATATATCTTGTTGTAATATTTTCTGCAGATATTTCAAGTATTGTTTGGTAGGTTCCTGTATCAAGGCCGTTTGAAGAAAAAGTTAAATTTATCTCGTCCCATTCAGTTGATGGCAATGAACCTTCATACTGGCTTAATTCCAACCAGTCAGGATCACTTTCAACTATAATCGAATAATTTATTGTTTCTTCTCCGTTATTCGAAAGGATCAGGCTTTCATAACCTTCAGTATCAGTCAATAATTCTATATGAATTGAATCTTTATTTATTGACAGGGCTGGTGCATTTAACAGTAAATTAAGTGAGTTATGCAGGTTTAGTCTGCCTCCTGTTACTGTTTTACCTAACAAATCACTCAATGTATCAACCCCATTTAAGATGTGTTCACGTATCTGTAAGATTGATTCTCCGGGGTTGTTCTTATATGCAACAATAAATAATGAGTCGGCGGCGGACATCAATAATGCCACCGCTCCGGCTACTTGCGGCGTTGCCATTGATGTACCGGTTTTATTGCCATAATTATTATTTATGAGTGTTGATTGGATATTTGTACCGGGTGCACCAAGGTCAATAGTTGTTTCTCCATAAGCGGCACCTGTGTTCTTTTTATCTTTGTTGGTTGTATTGGTAACAGAAATCACATATGGGGTTTCAAAAGCAGTAGGTATATCTCCTACTTCGTCAATATCCCAATTTGCATTGGCTGTGGCACCAATACTGAGTATACCTAAACTCCCCAACGAATCATACATTGCCTCCCAAATCGGGTAATCTTCGGGTTGCCCTTCGTTTACACCAAATGAGCAATTATCAACAACCACGAACGCCCCTTCCTGACCATCAGTTTGGTCATACCTTTCACGAACCACATAAACATAAGAAAGCGCTTCAACAACAGTGCTTTCCTGAGACGAACTACCAGCAACCGGCAATATTTTCACATTCCAATTTACACCGGCAACACCAATCGTATTGTTACCTTTTGCTCCTGTAATTCCAGCAACATGGACACCATGTTGGTGAAACGGAATATCTCCATTATGGTTATATGCATTCCAACCATGCCTGTCGTCAACATATCCATTTGCATCGTCATCAATATTATTTCCTGGGATTTCCTGGTAATTAACCCAGTGATCCAAATCTTCATGGTAAATATCGGATCCCCCATCAATAATTGCGATCACAATTGTATCTCCAAGAGCAGTTAATCCCCCTGTTGAAATATCCCACGCCTCTGTCGCATGAATATCAGCTCCAACTACACCACCACCCTGTCCGGTATTTTCCAAAGCCCATTGTAAACCAAAAAGTGAATCATTGGGTATAACTTCCTCCGATTCCCTAAGATTGATGAGATGATTATTCTGGACATTCAATACGTTTCTGTTTTGTTTTATTGATTGCAGCAACACTTGGTTTGATGATTTTGATGCGTCAAATTGGATAAGATAAATATTGAAACGTTTTGAAACAACGTGCTTTTCCTGAAGGCCAAATGCATCGAATTCTGAAATAAGATGATCGATTGAAGATGGGTTTTTAAGTTGTACCATTATCTCACCTTCAACAAATTGCGCATTGATTTTTTGACTGTATCCATCAATGGAAAGCAGTATAAAAACAAGTATGATAACTGTGTAGTAAAATTTATTCATATGATGTAATTAGAATTGGCAAAAATACTTAAAAAGCCGATTTACAAGATTTTGTAAACCGGCTTATAAATATTTAACGTTTTGTATTTGCGTATTGTAAGTGCTATTTACTGATAAGTAGCTTTTTACTGTAATGTTTTCCAGCCTGCTTTACAATCAATACATAGACACCCTGTGAAAGATTAAGGTTGCTTATATTTTCTACAATACCATGATTTGCCATAATGTTGTTCAATGAAAACATTTCAATACCCAGGTAATTAACTATTAATAAATCTACAGGTTCTTCTTCAAGTGTTTTCAGGTAAATTTTAAAATTACCACGGTTTGGATTTGGGGCGAGAGTTAGCTGAACTTTTCCATCCAGGTCGTTAAAACCAACCGTATTATCAATAAAAATTAAAAGTTCCTCTGAATATTCCCCATCTCCACAATCGCCAGTTCCGTTAACTTTAAGCGTAGCTTCGCCCAGGAACTCTGTATTCCAGTATATGGTTGCAGATGTATCATTGAACATGATTTCTCCAGCGTCTTCTGGAAACAGTTCCCAATTGTATTCATGGGCCAGGTCGATTGGCAGAATTGAATAGTTGGTTTCGGGTGTCTTGTAAACATCTACATAATCCGGACCCTGAGGCATCTCAGGAGCATTTGGAACATTAATTAATATTAGGTTCATCTCATCGGTTAAAGTGTTACCATCAACATCAAAATTCTCCAATGTAAGGTAAACCTGGCCATTTACAATATCGGTCTCTCCCGGGGTATATACTGCCATTAAAACTTCATCATTGTAAAAACTGCCGTCACCCGAAGTGCTCCACAATACCGATTCCTGATTAGTTGCTGATCCATAGCAATAGAAATTATTGTCGGTACATGATTCACTATCTGGTCCGGCAAAAACAGTTGATACTAATTGAGTAGGTAACTCAATATAATCGATCCATGCGCAATCTGCTCCAGATGTACCAGTTCCATTCTTTTTATATTCCCACTCAAATGTATGATTACCAGCTGATACAGGAAAGCTTTCCTGGGTCCACCCCTGTGTAGTTCCTGACCAGCTTCCCCTGATTTGGCCATCGATTTTAAAATTCAATTTATCGGCATCCTGCGTACTGGATACCTTTTTCGAGAATTTTATATCATCATTGCTCATCACTTTATATGTGATTGAAAATTTTGAGCTTTGGTTGTCTCCAATATCTCCGGATATTGCATGGTAGTAGCCTTCATAGGGGTATTGCATCGTTATCTCCCATGGTTCGTTTCCACCAAGTGTCCAATTGTACTTATCAAAATTACCTGTTTCAAAATCTTCCAAAAACAATCCGATTTTAGGATAATAGATCGCATTAATGGAATAACCTGCTGCATTAACATAATAATTCATTTGGGCAATAACGGCTTCTGGTGCGTTATCTGCAACTGTTACAGTATATTTAGGATAAGCTGCTCCAAATAATCCAAGTATTGGAATAAGCTGTTGCTCTTCTTCAACACTGATAAACTGATTGTAAGCAACCAAAGTACATACAACATCATTAACAGCGCAATGACCTATATTAACCGTTTTAATTTTAATAGTTGCTTTCTCTCCCGGATCAAGCCTGCCATCATCATTCCCAAACTCTGAGTCGTCAACTATAAGTTCTTTAGCAACAACTTTGGGAGCCCTGACAACCATGAAAAACTTACTGGTCCAGGTTGAATCATTTTCATCAACGGCTGTTAAGTCGAATTGTATTTGTTGCTGATCAGGAACATCATCAGTTAAATGGAATTTATAAGCCAGATCACTGCTCACAAAACTTCCTGAACCAATAGTATCAAACAGCTCAGCTGCATCAATTAGTTCAACATAACTGCTTTGTGTTGACAAAGTAACGTTCACGTTATAAGCATCTTCATTGCCAAGATTTTTCAAAACAATGTTCACAAGAATGTCTTCATCAAAATCAGGTTTGTTATTGCCATTCCCACAGCTATCGTTAATGGAATATTCGTCGAACAAGCAATATGGACCATCAGGTGGGATCACTTCTATTTGATTTTCATATCTGTAATAATTTTGTTTAGTAATGACTATATCAATGATAGTACCCGGCTCTTGTGCTGGTAATGCAACCTCCTGTTGACTTCCCGTCCCTTCTGCAGTTGCAATGATTTGATCATCTATTGAAAAACAAATTAAAGCACCCTCTTCAACAGAAATATTAATAAAATCAAGGCCACTCAGAAAAACCTCATCGTAATCAACTGTAAGATATTGTGGTACTGCGTAATATACCGTTGAAAACGCGTCTCCATGGTGATGGAATAGATGATAGGTTACTTCCTTGTTGTTTGTGTTATAAGGCCATCCTGATTGTTGGAGGAAGTATTTTCCTGCTGCATTTCCAAAGGCAGGAAGAACATCACGCGATTCAGGTTGGGTGCCAAATTCAGGCATAAAATCAGGCCACATATTATCGTACATACCCCACACATAGGCATCATTCACAAAAGAATAAGAAACTTCGGTTGCAGCGATAAGTCCTAATGCACCAAATTCATGTCGGTGGAATTTTTCAGCAAAGCTCTCCGAGCTATGGTCAAACTTACCAGTAAGACAATTGATTGAAAAAATGAATGTAAGGTCTTCATTGGTTAACCCATTAATGTCGCTATTGCTATAAGCAGGTTCTCCCCATCCAAATTCAAAGCCATGGTCGCGGTGTTGTAAAACAAAAGCACCATCGTTAATATCATCGTTTATGCGGCTTGCATTGCCACCCCAATCATTCAAAAATCCTGGGTCATCAGGGATATATTGTAGTCCTTCTTCGCCAAAATAATTGATGATGGTATTGGTGTTTGTGGCTGTTGACCAAACCCCACCACCGGGGCTTCCACTATAAATAGCGTTTTCACGAACCGGTGACATACCAAGTTCATACTCAAAAAATCCTGCAACAATTTCCGAACAAAGCTGAAACCACCGTTCAGTTTGCCAACCCATTGCTGTTATTGGGTGTGCGTAAAAGTCAGGATTGGTAGGAGGTGTGCGTTCATAGTTTAAAAATTTTGTCACCATGGTTTCAAGATGACCTTCATTCTGGGCTGTCATTCTTGCAAAAATGATATCAGGCATGTGGTCATTATCCACATCTGCATAAATATTATCTGAAATACAATAACTGTTGTAGATAGGTGAGGTGATTGAG
>CAVWXM010000016.1:0-6952 GCA_963759045.1 uncultured Bacteroidia bacterium
AATAAAACCACTGGCATAAAATTACAACAATCGATGGGTGTTTGTCAAGTAGGAATAAAAAAATCCAGCTTTCGGGTAGGGTTTTTCGTTTTCAAATTATCATTCATCTTCTTCAGGCAATACATTTTGAACCCTGCCTACTTTGCCCGTATCAAGCATCACTTTAATACCATGCGGATGTTTGGCCGCTTTAGTGAGAATTCGTTTTACAAAACCCTCCGTTAAATCCCCACTGCGCTGGTCACGCTTTTGAACAATCTCTACCAGGTCGCCAATTTGAATATTTTCTCTTTTTCTGCCATCTGTCTTTTTCACATCCGAAAATTTGTGTTATTAATTTAAAGCGTAATCACTACATCGATCAAAAGTAACCAAATAGCACGAAAAGTTTAAATTTGCAGGTGAATAGAACAAAATCAAACCTTTTTCGTTTGAGCATTTAATGGAGAAATCGAAACAAATAGCAATCTTCTTTTTAGGAATGGTTTATTTCATGTTGCTGACAGCTACGTTTTTGCCGCATCACCATCATGAAGAAACGGCATGCTACACTTCAACCCATTGTGAAGAAGGCGTCAGTGATCATGAACAATATGCCGAAGAGCTGGTAAATCATCATCACGAACATAATTCACCTGAGGAATCAAAGCACTGTCTTACGCTTGAGTACTATGTTTTTTCAGATGCCAGCAAAAATTTAAAACGGACTTTTGATTTTAAAATTGAAGTCACTGGACATCATCATTTTCTTGTTTCTGTTCTTGATAATGATGAAGATGAGCAACTATTTGATGCAATCTTCAAACAATCCGGGCTATTGCCAGCTCATAATATCTATACTACCAGTATCAAGCATGAATTACCGATGCGTGCACCTCCAGCTGGGTTAGCTTAGGTAGTTTATTCTCGTTCTTTCGGTTTCCGGAAGGACACATTTTCAATTTTCAACTTCTATTACAATGTCAAAAGCAATATTCGCTTTGATGATAGCCATGGTTTTTATTATTGGCTGTGATCATGAAGCAGATCACGATCATGATGAAGTCGGTCATGAATCAGAAGCAAAACAAATCGATCATAATGAGCAGGAATCATACACACTGTATACCGGGAACCTGGAACTTTTTGTTGAGTTTGATCCTATTGTGGTTGGTGAGACATCAACATTTATTGTCCACTTCACCCAATTAAACCAGGATTATTCACCATTGGCGAACGCTGAGGTAAACCTCACTCTTGAAATCGAGGGTAAACATACGCAACTGTTCAAAAGTCATGCTGATATACCGGGGATATATCTTGTTGAGGTGTCATCTGATTTTTCCGGACAAGGGAAAATAATATTTCAAATTAACAAAGAAGGTTTCAGTGATCGATTTGTTTTGGAAGATATACATGTTTTCAACAAAACGGATGAAATACATGCGCATAATCAGCAAACATCCGGTAAGCTTACTTATTTAAAAGAACAAGCATGGAACACTGAATTTAATGTGGAGCCTGTAAGCTTAATATCATTTTCAAAGGTAATTAACGCCAGTGGTGAAATCATGGCGATGCCGGGTGAAAAGCAAAATCTGATCGCCAAAAACAATGGCATTGTGCTTTTTTCAACCCGCAACCTGGTTCAGGGGAGCCTCGTCAATAAAGGAGACCTGCTGTTTACAATAAGTGGTAAAGGATTTACGGATAATAATATTTCTGTAAAATACCACGAGGCCAGACTTCAATTTGAAAAAAGCAAAAATCAATACCTACGACATAAAAACCTGGTAACAGATAAAATAGTTTCTGAAGGTCAATTTGCAGAATCTAAAAATCGTTACCTGGCTGATAGTATAGCTTATTATAATTTCGAACAGACAGTCTCAGATGGTGGTTTGAAGGTATATGCACCATTTACCGGTTATATCCATGAACTGAATGTTTCGGAAGGCCAGTATGCTGCAACAGGCTCTGTTTTGGCCACAATTTCCAGCAATAAAGTGATGTTGTTAAGGGCAGATGTATCTCAACAACATTTTGCAAATCTTGGAGAAATTAACGATGCTACTTTTCGACCAGCCTATGCTAAGCATGTGTATACCATAAAAGAGCTTAATGGTAAACTGCTTGCAAAAGCCTCATCTGTTGCCGAAAATAACCATTATATGCCGGTGTATTTTGAAGTCATTAATGATGGTTCATTGTTGGAAGGTGCATTTGCTGAATTTCATTTAAAAACTAAACCTCAGTTGGGTACACTGGTAGTTCCAGTTGGCGCAGTAGTTGAAGAGCAAAATAATTTTTATGTCTATTTGCAGGTTTCAGGTGAAGGTTATTTGAAAAAACAACTGGAACTTGGTGATTCTGATGGTATTTATACCGAAGTGTTATCCGGTTTATCGGAAGGTGACAGGGTGGTAACCAAAGGTGCCATGCTGATTAAAGCTGCATCCATCTCTTCAGAACCGGTTCATTCACACTCACATTAAAAATAACCGGCTATGCTAAACAGAATAATTAAATATTCGCTCGAAAACCGCTTGTTGATTCTTTCTCTTTCGGCTATCATTATGCTTACAGGATTATATATGGCAAGGGAGATTGAAGTGGATGTCTTTCCTGATCTCACTGCACCAACAGTTGCCGTATTAACCGATGCACATGGTATGGCTGCGGAAGAAGTGGAAAAACTGGTTACGTTTCCTATTGAATCTTCGTTAAATGGAGCTACCAATGTGCGAAGGGTACGATCAACATCTTCATTTGGTATGTCAATTGTTTGGGTTGAATTCGACTGGGGAACTGATATATACAAAGCAAGACAAATCGTAAGCGAGAAACTTTCAGTCATTGGTGCCAACTTACCTGAAAATGTTGAATCTCCAGTGCTTGCCCCACAAACTTCCATCATGGGTGAGATCATGCTCATTTCAATCACTTCTGATTCATTGTCGCTTTTCGAACTGCGATCAATTTCAGAACGGCAGGTAAAACAGCAGTTACTTTCGGTGACCGGAGTATCACAGGTTGTAATTATTGGTGGCTTGCCTAAACAGTACCAGATAATGGCTGACCCTGATAAAATGAGGTACTACAATGTATCACTTGATGAACTATTATCGGTGGCAAACCAAACCAATTCGAACGCTTCGGGTGGATTGATTAATGAATACGGACAGGAGTATATCATCAGGGCAACCGGGCGATCAATAAATGTAGATGACATCGGTAATTCGGTAATTAAGATCCTTGATGGTAAGCCGGTAAAAATAAATGATGTAGCTGAAGTGAAAATTGGTCATTCTACTTTGATTGGAGACGCTTATCTTGATCTTAAACCTGCCGTCATTCTTACTGTACTGAAACAACCAAATACGAACACATTGAGTTTGTCGGAAGATATTGATGAAGCACTTGCTGACCTTGAAAGTTATTTACCGGAAGGTGTTGAGATTAATGCACAAATTTTCCGCCAGGCTGATTTTATCGATACGGCTGTGAAAAATGTCCTTAGGGTGTTGCTGGAAGGAGGGTTGTTTGTTTCAATCGTATTGTTCTTGTTTTTGTTGAATTTTCGCACAACACTCATTTCTGTGATCGCTATCCCTATCTCATTATTACTTTCGGTGATTGCATTGAAATTAATGGGATTGACGATCAATACCATGTCGCTTGGTGGTATGGCCATTGCCATTGGCGTTTTGGTGGACGATGCCATTATTGATGTGGAAAATGTATTAAAGCGTCTGAAACAGAATTACAAAATGCCTATAGAAGAACAGCAGGCAGTTCTTACGGTTATATATGATGCCTCAGTTGAAATCAGGTCATCAGTTGTTCAGGCTACCATTATCATTATTGTCGCCTTTATACCGCTTTTTTTACTTTCAGGAATGGAAGGACGAATGCTAAAACCATTGGGTATTACATTTATCGTTTCTCTTTTTGCTTCGCTTATTGTAGCCCTTACAGTAACGCCTGTTCTGAGTAGTTATTTATTAAATACACCAAACCAGCTAAAAAGGCACGAAAGCGGCGGTAACAAGCTAATTCAATGGCTAAATGTGTGGTATGCAAAAAGTCTTGCTGTCGTCATTCAATTCAGAAAAGCAGTAATTCCTGTGTCAGTTGTGCTGTTGATCTTATCCCTGCTTATTTTCTCAAATTTTGGAAGAAGTTTCCTTCCCGAATTCAACGAAGGAACCCTAACCATTACAACGATGAGCATGCCGGGAATTAACCTTGAGCAAACAAAAGAAATTACTGAACAAATAGATATCCAACTACTGGAAATTCCTGAGGTTAAATATGTAAGCAGACGCACAGGGCGTGCTGAATTGAATGAGCATAGCCATGGGGGTAGCAATACTTCAGAAATAGATGTTCCCTATGAGATAGAAAACCGTTCAAAAGATGAGTTTATGAAAGAGGTAAGGGAACGTTTGCTTGGCGTGCCTGGAATAAATATCAGTATTGGTCAGCCTCTTGGTCACCGCATCGATCATATGCTGTCTGGTACAAGAGCAAATATTGCCATTAAAGTATTTGGTGATGACTTGTCGACACTTCGAAATGTAGCAGGTGAAATCAAAAACAACATTGAAAATGTGGATGGTCTTGTTGATCTGAATGTTGAACAACTGGTTGAAATTCCTCAAATTCAAATACGCCCGCGCAGAGAAATGCTTGCGCGGTATGGCATTCCAATTAATAAATTTAGTGAATACATTGAATCATTTATCGCTGGTAAAAAGGTATCTGAAGTGTATGAGAACAACCTGAATATTGACCTTGTACTGCGATACAATGAAAAATCCAGGAATAGTATAGAAGCCATTCGGAATTCATTAATAGACACTTACGATGGAAACAAAGTACCCCTGAGTTTTGTGGCTGATGTGGTTTCAGTTTCCGGCCCCAATGTAATTAACCGTGAAAATGTCAGAAGAAAGCTGGTTGTTTCAGCCAATGTTGCAGGAAGGGATGTTGGAAGTGTGGTTAAAGACATTAAATCTCAAATAAACCAGAATGTGCAGCTGCCTGAAAATTATTTTATCAAATATGGTGGACAGTTCGAGAGTGCGCAAACAGCTTCACGACTGCTGCTGATCACTTCAATTCTGGCAATTCTGGTGATTTTTATCATCCTTTACCAGGAATTTAAAAGTGCCAGCCTGGCTGGTTTGGTTTTAATCAATCTGCCATTGGCTTTAATAGGCGGTGTGGCTGCCGTTTGGATGACATCGAATATGCTAAGTATTCCTGCTATTATCGGGTTTATCACTCTTTTTGGTATTGCCACTCGAAATGGGATTCTTCTTGTGTCAAGATATCAACACCTGATCAATAATGGATACAATTTGAAAGACACAGTGATTCTCGGCTCATCCGACCGGTTAAACCCAATTTTGATGACTGCACTTGCCTCGTCCCTTGCACTTATTCCATTGGCTTTAAGTGGTGATCAGCCAGGAAATGAAATCCAAAGCCCGATGGCCATTGTTATTTTGGGAGGACTTGCAACTTCAACTCTGTTGAACTTGTTTGTTATCCCTTCAGTGTATTTTATCATGAATAAAAGAAAACATCATGAAAATGATAAATAATATTTCGCGTCACGGCTATGCGTCACTTCGTGAATTAACAAAATCAGTTATAACCTGCAGGTTTGAATCAAATAGGTGGTCGTTTTTTATTACACCATCGCTTATCATCGTTGCCATTTTTGCATGTGATGTTAATGGTTTTTCACAAACCTCACTTGAAACCCTAATTGAAAATACAAGGAAAAACAATAAAACACTTAATTCAGCCCAACAATATTACGAGGCTGAAGTGATAGAGGCCCGGACCGGAAATTCACCAGATAACCCTGAAATTGAATACTCCTATCTCTGGGGTAGTCCTGACCAACTGGGTGATCGTGTCGACTTCGCTGTAACACAATCTTTTGATTTCCCGACTGCCTATTCCAGTCGTTCAAAACTTTCAAGAATAAAACAAGAGCAGGCCAATTACAGGCTAAAGGCATCCGAACAGGATGTAATTGTTAAAGCCCATCAGGTCTGGGTGACTGCTGTTTATCTTAATCAAAAAATACATCTGGTAAACCATAGACTGGAGAATGCCCGATTAATTGCAAATGCTTTTCAACGTATGTATGACGAAGGTGAGGCGAATCAATTACAATTGAACCAGGCTAAACTGAAGGTAACCGCTTTAACCAATGAATTGAAAAGGATAGAGATAGACATCATTAAAAACAATGCCAGCATCAGGCAGATAAATGGAGGAAATGACTATTTGATTAGTGATTCATCCTTTCCAACACCAAAGAATTTTGTGATGGATACCTTGATTAATTTGTATCGGATTGGTCCTCAAAATTTAGCATACCAGGGAGAAGTAATAAGAATGGAACGACAAAAAGATGTGATATTCAATCAGAAACTTCCAAAACTAAAAGCAGGCTATTATCAGGAAACGATTATGGGAACTCAGCTTAAAGGCATCACTGCTGGAATTACCATTCCTTTATGGGAAAATGCCAATGCTGTTAAGTCGGCTAAAGCAGGTGTGGTATTCGCCGAAAATGATGCCCTTCGATTTTGGGAACAAAAGGAGATTAAGATAAAGCAGCTGTATGATCAATGGTTGATGTTGAAGGCACAGGTTAATGAAATGACAGAACTTTTAAAAAATGCCAACAATAATGATCTATTATTAAAAGCACTGGATGGCGGGGAAATCTCATTAACACAATATTATTATGAGTCAGATTTCTATTTCCAAAACCAATTTGACTTACTTGATCTGGAGAGGGATTTACACCTTGTTGAAGCTGAATTATTGAGAGTTAGTTATTAAGGTGACTAATTTTAATATTGAGTTTATCTTGTAAACATATCAATCATTACCTGCCTCGCATTTTCAAGCGGAAACGTTTGGGAATTTCTAATGTATCCAA
>CAVWXM010000017.1:0-13441 GCA_963759045.1 uncultured Bacteroidia bacterium
AGGTCTTGTGTTGATCCTTCACCCGATGTCTCACTTATTTCTTGTTGTATGTTTCCTTCTCCAGACATTCAACGTCGAGATTTAACATTGTGTTTGTTGCTTCCGCATGCTGAGGTCAATCGCGTTATGTCCTTTGGGCTCACTGACCTGAGAATATGAATCTACGATGACTGTCGAAGGCATAAAGTGATGACTGAAACGGTGACTTCGCTGTAAAGTAGCACAACGGCATGAGAACAAACTGTTCTTCTATAATGCATGCTTAGTTTATGTGACAAATCGATTCGGTTATGCTAGCTAGGCAAACTCAATTTACCAGGTTGGTGGGGTCAGGTGGTCTTGTAATTCCTTTTTCACATAAAGATATGCTGGTGAGCCAGGTCCACCATTCAGGTATTTGTAGGTACAACCAACTGCAAGGTCAACATTGTATTTATTCAGTGTAAGTGTTACTGCCCCGGCAGCATGACTTAGATCCCATAACATTAATGCACCTTTTTGATGCACGAGTTGGGTTACCTTTTCCATATCATACATATAGGCACTTTTAAATGCAACATGCGAAAGTATTACTATTGCAGTTTGATGATCTATTATTTTCTCAAGCGATTCCAGATCAAACGTTTGATTGTCGTTTGATCGTGCAATCAACAGTTCGTATTCAGGACCAAGTTGGTCAATTATCCCCTGGATAATGTAAAGGTCGGTTGGGAAGTTACGATCGTCGCTTACAATTTTGGTCCTGCCCTTGCGACTTTTAACTGCCGCAAACACAAGTTTGTAAAGGTTTATTGAAGTTGAATCACAGCTAATCACTTCATCCTCATTTGCTCCAATGATACGGGCCAGTTTTTTACTCACTTCAGATGAACATTCATACCATCCTTCATTCCAGCTTCTGATCAACCTGGTTCCCCATTGGTGATCAACCTGGTGCTCGATTTTTTCGCGAGTTTTTAAGGGAAGTCTTCCCAGTGAATTGCCATCCAGGTATATAGTATTTGTTTCAGGAATAAAAAATTGATTTCTATAATCTTTCAAGGGATCATCCTGATCCATTTTAATTGCAAATTCTATACCCTGTTTAAACTTTTTAATTTTCATTATTTGTTATGTTGATCTTTCAACAGCTTTAAAACAATCGGTTTGATTAACTCTACCCATTCAGCATACATTTTACCAGATGGGTGCAGGCCATCATCGGCAATCAATTCAGGATTGTTTTGTGCCATTCGAGATTTAGGTGTGATATCGATAAATTCTACCGAGTATTTTAATGCTTCCTCATTTTTGATGGTATTGAATGCATCAATTTCCATGGCGATTTTATCCGGGTCTAAATTTTGCCCAAATGGAGTTACCCCATAATCGGGAATTGAAAACGCAATTACTTTTTGGGAGGAACCAGCAGTAAAAGAAATGGACATGTTTAACAGTCTCCTTAGTTCTTTTCGGTATTCAGCGGTGTCAAGTTTTCTATATTGATTATTTACACCGATACACAAAGTAACTAAATCGTATGGTAAATTTGGGTTTTGATTATCTATTGCTTCTAATAATTCACCCGTTGTCCATCCTGTTTTTGCAATCATATCCATATGAACAGTATTAACACCTATTGCTTTTAAAAATTCAACCAGTTGTTCGGGGAAACGCTCATCACTTTCAACTGCATGTCCGATGGTATAGGAATCACCGAGAGCCAGGTATTTTACGTCTTTTTTAATTGCTGAATCAGGAAGTGTATTGTTATTAGTTTTATCAAAAGTCATCTGGTCTGGTTTACATGCACTGATGATCAAAACTACGAAAAGAATAAATAATTGGTTTTTTATTTTTAAAATCACTTCTATTAGAATTAGAACAAATAAAAAACCAATTGTTCACGATCATCTAAAATTATTTATTTAAATAATTTACTTTTATCCTAATATCTTCAATATCAACATCAATATCAAAGATGAGTGATGGCTTCAGAAAATACAAAACATGCTCGTTTTTAAACCGTTCCTCACCACCACCGGTAATGTTAAGCATGATCAAGGCATCTTTGTCTTTTTTATTTTTATTTACAGTATTGATCAATGAAGCAGTAGCAATGGCTGCTGCCGGATGAATATCATTGCTTTCGGATTGGATGAAAAGTTCATTGGCTTTTGCTGCCTGTTCATTTGTTGCAACCAGTACTTCACCATCTGTGTCTTTTAACGCATCATAAAGTCCTCCGGCCAAAGGATAAGGCAGTTTACTTTTCAATATCCAGAACTATTCCTTTTATCTCATTATTCGTATTCGGCTTGGAGGATGTTATCGGCCATAATTTGTCCTGAAAGTTGTATGTATGCAATAAGTGAAAAGAGAATTGAAAACAGGAATACTTTAGTCATGCTTTAGTTATTTGTGATTTGACGAAAATAGTTGTTTTCAATATGACTGACTCAGAAAGTAAATAAAGACTAAACAAAATTTATGATAAAAGATGTTAATTGATAATTGTTATTTTCAAGGGTATATTAATAAAAACCGAAAAAGGGAAGTTGAGTTTAATTTCAGCCTCCCTTTTGTTCAGGAAAACAATGCAGTTAATGCATTGTTTAAGGTCTTATATAAAGTTTTAATCTTGGTCGCCTTCTTTACATTCTTCTTTGGCGGCTATCATTTCTTCCTTGTTGTTGATGGTTAAAACTGTATCATCTTCGAAGTATTTAATGTCAACGGGGTACTCAAGCGTTGGTTTTTCGTTAACATCTGGGTGATTGATATACCACTGCTTGATTAACATGCGGTCTTCTTTCGTTTCAATGGTAATTTTTGATTCGTCTGGCATGATGTAGGTTACAGGTAGTACCAATTCAAAACATCTTTTCTTGTGCATATCATCGCCACATTCTTTCCTGGCTTCCATCATCTCTTCATCATTGTTGATCGTTACAATTGAACCATCTTTATACTTAATGTCAACCGGATAATTCATAGCCGGTTTCTCTACAACATCAGGGTGTTCTACGTACCATTGCTTTATCAGCATGCGGTCTTCTTTACTCTCGATGGTAATTTCTGATCCATCAGGCATAGTATATGTTACCGGGAGAACCAATTCAAAACACCTTTTTCTGTGTCCTTCTCCATCTCCACATTTTTCTTTTGCTTCCCGCATTTCCTCTTCATTGTTGATGGTTTGCAAGGTTCCATCTTTCCACTTAATATCAACGGGAAATTCGAGCGTTGGTCTTTCATTATAATCAGGGTGCTCCCCGTACCAAGCTTTGATCAGACCATAGTCTTCTCTTTCTTCAATGGTAATTTCAGTACCATCAGGCATCGTAAAGGTAACCGGCAGTATGAGGTCAAAACATTTTCGTTTGTGTCCATCTCCTTCATCTCCTTTGCATTCTTCAACGGCCGCTCTCATTTCTTCTTCGTTGTTGATGGTAACGATATTTCCATCCCTGTATTTAATATCTACAGGAAATTGCAGTTGTGGTTTTGCATCATAATTAGGGTTTTCTTCATACCAATTTTTAATGAGTCCCCAGTCTTCTTTGTTTTCAATTAGTAATTTCTGAACCATCGGGCATGGTAAAACTAACAGGAAGCACCAGTTCAAAACATTCCTTTTTGTCTCCGTCGCCCTTATCCTCATCATCTTTGTCACCTTTATTGCGATTGCCTTTTAATTCTCTACCGTTTAAATCAAAATAGGCCTGCCCGCGTTCACCAACCCTTGGTCCTTTCTCTTTTCTTATGTCTACCTCATAACCCAACTTAGGAGCAAGCTTTGCAAGCTCAACATAATCATCAGTATAATCAGTGTTCAATGTTGTTTTCGTGGGATCAGGCAAGTCAGCTAAATCAATGTTTTGTTTGCTGGCCTTTTGAATTGCATCGACCAATTGGGCATCTGACATTTCTCCATTTTCCTTTTGACAAGAGGTAAATGCAAGGATAGCGAATACGAAAAATCCTAATATTGATAATCTCATGGGAATAATTTTTTGTTTAACAGTAAGCTCATTACTATAAATGATAATGACTTTGGATTGTAAAAATATTACAATTAATTGAATAATCCTTCTAACTTTTCTTTCACTTCCTCAAAATCAGGATCAATATCAAAGATGAGTGATGGTTTCAGATAATGCAAATCATGCTCGTTTTTAAACCTTTCCTCACCACCTCCGGTGATGTTTATCATGATCAAGGCATCTTTGTCGATTCTGTTTTCATTTATAGTATTGATCAATGAAGCTGTCGCAATGGCAGCAGCGGGATGGATATCAATGCCTTCGGTTTTAATAAATAATTCGTTTGCTTTTGTGGCTTGTTCATTGGTAGCAATTAGCACCTCACCTTTCGAGTCTTTCAGCGCATCATAAAGGCCGCCAGCCAATGGATATGGCGGTTTTCGGTTTGATAAGACTTTGGCATCAATTTCTTCAACCTGTTTCCGGGCAAGGTCATCATCAAGCGGAAGCATTGCTCGTGAATCCGCTTTCCATGCATCATGTATAGGAACAAAAGGGTGATTTTGAGAAACCATCAATTTCATTTTATTCTTGCCAAATCGTCCATCACCCAGAAATCTCAGATTTGCTTCCCAGGCAGCAATGGCACCCGTTCCACTTCCGATAGCCTGGAAATAATATTCGGGAATCTTCCCAATTGTTGTTACTGCTGAAAAAACTGTTGTCCCCATACCATCACGGCGTGCTACGTTCTTTGCACCACCTTCAGCAACAAATCCATCCAATTGAACAGCGAGATTTGAGAGATGAATAGCATCAAAATAATCGCTCCCTGTTTTACTGCAAATCAGTTTTACACAATCTTTAACCGGCTCATCAAACCAAAGTGCGCCTAAGTTATCTTCAGGAACAGTCAATAAAAGAGGAATGTTGTTATCTGAACAAACTTTGGCAAAAGCGCGGGCAGTATTTCCAGCAGAAGCGACAACAAGAATCTGATCCATATTCTTATCCATTCTTGCACATACGGAATATGCCTCCGTTTCCTTGAATGAGCAGGTTTTCATCTCAATCCCTTTTTCGGGCCAGTACCCACTGAAGGTAATCCATAAATTACTCAATCCCAATTCCTTTGCAAGTCCTTTACTTTTGTAGGTTACTGGTGCATAGGATCCCTCAAGTGTTTTTTGAATTGGAAGCCAGTCGCCGAAAGTATAAATGCCATATTCGAGACCCTTTAGTTTAAGCTGCTTGTTTTCATAAATCGCCCTGATCAACCCAGGTTTTGCTTCTCCGGGGGCATCAAGTAACCAGCCGGTATCTTCAAAGGTTTTTCCGGATGCGATCGATTGTAATTGGTATTTGGTTTCAGGAATGGAAGGCGTCATATGTATACTGATTAAGGATCAGAAGCGCAAAAATAAGATTTTTACACTTCAAGATACAGCTCGTTGATCAAAGCTGTTGACTAATAAAACCTTGAACTACTCTAACCCTGAAATCCCTACATTTTTACGAACTCAACCCTTCTATTGTTGGCTTTTCCTTCAGCAGTATTGTTTGAATCAATGGGTACGGATTCACCAAAGCCCTTGGTGGTAAGTCTGTCTGATGAAATACCTGCTTTTATCATTGTATTTTTAACTGTTGCAGCCCTTTCTTCTGATAATTTCATATTCAAAGCTTCGTCTCCATCATTATCAGTATGTCCCTCAATGCTGATTTTCAGATCAGTATGATCAGCCATTAATTCCACCATCTCGTTAATAATACCCATTGACTCAGGTTTTAAAGTTGCTTTCCCTGAATCAAACCGTATTCCTGTTGCCACGATTTTTCCATCTTCCATTATGCGATCGTAGTATTTTGCTCCGCCTTTGGCAATACGAATATTTTTGATGTAATATAAATTATCATTCCTGGCATGGTAAATATGAAGAGAAAGTCCTTTTGGATCAAAATCCAATCTTGGAATATTAATTAACCTGGTCTCATCCATATATGCTTTAAATTTCCCTTTGTTATAAGCCATGGCCACATGCATCCATCTTCTTTTTAGCAGGATTTTTTCATCAGGATGCCTACTCGATGAAGTACCAAACTCCATTTGATAATATTTAATATTTAGATGAGTGTATCCGGTTGGACTGCCTGATTTCTGATATTTCCTGTCAAAAAGATATGCGACAAACTGGTCGTTTCCGCAATAAAGGTCAAACTCAATAGTGAATACATCCGGCAGATAATCTTGTTTCGGGTCTTGCATATACGGCATGATGGTAGGCGCACCATCTCTGAACATGATTACATTCTCACCGCCAAATTCAGCAACTTCCACGTTACCTGCTTTCAAATCCCATCTAGAAGGAAATTCACCATTTTCTTCATCTTGAAGATTATCTTCAAAAATCACTAAATCGCCGGGAATAAAATCATATTTTGACCATACCAGTTGAGGTTTCTCATCAACAGGGTCAGTTTGCTTTTCTGCAGATGTTTGTTCACTTGAGCTCTCTTGATTCTCCTTTTTTTCCTGCTTCTCTTTTTCCTCTTTTTCTTTTTTCTTTTGTTTCCTGATTTCGTTCTCTACTCGTTTTGCTTTACTGTACGATGGTTTTACAATTTGGGCCTGCAGGTTTAAGCCGATAAGTAAGGTCAGAAGGATGACCAATAATTGATTGGTTTTCATAGTAGATGATATTTGGTTTATTAAATTGGTGTCATGAGAATCTCTGAATACAGCTTGTTACAAATATAATTGAAATTATATCAAAAAGCCAGTTATTTCTTTATTTTTCAGGATGATAAGAAATATTATGATAAGATTAAATAACGATTTGAATTGAAAATAAATTGGTCTAAGCGTCCTCTTAGACCAGTAGGTGTAGATGATATGTAACCCAAAACCTACTACCAGCCTTCGCTTGATACAGGGCTATAATTCTTTTATTTCACTAACCAATTTTTGCAACGAATCTTTTGCATTACCGAAAAGCATTCTTGTTTTATCGTTAAAGAACAGGACATTTTCAATGCCTGCATATCCTTTACCCATTCCCCGCTTCATTACGATGATGTTTTTCGACTCATGGGCATTGATAATAGGCATGCCGTAAATTGGACTCGAAGGATCATCCAGCGCAGCCGGGTTAACCACATCGTTGGCCCCAATAACTATTGTTACATCAGTATTGGGCATATCTGGATTAATGTCGTCCATTTCAATCAATTTGGTATAAGGAACATCGGCTTCAGCAAGCAATACATTCATGTGTCCTGGCATTCGGCCAGCAACAGGGTGAATAGCAAATTTTACTTCAACGCCTTCCGCTTCCAATTGTTGAACAAGATCGTTTGCAATAAATTGCGCCTGTGCAACTGCTAAACCATATCCAGGTACAATAACTACTTTCTGTGAATAGTTTAAAAGGACTGCTGCATCACTCAATGATATTTCTTTAATTGTTCCCTGATCTGTACTAATTGCTGCTCCGCCGCCACCAAAAGCACCAATAATCACATTGATTAGTGAACGGTTCATCGCTTTACACATCAGTAATGTTAGTATTGCACCTGCCGATCCTACAAAAATACCTCCAAGGATCATCGCCTGGTTGCTATAAATAAAACCGGCCATTGCGGCAGCAATACCAGTAAGAGAATTTAGAAGAGAAATAACAACAGGCATATCGGCTCCGCCAATAGGCATCACGAACATGATACCGTAAATCAAAGCAATAACTAAAAGAATGTATGAAAGCATTGTTTGTGTTGCCGTATCATGATCGAAGGCCAGCATATAAACCATGATTCCGGCGATAACAACAAGCAGGAAAAGGTTGAAATAGGTTGTCCATTTTGCAAAAATATCGCCCACTTTTCCGTCCAGTTTTCCATATGCTATCATACTTCCGCTGAAAGCAATAGTTCCGATGACAAGTCCGAGCAAAGTAACAAGTGCCGATTCATTGGCTGGGTTTGAATATTCCATAAGTGCCACAAGGGCTGAAGCTGCACCACCCGTGGCATTAAAAAATGAAACCAATTGTGGCATGGCTGTCATTTTTATCTTTTTGGCGACTAATGGGTACCTATAATACCACCAAAAATAATGGCTGCAACTACAACTATTGCATTTGTCAGTGATATCACATTTCCATGTTCCGTCACGATGTAAAAACAAAGTGGTTATCATGGCAAGGCCCATTCCAATGGCAGCCCATAAGTTTCCTTTTTTGGCTGATTCGGGATGGCTCATTAACTTTAGTCCGATCACAAATAAAATTGCAGCTAACAGGTAACTGAATTCTAAAATAACTTCGCCGGTGGTTACTCCGATTTGAGGTATATAGGTATTCATAACTATTTCTTCTTCTTTTTCTTAAACATATCAAGCATTCTGTCGGTCACTACAAAACCACCTATAACATTCAGTGTTCCAAAAATGACAGCAAAAATACCAAGTACCATATTCAAACTAAATGATTGACAAATCAGTGTGTCCAAGGAGAATGATACCTCCAATAATAATTACACCACTGATTGCGTTTGCCCCCGACATGAGTGGGGTGTGCAAGCACAGATGGTACATTTGAGATTACCTCAACGCCCAGAAAAACAGAAAGGGCAATGATAAATATAACCTCTTTGTTTTCATAGAAATAGATCAGGATTTGTTCCATGAGTTTTAGATGTTTCTTAACGTTAGATTATTTATTGTATACCTGTTTCAGCCGTTCGTTAGTCAATTGTTTTTCATGAACCATGCAGGTGCCATTAACAATTTCATCCTCAAAATCGAGTTTTAAATTGCCATCATCGTCAATAAGCAATTTTAAAAAATTTGTCAGGTTATTACCAAACATGCGGCTGGCATCGTTTGGCATTTCTGAAGGATAGGATGAGTTTCCGACGATTGTAATACCTTCTTTAACAATTGTTTTTCCATTTTCTGTCAGTTCGCAATTACCACCTGAAGATGCAGCCAGGTCAATAATTACTGATCCATGTTTCATCGCTTCTACTGTATGCTTTTCAATAAGTAATGGGGCTTGTCTTCCGGGAATTTGAGCAGTGCAAATCACCACATTTGATTTACTCGCGTGATCATGGATCAATTGTTTTTGTTTTTTCTTAAACTCTTCGTCTTGTTCAACAGCATACCCACCTGCAGCAGCATCTTCTTTGGCACCTTCAACTTCGACGAATTTACCACCCAAACTTTGAACTTGCTCTTTCACTGCTGAACGAACATCAAATACTTCAACCACCCCGCCTAATTTACGTGAAGTGGCAACAGCCTGTAATCCGGCAACACCTGCTCCAAGAATTAAAATCTTTGCAGGTCGAATTGTTCCGGCAGCTGTCATAAACATTGGGAAAAAGTTGGGTAATTTTAAAGCAGCATCAAGCACAGCCTTATACCCGGCTATTGTTGCCATTGATGATAAAATATCCATTGCCTGACCACGAGTTGTTCGTGGGATCATATCCATACTGAAGGCTGTTTGATCGCTATTCAAATACTCTTGAACAACTTCCTTGTCGGCAAGCGGATTAAAAACACTTATTATGACCTGCCCTTTTTTAAATTTAGATATCTCTCTTTTATCAACAGGATTAATGCTTAACAATACATCAGAACCTGATATTACTTTTTGTCGATCTTCTATCCTGGCACCAGCGTCTTTGTATTCCTTGTCGCTGGCAAAAGATCTTGTCCCGGCATTTTTCTCAACAATTATTTCAGTTTTAAGCTTTATAAGTGTACTAACAGCTTCGGGAAGAAGAGCGACACGATTTTCAAAATCGGGCTCACTTAATATACCTATGGTCATTGGTTTTGAAAATTTTGTGGCCAAATATAACGGAAAAACAAATCTTTAACAAATTATTTATATTTAATCTAAATTAACTTTCATATTTTTGCGGACTGAAATTTAATTTTATGAACATAGACAAAAATACAGTAGCTCAAGTAGCTTATAAAATACATGCCAATTCAAGTAATGGCGATTTGATTGAATTTGCAGATGAAAAGAGCCCGCGCTCAATGATATTTGGATATGACAAGGTAATTCCAGGCTTCGAATCAAACATGATTGGCCTGGAAAAAGATTCATTATTTAATTTTGAATTAAACCCTGATCAGGCTTTTGGTGAATACCGTTCAGAATTGATGGTGGATGTACCTAAATCTGCTTTTATGGTGAATGGTGAATTAAAAGAAGATTTACTTTATATAGGTAATGAGGTAAGCATGATGGACAACAATGGTAATCCGATGAAAGGAAAAATTATTGAAGTTGGATCAGATGTAGTCAAAATGGATTTTAACCATCCATTGGCCGGTAAAAAATTATTTATCGAGGGAAAAGTAATGAGCGTAAGGCCAATCACACAGGATGACTTACAACCCCAGGGCGGCGGATGCTGCGGAGGTGGCTGTGGATGCGACAGCGGAGAAGGAAAAGAGAAACACGAACATGAACACGCTCATGCTGAAGGCGATGATTGCCAGGTTTGTGGTAATCCACCAGAACAGCAAGGACAGGGGATTGGTGATTGCAGATGCTGATAAAATATTGCCTTTATTTAACAGAAATAGAAAACCTCGAAACATTTGTTCCGAGGTTTTTTCTGTTTTCAAGTTTGTTTAATGTTCCATTAATGGTATTTCGAGTGCCAACTCAGCATCTATAAGCGCTTTAATTTTGTTTTCAAGTTGCATATACCTGGCAGCTTTTTTGCCGTTTAAAATACCCTGGAATTTTTTAAAGTAAGTCCGTTCGAGTTTTGCAAGTTCCGTTTCAATTTTCATGTTGTTTGTCCAAATCTCAACCGATTTTTCATTAGTCATCTTTTCCCCATAATACTCAGCATATTCTTTAATCAACTGGTAAAGTTTCGTATTCAGCACATGCATTTTTTCATTGTAATCGTTATACAATGGCCAGAATACAGCACTTTCAGCATCAGTAAATTGCATGGCTTCAGCAACAACTGCTTTCTTTTCAGTTTTTAATACTTCGCGTTGCACTTCCATATAATCGTCCATGGTTTGTCCAATTAAAATTGAAGATGCGAAAAGTACTACAAGACTAAATAATAGTTTTCTCATTGATATTAATTTATAATGATTCATTGAAACAGTAAAACTAAATTAAAACCAATGAGAAAGATTACCAAAAATTTGTTAATCGGAATGAAAGAATAAAATTCCTTGTCAATCCATCTGCACGATAATCTTTATCAATTACTGGGAAAGCTGCAGTTAAACTGATGATAGTATTTTTTTTAAGTTTTTTTGAATAGGTCAGAAAAAGGTTGAGCGTTAATCCATCAGAACCATCCAGTATTTCCGGTTGATCATTCCTAATGATCTCACTTTTTTGGAGGCGGTAAATCGGCAAAATTCCCGGCTGAAGGCTTTGATCTTTTTTCAGAAAAAAAGTTTTCTGCACCCTGAAAGCAATGTCATCACCTCTCTTCAGTTGTGCCGATTCATAATATAATTTCTTTTCATTGGTTTCTCCTTCAGGATGCAGATATTGATTTTCGTTTCTCCCAAATGGGTGCTGATAAGCAAAATAGAAATTCCATGTTTTATAGATGTACTCAACACCTCCAATAATATCATAAGTACCCAGGCTTGTTTGATAAGCCATCGGTAAGGGATTGCCTTCGAAAGTAAAATCAGAATTGTTGGTTCTCAATTTTCCTCCCAATAAAACTCCCAACTGTGAATTCTGACCTCTAAATATTTGCTGAATGAATGAGACCAGAACATCACCGATGCCTGTTGAATTACCAAGATTCCCACTTGTAAAAATAAAAGGTATCCTGGCTACAAAACTTGTTGATTTTGTAAATCGGTGTTCAACAATTAATGAGGATGTTGAAATAAAAATGAACTTCTCACCCAAGGGCAACATTCTGGTCAATTGAAAACTTGAACTTAGGAGGTTTGATTTCATCACTGATTTCATCCATTGAGCCAATTGAACAAGCACCCGCATCGCTACATCCCTGGCCGAAAGATTGTTGTGCGACAAGAACGGTCAATGCCATCGAAAAAAGATAATATACTATGAATTTAAGATTCATTTTCATCTTAATAAATTAGATTCATTAGTTGGTCGGAATTGATCGAAATATCTTACAGAAATACCTTTTTTAGCCTTCTTTTTGCATAATTTTACTGATTATTCAGCAATTACAAAAAAAGCGCATACCAATGATGAACAATGCATACAATCCTTTCGAAACCGCACAACAACAATTCGATCATGCTGCCAATATGCTGGAATTGGATCAGGCAACCAGGGATTTACTAAGGAGTCCAATGCGTGAATTTCATTTCAGTATACCAATCCGCATGGACGATGGTGAAATGAAAGTTTTTCAGGGGTTTCGTGTACAGCACAACGATGCCCGTGGCCCTGCAAAAGGGGGCGTTCGGTTTCATCCCCAGGAAACCATCGATACAGTCCGTGCTATGGCCATGTGGATGACCTGGAAAACAGCAGTTGCTGATTTACCGCTTGGTGGAGGTAAGGGTGGAATTATTTGCGATCCTCATAATTTAAGTCAGATGAACAGGAACGCTTTGCCGGGGTTGGGTCCGGCAGGTTTATAAAAATATTGGTCCAACTGTAGATGTTCCGGCTCCTGATGTGATGACCAGCCCTCAGCATATGTTGTGGATGCTGGATGAATATGAAACATTGCGTGGAGAAAGAACACCGGGTTTTATTACCGGAAAACCTGTTGGAATGGGTGGTTCGCTTGGAAGAAAAGAAGCCACCGGTTATGGTGTAATGATCACTGTGAGGGAAGCATTAAAAGAACTTAATATGAGCCCATCAGATACTATAGCCAGTATCCAGGGTTTTGGGAATGTTGCGCAATATGCTATAGAACTTTATGAGCAATTGGGCGGAAAAGTAGTTTGTGTTTCATCATGGGATCAGGAAGACCAGATAAGTTATTCGTTTAAGAAGAATGAAGGTATTGATCTTGAAGAATTGCGATCAGTTGCCAATCATTTTGGAGGAATAGACAAAACAAAAGCACAGGAATTGGGCTATGAGGTTTTGCCCGGTGAAGCCTGGATTGAGCAGGAAGTGGATATTTTAATTCCTGCTGCACTTGAGAACCAAATTACAGGAACTAATGCAGGCATAATGAGTAAACGGGTAAAAATAATAGCCGAAGGTGCCAATGGACCAACTACACCAGATGCCGATAAAGTAATTAACGAAAGAAATATCTTTATTGTTCCGGATTTTCTGGCCAATGCCGGAGGTGTAACATGTAGTTATTTTGAACAGGTGCAAAGCAATATGAATTATTTCTGGGAAAGAGATGATGTTCTTAGCCGCCTTGATGTTAAAATGACTGCTGCTTTTATTGCGGTTAGCGACTTCGCTAGATCCAACAAATTGAATATGCGTGATGCTGCTTATGTAATATCA
>CAVWXM010000018.1:0-30809 GCA_963759045.1 uncultured Bacteroidia bacterium
ATGTTGTAGCCCTTTACTTGGTTCCGTTGCGTCTATGCTAGGTGACTTTACTTTTGTTTTTGGGTATCCTGCCCGTACAAACGAATACCTGCCTTCATACGCTATTGATTTTGTTGCCAATATGCAGAACCCTCAAATCATTAATCTGCGGCAAAACCGGCTGGATATTTTCAATAAATACTCGGAGACTGACCCTAAAATAAGAATTCAATATGCTACAAAACATGCGCGTGCTTCCAACAAATGGAAAAAAATGATCGGTGAAAGCAGCGGCATCCATCGCATGAAAGGTGTTCAGAAAAAGCAAGCATTTGAAGCAAAGTTCAGTGAATGGGCAAACAGCAGTTCAGCGCTTAAAAATAAGTATGGTAACCTGATTCCTGCATTTGAAGAATTATACCTGGAATACGCACCACTTGTTATTGCATACGATTATTACAAAGAAGCCGGTTTAGCTATCGAGCTTGTAAAGTTTGCCGGAAATTTTAATAAGGTTGTTGAACTAAGTAAAAACAAATCAACCAAACAGGAAGATATTGACAATGCAGTTAATCATCTGAAAAAACAAACTGATGTATTTTTTAAGGATTACTACCGGCCAATTGATGCAGAAGTAATGACAGCATTGCTTAAAATTTATGATGAAAACATCAGCAGTAACTTTAAGCCTCAATTCTTTAACACCGTACATGAAAAGTACAATAACGATTATTCAGCATACACAACAGAAGTATTTGACAAAAGCATTTTTGATGATAAAGATGCGGTAACCGGATTGTTGGAAGACTATAAAACTAAAAGCTACAAGAAAATTGAAAAAGATCCTGCCTATCAGATGTATCAGGATTTAAATGCTGTTTTTCTGGAAATTAAACCCGGATCTGACTCAAATGAGGAATCAGCTTGATAGTCTGCAACGTATTTATATGGCTGCTCAAATGGATATGCAACCTGATCACCGTTTTTATCCTGATGCCAATTTTACGTTTACGGGTAACTTATGGAAATGTAAAAGGTTATAATCCCGAAGATGCTGTGAGTTACAGGCACTATACTACACTTGAAGGTATCATGGAAAAAGAAGACCCGGAGATATATGATTATGTTGTTGAAGACAGACTTAAAGAATTATATAACAATAAAGATTACGGCCAATACGCTGCCGATGACGGAACACTACGTGTGGCATTTATTGCAACAAACCATACAACTGGTGGTAACTCAGGCAGCCCTGTTTTAAATGCAAATGGAGAGCTTGTTGGCGTTAATTTCGACCGTTGCTGGGAAGGCACCATGAGCGACCTGATGTACGATCCCAATGTTTGCAGGAATATCTCTCTTGATATTCGCTATTTCCTGTTTATCGTGGATAAGTTTGCCGGGGCTGGATACCTGGTGGATGAGATGGAGTTGGTTAAAACGGAATAAAATAAATGGCAGCAACAAGCTACCCCCTTTTATCCCCTCAAGGGAAATAAATTTTTACTTTCTTATTCAGGATAATTTGTTTTCTCCCCGCCAGCTGGCGGGGGAGATCTGCCTGCGGCAGGCAGGCACAGAGGGGGCATATCAACGCATCAACACAAGCTTTCCCGTTGCCACCTGCTCCACTAACTCTAACTGATAGAAATACACCCCTGCAGGTAACCCTCCGGCATCCCATTTTACAGATTGTGTACCCGGTTGCTGTTGCTCCTTTACCTGGTGAACCAGTTCACCAAAGGAGTTGAAGATGGAAAGGGTGACTTGGGAGGAGGTAGAAATTAAATAGTCGAAAGTAGTGGAAGTGGTGAAGGGGTTTGGAGAATTCTTTAAGTCCACAAAATTCATATTTACCGGAATTGAAACCAGGCAAGCTTCTTCAACCTGTTCACGGCTGTTACATCCAGCAGCGTTGCTTTGAATCTCAATTGACCCGCTTGGGTTAGCAAGGTATTCACAGATACTTTGAATTTCGCATGTGGATAATTCATAGTTTTTTTCAATTGTAAGTCCTTGAATAGAAGATGGTGTTATATTTTCCAGGCTGCTTATGGAATTCAATACATAGTTATATTCAATACTTAACTCTCCGCCAATTGTATTGAGGGATTCAATACCATTTAAGCTATTTAAATTATTGGAATTTCCGGATATATGTAAGCCATTTCCAATAGTAGACAAATTATCTAATCCTTCAAGATTATACAGACTATTGTTTGCAATAAGAAGATTACCTGAAATGGAGGTAAGGTTTTCTACTCCTTCAAGATTGATTAACTCAAAGTTGAAAATAACATTAAAATCTCCACCTATAGAATCAAGATCTTCGAGACCAATTAGGTTCGTCATATTACCGTTATCGTAAATTTGAAAATATTCACCTATGTATGATAAACTGTCTAAGCCTGAAAGGTTCGCAAGATTTTCATTTTCATGAATCTCAAAATACCCTCCAATGAATTGCAGGTTATTCAGTCCTTCCAAATTGGTAAGAGAATGATTATTATAGAATTCAAAATAACCTCCGATTGATGTCAAAACGCTTAAACCATTAAGATTTGTTAGTGGTCCAAAGGCTGAAATTCTGACATCCCCCTCAATTTCTGTACATCCAGGATAATTTTGTTGGAAACTATCAATTTGATTCTGATTTGAAAAGGTTATTCCTTCAGGTAAGCAGGATTGGGAAAAAGTATTAAAGGTGAGTAATCCTAAAACGATTAATGCGGATAATTTTTTCATTTTTTGGATAATTTGGTTGGCAAAAGTTACAAAATTCCTTTCGAAGCAAGAGGTATTTAAAACGGGTTAATATAAATTGCTGCACCCAACCATTGAACCGGCTCACCATGAAAAACACTATAGGGTAACGGCCCATTAAAGTAAGTGATTAAAATTTTTATTGGCCGCCTGTCCGGTTTTCCAAGTTGTACACCGGTACCGAGGTTAACTGCAGGTCTGAAATCAAATTCCTGCTTACTGTCAATATAAAATCCGGCATAAAATTGAGCCGACTTTTTCTTGTTCATGGGCAATAAATAATCCAGTCCACCTGTAAAAACCATTGGGGCCCTGGAACTTGTTGACCTTATTACAACTCCAACTCCCATGTAAAACCTGAAGTTTTTTAAAAGATAATTTGCTGTAAGATCTATCTGCTCATAATTGTTGTTATTATTAACATAAGAGTTGATTTTATTCCTGATCATATAATCATCCCCCATATGCGCAGAAAGGTGGTAAATCCGCAACCTGATTGTCCATGGATTGATGTATAAAACAATTGGGAAACCAATTAAAAAATCGGTACTTAATATATTGCGTTGAAAATCACCTTCTACCCTGTTCGTCCACTCAAATTGGGTAATGGCAGATCCCTCAATCCCAATATCAAGTGCTTTGTTTTCTGGAAATGTCCATGCAAAAAACGACTTTTGAAAACCAAAAGTAAAACCGGTTATTGCATAATCAGCAGGTATGCCATTTTCCCACACAGCAACAACCTGCCCATAACTCTGCGATGCAATTGGATCTAAAGACTGAGTTTGCCAGAGGTTGTGTTTTGGTAAAAAATCCATTTTCTGACCGAATCCGGAAAAATGGATAAAAACTAAAAATAGAAGTAAATAGTTGTATTTCATATTGAAACTAATATTGTTCGAAAGATAATATGCTAATTAAAGACTATTTGAGAAAAGTATATTTCAAACCCTTGTTAAATTATTAACAAATCAGGCCTAAAAATAAAGTCACCTTCAATTTTGTAGTATTTTTGCCCACTGAAATTTTGGGCTCATGTTTTACTGAAACTCCTAATATTCATTAGGTTCAAACAAGGCCAGATCATTTAAACACAAAACAATGGAGAGAGAAAAACTTTTCAAGGAATTTCCATCCACATCAACGAAAGATTGGAAAGAAAAGATAATAACTGACCTAAAGGGAGCTGATTATAACAGGAAACTGGTTTGGCGAACACCTGAAGGATTCGAGGTTCAGCCATTTTACAGGGCAGAAGATGTTGAAAAACTGGATACATTGAATGCCTTGCCGGGTGATTTTCCATTTTTGCGAGGAAAGAAAACAAAAGGAAACAACTGGCTGGTACGCCAGGATATTAAAGTTGATGATATCGAATCAGCCAATGCAAAGGCACTCGATATCAGGATGAAGGGTGTAGATTCACTCGGTTTTGTTTTTGAAGATGATTATCAGCCAACTGTTGCGGACATCGAAAGATTGCTCAAGAACATCCGTGCCGATGTAATGGAACTGAACTTTATAACTGCTTATCCGCTCGAAATTGTTAAAGCCATTGACGTATTGGCAAAAAAATACAATCGTGATCTTGACAAAATTCGAGGCTCTGTTTCATTCGATCCCCTTAAACATTATAGTTTACAAGGAACTTTCCGTAATGGGATGGATAATGAATGTGCACTTATGGAAAAGCTGATGAAAACCGCAGCCCATCTTCCAAATTTTCATGCAGTTACCATTGATGGCAGCATTTTTCATAATTCAGGTTCGGGAATTGTTACCCAATTGGCCTTCTCACTGGCCAAAGGTGCTGAATATCTTTCCTACCTTACTGAACAGGAATTTGATATTGACAGTATTGCACCCAGGATGCGTTTTCAATTTGCTGTAGGTTCAAGTTACTTTATGGAAATTGCCAAGTTCAGGGCCGCCAGGTTTTTGTGGGCAAATATTGTAAATGCCTATGGTCCGAGTGATGCTAAAAATACAGCCATGTTCATTCATTGCAGCAATTCTGAGTGGAATAAAACAGCTTACGATCCTTACGTAAATATGCTGCGGACCACCACAGAAACCATGTCGTCAACCATTGGTGGAGTCGATTCAATGACAGTCTTGCCATTTAATGCAGTTTTTGAAAAACCGTCAGATTTTTCAGAACGAATTGCACGCAACCAGCAGCTATTGCTTAAAGGAGAATCTTATTTTGATAAAGTGGCCGATCCCGCAGCAGGCTCATACTATATTGAAGAATTAACAAAATTGATCATCGATTCTGCCTGGAAATTATTCTTGGAAGTGGATGAAAAAGGTGGCTACCTGAAATCATTTGAAACCGGATTTATCCAGAAAAAAATAAAAGAGGAGTCAGTTCAGAAAAACCTTGATATCGCCCAACGCAAAAGATCAATCCTTGGCACGAACCAGTATCCTAACGTATCTGAACATATCGATCATCCGTTGGACTTCTCTGATGATAATTCAGATGGGAATATCTTAAAACCCTATCGTGGTGCTGAAGCTTTCGAAAAGTTAAGACAAAAAACAGATCAATATTCACTTAAAAACAAAAGACCAAGGGTATGGACCTTTACATTCGGTAATATTGCTATGCGTAATGCCAGGGCCCAGTTTACGGCTAATTTCTTCGGCTGTGCCGGTTTTGAAATCGTAAATAATATCGGGTTTAAAACCATCGGGGATGGTATAGAAGCGGCAAAAAAGGATAAGCCCGAAATCGTTGTTATTTGTAGTTCTGATGAAGATTATGTTGATAATGCGGCTCAAATAATTAACGCTTTAAGCAATACAATGATTGTTGTTCTGGCTGGTTATCCTAATGACCTTGTTGATGAATTAAAAGCAACTGGTTTTGAAAACTTCATTCATATAAAATCGAATGTGCTAGAAGATCTTTCCAGGTACCAAAGAGCATTGGGAATATAATTGAACTGAAAAAAAGAAAAAAATGAAGCCGAATTTTAAAAATTTAGATATCAATCGCATCCCTAAATGTCATCCTGATTGCGAAGAATGGAAATTAGAAAACCATATCAAGGCCGACTGGTCAACACCTGAAAATATTGAATTAAAACCGGTTTACTTGAAGCAGGATTTGAAGGGGATGGAACACCTGGAATATTCAGCTGGTTCACCACCTTTTTTACGTGGCCCTTATTCTTCAATGTATGTCACCCGACCATGGACCATCAGGCAGTATGCCGGGTTTTCAACAGCTGAAGAATCAAATGCTTTTTACCGTCGTAACCTGCAAGCAGGACAAAAAGGATTGTCAGTTGCATTCGACCTTGCCACACATCGGGGATATGATTCGGATCATGAACGTGTTGAAGGCGATGTTGGAAAAGCGGGTGTAGCCATCGACTCTATTCTTGATATGAAAATTCTTTTCGATCAGATTCCATTGGATAAAATGTCGGTTTCGATGACAATGAACGGAGCAGTATTGCCTGTATTGGCATTCTATATTGTCACAGCCCTAGAACAGGGTGCTAAACTCGAAGAGCTTGCCGGAACCATTCAAAATGATATCCTGAAGGAATTCATGGTACGGAATACATATATCTATCCTCCAGAGCCTTCCATGCGAATTATTGCAGATATTTTTGAATTTACTTCACAGAATATGCCGAAATTCAATTCAATTTCTATTTCAGGATACCATATGCAGGAAGCCGGAGCAACTGCTGATATTGAACTGGCTTATACACTTGCTGATGGATTGGAATACATCAGAACCGGATTAAATGCCGGCTTGAATATTGATGCTTTTGCTCCCCGTTTATCCTTCTTCTGGGGAGTAGGAATGAATCATTTTATGGAAATTGCAAAAATGCGTGCAGCCCGAATGCTTTGGGCAAAAATTGTAAAATCATTCAATCCAAAAAATCCAAAATCGATGGCTTTGAGGACCCACTCCCAAACTTCAGGATGGAGTTTAACTGAACAGGATCCGTTTAACAATGTTGCCCGAACCTGTGTTGAAGCAATGGCTGCAGTTCTTGGTCATACCCAATCATTGCATACCAATGCACTGGATGAAGCCATTGCATTACCAACCGATTTTTCGGCACGTATTGCACGTAATACCCAAATTTATCTTCAGGAAGAAACCGAAATTTGTAAATCGGTTGACCCCTGGGCAGGTTCATATTATGTGGAAACGCTAACACAGGAAATTGCTGATAAAGCCTGGGCACTTATTCAGGAAGTTGAAGAAATGGGTGGTATGTCAAAAGCCATTGAAACCGGTTTACCTAAAATGCGTATTGAAGAAGCGTCGGCCCGAAAACAAGCAAGAATTGATTCTCACAAAGACATTATTGTAGGTGTGAATAAATACAAGCTGGAGAAAGAAGATCCGATTGAAACCCTTGAAGTAGATAATCCTGCTGTACGCAAAGCACAATTAGAACGTCTGGCCAAGTTGCGTGCCGAACGAAACGAAGATGAAGTGAATAAGGTACTTGATCAAATTACCAAAGCCTGTGAAACCGGTGAAGGTAATTTACTGGCACTGGCAGTTGATGCTGCTCAAAAACGTGCAAGTCTTGGTGAGATTTCTTATGCCTGCGAAAAAGTATTTGGACGATATAAAGCGGTGATTCGATCTATTTCAGGTGTTTACTCAGCTGAAGCCGGGAAAGAGCCCGCTTTTATTGAAGCGCATAAACTGGCCGATGAATTTGCTGAAATGGAAGGCCGTCGTCCACGTATTATGATTGCAAAAATGGGACAGGATGGACATGACCGTGGAGCCAAAGTAGTAGCCACAGGTTATGCCGATATCGGTTTTGATGTGGATATTGGTCCATTATTCCAAACACCTGCTGAAGCTGCTCGACAGGCAGTTGAAAATGATGTGCATATTCTTGGTGTTTCAAGTCTTGCAGCAGGTCACAAAACACTGGTTCCTCAAGTTATTGAAGAATTGAAAAAACTGGGTCGCGAAGATATTATGGTTATTGTAGGTGGAGTTATTCCTCCTCAGGATTATCAATTCTTGTATGATGCAGGGGTTGTAGCTATTTTTGGCCCGGGTTCAGTAATTTCGCAAGCAGGTGTTAAAATGCTCGAATTGCTGATTGAAGCAAGGAAATAATATGTTTAGAATCAAACTATTCCTGTTTTTTACATTTTTATGTTTTGCCCTTAACGGGCAGGACACTCTGACTGCCCTGCATTACAACCTGCTTTATTATGGCGAGCCGACCGATTGGTGTGACAACACCAACAACAATATCAACGATAAAGATGATTACCTCAGAACGATTATCAGCTATGTAAAACCGGATATATTTACTGTAAACGAGATCAGTAAATCACCCTCAATTCACCTTCATTTACTGGATCAGGTGATGAATACCAATGGTGTTGACTATTACGAAAAAGCAAGTTCACTATCCGGCGATGCCTACAATATTGTGAACATGCTTTATTACAATTCTGAAAAACTGGCTTTGCATTCACATACTATTGCTCAAAGTTATATTCGTGATATTGATGTTTATCAATTGTATTACCTCAATGATGATTTACAGAAGGGCGATACCGCTTTTATTATTTGTGTGGTTGCACACTTAAAATCCAGTTCAGGCACAACCAATGAAAATAAACGACTGGTTATGGCACAAAATACGATGGACTATCTCAATACATTAAACGATAAGGACAATTATTTAATGATGGGTGATTTCAATGTTTACAGTTCAAGTGAACCAGCATACCAGGAATTCATCAACTTCGAAAACCCAAATTTAAGATTCATTGATCCAGTAAACAGGGAAGGGTCCTGGAATAACAATTCGAGTTTTAGTGATGTGCATACCCAATCAACACATGCTGACGAAAATGGATGTGCATCCTATGGTGGCATGGACGACCGCTTTGATTTCATCCTGATATCAAATGATATAAAAGAGGGATCAAAAAATATAAAATATATATCGGATTCTTACTGGGCTGTTGGGCAGGATGGAAAGCATTTTAATAAATCGATCAATGACAGCCCCACAAATACCACCGTTCCAGCAGATGTACTCAATGCACTTTATCACAATTCCGATCATCTCCCTGTTACCCTTAAATTGCTGGTTGATATCAGCCAGGGGATCAATTCATGGGTACCTGATATTGATTTGAGTTTCACAAACCCCATTCATGAAGAATTGAAATTGATTATTAACACTGATAGCAGAAATGATATTCGGATTGAGTTAATTGATTTATCAGGTAAAATTCAATTTGAAGAAGATTTATTTATTGTCCGGTCAACAAACCAGGCTCAATGTTTCAACATCATACCTAAAACCCGGGTTTTATATACTTAGGATTAAAGCAGGAAAGAATTTGGTGACGAGTGAAAAAGTGATCAAACTTTAATGATCAAGCTTGGTAGATTTTTTTTTCTTCTCAAAATAAGCTATTCCTTTTTCCGTAGCAACGCTTCGCACAAACCGCTCAAACATTTGTATGAACATGGTTTCCATTGAGAAATTCTCAGGTGGGAAATTATCTGTATCGTGAAGATCGATTAAGCGTCTGATGTATAGACGGGCAACCAATTCAATGCTCACATCATCACGATAGAAACCCAGGCTAATTCCTTTTTGAAGGTTAATCTGAATTTTACCATAAATGAAATTGATACGCTCTTCAATATGTTTTTGATAAACTTCAGGGTAACGTTGCTGATATTTGTAAGTAACTGAAGGACTTAGATGATAAAATTTTCGTGCCATTTCAATAATTACTGTAAACAAAATATCAATAGCATCGTTATAACCATCAAAATCATGTTCAACAAATATCTCTTCGAAATGACTGCGCTCGTCCTCCAGTATTTTTTCGGCTAATGTTTCGTTGTCCAAAAAATACTTTTCAAGCACATCGTCAGGAATATCAGGATTCTTATAAAGCATTTCTAGCGAAATAGCTTCGATCCCCTTATCATTTGCGATAGTTCTAATTTGTGTTATAATTGATTTCAGCTCCTGGTCCATCAACCCATTGTCTTTACTGAGAAACAAAAGTAAAAAAATAAGAATAGTTTATATTCAGCAATTATATGACTTATTAACTGATTTATTCAATTAATACCATTTGACGTTTTTCCACTTTTTGGTTACTGCTTAACACCAGCCAGTAAACGCCTGATTTCAGATCAAATTTACCTGCATCAAATTCCGCATTATATTTACCGGGAAGGATTAACTCATTATCCACAAGTACGGTTATTTGTCTGCCAAATATGTCGTAAACAGCCAATGTAATTGTTGATGGCTCCCTTAATTTATAAGAATAGTAGGTGGTTTCGGTAAATGGGTTTGGGTAGTTTTGTGCAAGGCTGAAAGGAATATTTTCTTCTGTTTCTTCTATTCCTACAGTCATATCTATAATAGCTGTCCAAATCGACATGCTTGTTCCATCTGCCCTTGCCCAAATTGGTCGAACTTGCTTATTAAATGCCGTGATGTTGGTATAATCACCAAAGAATACATTACTGGATGGCAGGAATGGCTCTTCGCTGATAAGCATATTTTCAAATGTTTCTCCGCCATCAGTTGACCTTGCCAAATACACATCTGTATTGCGGTTATCGTAATTTCGTCTGTCGTAAAACACGATATAAATATCCCCATTGGCCTGGTCAACAGTCATCCAGCTAAAAAATTGTTGTTTCCCCGGATCATCATCATTTACCCGTTTGGCTTCTGTCCATGTATTTCCGCCATCTGTTGACTTGCTAATCCATATATCGGTATCATCAGCACCATTTCGCTGATCCGACCAATTCACATAAATGGTTCCATTGTATGGTGAATTACTGATATCGCAGCATGTAATAGGTAATCCATTGCTTCTGTTAATTCCCGGAATGCTATAATCCCAACCGGTGGTATGTGGATCAATAAAAATGTCCTCGTCAAGCCAGGTTTCACCACCATCAAATGACCGGTCAAATACCAAACCTTCAGGGCCTGACCATGCAACATATACTTCACCATCTGGTCCAACAGCCGGAACAGCACCTTCAGTGGTATTGTCACTGTCAATACAATCGCCCGAAACTTCATTTATTTGCATTGCAGCCGACCATGTTTCTCCTGCATCAATCGATTTACTGAACATAATGTTGCTGAATTTATCAGCATCAGAAACCCCGTATTCATCAAATTGCGTCCAGGTAACATAGATGTTATTATTGGCACTATCTACAACAGCCCATTCTTTGTCTTGTGCTTTTGTTCCATTTAATCCCATATAGCTACCATCATTCCACTCAACGGCATCAATATCAAATTTCTGACAAACAATACGGTCAATCCAATTACCCTGGACAGGATTTGACAAATGGAAAAAATAAAAATCACCGGCAGTATCAACGATGATGCAGGGATCACCCCAAACACCATATTCCGGTGATACCAAATCTCCCCTGGTCCAGTTGTAACCTCCGTCAACTGAATAGAAATAGCTTCTTAAATTGGAGCCTGCAACCAACTGATCCGGGTTTTTAGGATTCATGATAATGCTTGGCTCATTGGGACTTTGCGATGTGCTGATCAATACATTTTCATACTGACCAAAAAGTTGTACGGTAAAAACTATTACGATACAAGAAAGTAGAATTCTTCTCATATTCACGGATTCGGTTGCAATTATTGATGGGTTCTCAATCCATCATTTTCTGGAATAAGCTACAAATTTACAATATGTTGACCAAAAACACACTCATTATTTTATATTTTTGGGAATCAATTTGATGACCCACCGCGAATGAAAAAAGTTGCATTACACTGGCAAATTCTTTTTGCCCTTATTTTAGCAATAATTTATGGACTTGTTTTTACGACTTCCTATAAATTAGATGAAGATTCGTGGAAGAAGCTTGAGCGAAAAAAAGTACCCGCCGAAGTACAGGAAAAACTTTCTGTTATTGATCAAAAAGAATTTAATTCTTTAAATGAATTTATCTGGGTTTTAAATGAGTTACCTGATGCGCAAAGTATAAAACCTTATCAATCACTAATTATAAAAGCAGCCTATTATAACCCTGCAATAACCTACATCAGTTGGATGGGTGATTTATTTATCCGGCTACTTAAAATGCTTATTATCCCGCTTATCCTGTCTTCACTAATATCGGGAATCACCAGCATTGGTTCGGGAAGTAGCCTGGGAAGACTGGGGTTAAAAACCATGTTGTATTATGTATTGACCAGTTTTCTGGCGATACTTACCGGACAGATTTTAGTTAATCTTTTTAAACCTGGCGTGGGAGCAAACATCACTTTTGTTCAGGAAGTGGAAGGTCTGGTTGAAAAACAAAAATCATTTTTGGAAATTATTGTTGAAATCGTTCCTGATAATATCATCAGTGCAATGGCAAATAACGAAATGTTAAGCATCATTTTCTTTGCTATTATATTTGGGTTTTTTATTACAAAAATCTCAAAAAAGCATGGCGAATTTCTCAATAATTTCTTTACAGCGGTTTTCGAAGTCATGATGAAGGTAACCTTGTTTGTTATCAAATTTACACCACTTGGCATTTTCGGCATTGTAGCAAAAACCATTGCCGACCAGGACGATCTCGGCGGATTGGTTACCAGCATGGGCCTGTATATGTTAACTGTTATTCTGGCTTTGGCCATACATGCAATCATTACACTACCTGTTGTACTAAAAGTAATCGGAAAAGCAAACCCAGTCAAGCATTTCAAAAATATGGGAACTCCACTACTAACTGCTTTCTCAACCTCCTCATCCGGTGCTACTTTACCTCTTACGATGCAGGCTGTGGAAGAAGAATCTGGTGTTTCGAACAAGATCAGCAGTTTTACATTACCTTTAGGAGCTACAGTTAATATGGATGGAACTGCCTTGTACGAATGTATTGCAGCCATATTTATTGCACAGGCTTATGGTGTTGACCTGACATTCGTACAACAGATCATCATTGTATTTACAGCCTTACTTGCTTCGATCGGCGCTGCCGCAATACCTATGGCCGGTTTGGTGATGATAACTGTGATATTAACTGCTGTTGGCTTACCACTTGAAGGTGTGGGACTGATACTGGCGGTTGACCGGATTTTGGATATGTTCAGAACTGCAACCAATGTTTGGAGTGATAGCTGTGGAGCTGTGGTTATTGCAAAATCAGAAGGGGAAAAGTTGAAAGTTTAATTGGAATAATGTTGTAATGCTTTAATGTTTAAATGCGGAAATAAATGAACACAAAACAATTTGATCATTATTTCATTTCAGCATTTCAGCATTCATAAATAAAAAAACATGAGCAAAAAACCAAAAAAAATAGGAATTCTCACCGCTGGTGGTGATTGCCCCGGTCTTAATGCAGCGATAAGAGGAGTTGGAAAAACAGCTATAGTAAAATACGGAATGGAAGTGATTGGGATATCCGATGGATTTCTTGGCTTAATTAATAAGGAATATTTTCCAATGAAAGAAAAGATGCTTTCAGGTATTTTAACAGTCGGTGGAACTATATTAGGTACATCGCGCGAAAAACCATTTAAGAAAGCGGGTCGAAAGGATATCGACAAACCAAACCTCATCAAAAAGACTTATGATATGATTGGTCTTGATTGTCTGGTGTGTATCGGGGGAAACGGAACCATGAAAACTGCAGCAAAATTAGCCGAAGAAGGGTTAAATGTAATTGGACTACCCAAGACCATTGATAATGATGTTTGGGGAACAGATCAAACTTTTGGATTTGATTCGGCATTGTGGATTGCCACAGAGTCAATTGACAGGCTTCACTCAACGGCCAACAGCCACAAACGCATTATGGTTATCGAGATTATGGGCCATGATGCAGGATGGCTTGCATTATATGCTGGAATGGCAGGTGGAGGTGATGTAATTCTTATCCCGGAGCTGGATTATAAAATGGACATCGTTAATAATTACTTGCTTGAAAGGTCACGCAAAGAGAAACCTTACTCAATTGTTGTTGTTGCCGAAGGTATTGATAAACCAAAAAAGCAATCTGCCGCATCCTATATTTCAGAAAAGATTGAAGAAGGAACCGGCATGGAAACCCGGAAAACAATCCTGGGATATATCCAGCGCGGTGGAAGCCCTTCTCCAATGGACAGGATACTCGCAACCCGTTTTGGCGCCTATGCTGTTGATTTAATTGCAGAAGGCGATTATAACAAAATGGTGATTAAAAAAGGAGAAAAAACCAGGGCTATTCCATTATCAGAAGTTGGTGGTAAATTAAGGCTTGTGCCGACTGATCATTCGTTGATTAGAAAAGCCAGGGGGTTGGATGTTTGCCTGGGAGGGTAAAATTTAGATCATCTATCTAATTTTATTTCATGCGAGGTATGTAAGAAACAAAGTTTAAATGAGGCTGTTCAAAATTTACTTTCTGTTATTTTCATTGTTTTATAATTCCATTGTCATCTGCAATGAACTGGATAGTTTGAGCAATTTAATTCCCTCTTCTACCCCTGCTGACCAGATACATCTTTACAACCAAATCGGAAAGAAATTTTACGTAATGGGCAATTATCCTTCCGCTATGGAAAATTTTACCGATGCACTTGAAATTGCTGAAACAACAAATGATAGTCTGTACATTGCTAAAATGTATTCAAATATTGGCGTAATAAAAGACATCATTGGAAATTACTCGGGAGCAATTGAAGTTACCAGAAATCGTTAAGCATTTATGAAAATCTAAATAATAAAGAAGGAAAAGAAAGTGTACTGAACAACATAGGTATTGTTTATGAAGAGATGGATGAATCGGACAAAGCATTCGAATATTATTTTCAGGCCCTGGAATTTAAAATAAGAACGTGGAGATCTAAAAAGTATCGCCGGGACTTATAACAATATTGCAATTATATATGGATTTTTTAATGAAAACAGCGATAGTGCCACCTACTATTATGACGAGGCATTAAAGGTTTATAGGGAGATAGGGAACGATAAAAATGAAGCATTAATATTAAGTAACCTTGGTGTAATTCAATTGCGTAAAGGTGAATACAATGAAGCAAGAAGTTTATTTCAAAAAGCATTAAGTGTTTTCCAGCAAACAGAAGATCCAAAAAATATTGCAAACGCACTGCATTATCTTGGGATGGTTAACAGTGGCCAGTCAAATTATAAGGCAGCATTAAAGTACTTTTTGGAGGCAGTTGACCTGGCAGAAAAAAGTAATGTCAAAAAACTACTTTCTCAATTATATTTCAAGGACTTATCTGAATTGTATGAGCACATTGGCAGATTATCAAAAAGCCTGGAATTCACTCAAAAACATGAAGAAGTTAAAGATAACCTTTGGATCTTGAAAAACTAAAACAAATTCATAAGCTGGAAATTAATTTTGAAGTTGAGAAACGTGAGCAGGAAATTACTTTGCTAAAAAAACAAACCGAAATAAATGAACTTAGAGCTATATTGGAGCCGGACAATTACTTATTCTCTGATACTTATTTTCGTATTAACAGTAGTAATTATCGTTTTGATATATAACCGAAACAGGATTAAAAAAGAGCAGGAATTACTTGTATTACAAACCAGGCTCTTCCGATCACAAACCTCTCCTCATTTTATATTTAACTCATTAATGTCAATTCAGAATTTTCTTCTGGCAAATAAGGTAGAAAAGGCATCAGAATATTTGGTGGATTTTGCAAAACTCATACGAAGCATACTTCAACATACCCGCGAAAGTTTTATAACTCTCGACAAAGAGATTAACGTTTTGCAACAATATGTAAAGCTTGAAAAATTAAGGTTTAGTGACAAATTTGATTATGAATTTCTGGTCAAAGTTGATGAAGCTGAGGATATTAGAATACCACCAATGCTAGCACAACCATTTATTGAAAATGCCATCATTCATGGCCTTGTCCCATCAAAAGAAAAAGGTTTCCTAAAAATTGAATTTGAAGAAAGGGACAATGTTTTAACTATTCTGATTGAAGACAATGGTGTAGGCAGACACGTTAAATCGAATAAAGAAAAAAGCTCAGATCACAAATCCATGGCAACTGATATCACCAACCAACGAGTGATGTTAATTGCGAAAAGATTTAATAAAAAAATATCGATGCAGACAATTGATTTGTTTGACGAGGACAATAAGTCTGCAGGCACAAAAGTTATATTCAAGATAGATACTAACTAATGCGGTATTTCATTAATTTTGAATTGGATAAATAGATGCCATAATCATGCTAGCGGCAGTTGTAATTGAGGATGAACCAAGGACCAGAGAGACCATCATTAATCTCATCGATACTCAGTGTCCCAATTTGAAAGTTGTGGGAAGCGGTGGTGACGTAAAATCTGGTATTGATGCAATCAAACTGCATAAACCCGATGTATTGGTAATTGATGTGGAATTATCGGATGGAACAGCATTTGACATATTAAAAAATGTGGGTGAATTAAAAGCACAGGTAATATTTGTAACTGCACACGAAGAATATGCGTTACAAGCCATCAAATTCAGTGCTTTTGATTATTTGTTAAAGCCTTTTTCAATTAATGAATTAATTGATACAATATTGAAAGCAAAGGAAGCTGCATTAAAAAATGAATCAGAGATATCATTTCAAACCCTATTAACCAATTTTGAAAACAAGGAAGATAAAAAGATTGTTTTAAAATCGGCTGATGAAATTCACCTGGTAAAAATCAGTGAAATCATCAGGTGTGAAGCCGATTCAAGTTATACTCATTTCTTTATTAATGACGGCACCCAAATCGTCATTTCAAATAATTTAAAAGAATACGATGAGTTGTTAAGTCATTATCATTTTTTCAGGGTACATCATTCTCACCTTGTTAATTTAAACAAGGTTGTTAAGTTTCATAAAAATAAAGAGGCATACGTCCTTATGAGCGATGGTAGTGAAGTGCCAGTATCAAGCCGGAAGAAGGAACGACTTATTGAAAAGTTTAACACCCTTTAAAGAAACAAATCTTATTCGTACAATTCTATTGCAAAAACGATTTAGTTGCACTTATCCTTCTATACGCATCACTTATTAACTAAATTAATACAGTTATAAGAATAACATTTAATTAACATTGTATAACTTGCAATGTGCCTACATTTGCATTTTAAAGTTATTGCTCTGGTGAAGATTATTCTATTAAATACTCGATAAACTTAACACCACTAAAAAGGCTAAATCTTCCAGGGTAATTACTTTAACAAATTGAATTTTAGTTTACTAATCGAATTACTCTTTTTACTACAGCAAATTTTTACCTGTCCTTGTATTACTACTGCAAGGGCAGGTTTTTTCTTTTAAGAAATTTCTTTCTAGTTGGTTATCTGTCCTTAAAAGCCCTCAAGTTGTATCGTTACAGTTGGTATCAGTAACAACCATCCAAGAATAATCAAAACAAGAATGAATGGAGCGATCCATTTTACCCATTTGTCGTAAGGTATTTTAGCAATTCCAAGTACACCAATTAAAACCGGTGAAGTTGGTGTAATCATATTGGTAAAGCCATCCCCAAACTGAAATGCCATTACCGTGGCCTGCCGCGAAACATTAACCAGGTCAGAGAAAGGTGCCATGACTGGCATAGTGAGTGCGGCTTTAGCCGAACCTGATGGTATTATGATATTAATGAAAGTTTGAATAACGTACATCACACTTATTGATCCAACCTTTCCCATACCTTGCATCGATTGTGAGATCCCATATAAAATAGTATCAATAATTTTTCCGTTTTCAAGCACTACCAGAATGCCTCCTGCCAATCCAACAACCAGTGCAGCCGTCATTATATCTTTGGATCCTTCAATAAACAATTTGGTTATTTTGTTGGCATCATAATTCATGCTGATACCCGAAAAAATACCCATTACAAAAAACAGAGTAGCAATTTCCGTCAGGTACCAACTGTAACCCATTACGCCAATAACAAGAAAGATGATGGTAAATGCCAATAAGTTCAAAACAAAATAATGAACTGATTTTCGCAAAGCAGGAATACCGGTTAATGCAAAGAGTATTGAGAAAATTGGCACCGCAGGAATTATCATGGATGAATTTCCAATTTTCATTTCTGTTTGAGGGAAATAATAAGAAAAAGCTGCCAGACAAAGCAGAATAAACCCATAAGCAAACCATGCTGCTTTAGGAGTATAATATTTAAAGGATTCAATTTCTACGGTTTCCCTTTTGCGCCAATATTCATCTATCTTGAACATAGGTGATCGCTCGGGTTTTTCTTTCACCCTTTTAGCATACCACAGCACAAAAGCAATACCAACCGTATTGAACACAAACCAACAAAAAACACGATATTCCAGCCCTGAAAACAAAGGTAAGTCTGCAATACCCTGTGCAATACCAATGGTAAATGGGTTTAAAACGGCAGCTGCAAATCCTAGATGAGCAGCAACATAAACCATACAAACACCTACAATAGAATCATAACCCATTGAAATGGCGAGTGGTACAATAATTATAACAAAAGCAATGGTTTCTTCGCTCATGCCAAAAACAGCCCCAAAAACGCTGAACATAATCATAACCAGCGTTATGATGATATTATTCACCCCAACGGCTTTTATAAACTTTCTATGCTCGAGCTGTTGCGTAAATTTTAAAAAAGAGATAATGCCAACATCAATCGCTTTACTGGCATTCATGATCCAGAAACCACCCCCTATCATCAGGATAAGAATAATAATACCTGATTGCCTGACGAAACCCGTAAAAAGCGCTGAGAATATTTGCCAGGTTTGCACATCCCGGTCAACATAATGAAAAGAGTCCTTATCAATTACAGTTCGCTCAACCCCATTTACATTTTTAATTTCACGGTCAAACTCACCACCAGGAATAATCCATGTTAACAATGCTGCTATAACAATCACATAAAATATTATAACGTAAGTATGCGGAATCTTTTTAAACATAATGAGTTATAAATTAAGGTTGCCAAAGATAGAGAATAATAAATTAGTTTATATCATAAGTGTTTCTTTTTCCTTGACTTTCAGATGTTTATTTAGTAATTTTGATGCTAGTTTTTTTTAAAATATTTTTCGTTCTTCGAAATCCTTGGAGGTGATTGGCTATATTTCTTGCTTAATTTTAAAGAACAATCCTGATTAAAATGGTTTGATTAAACAACCGGGACTAGAATGACATACATAATCAGATGAAAGCAATAAAGATATTAATACTTGCCTTATTTCTGGGTTTTTTCCCATTCATGATATTGGGACAGTTGCACGATTCATCTTTTAATAATGCTGCAAGTTCCCGTTTATTTCAAGACGATATCATTAAACCCTCAAAAGTTACGCAAAACATCCACTATGATATTTCTCCCAGATTAATTGATATGCGATCATTTGAAAAAGTGGATGAAATAATGACTGCTGAGGTTCGTAAACCGATAAAACCGGAACAAATTGGACCAAATGGACAAGAGGAGCTTCGATCACTCGACCCTGTGATTCAGGACCAAATCATTTCTTTAAGAAGTCGTAGTGCCCCACAAGTAGAAACAGATTTTTCAGGTATATCCAGAGAGGACATTGCTGTTAAATATTTTCCTCCTGATCCCAATGGTGATGTTGGGCCTAATCATTATATTCAAATTGTTAATGCGGAATTTGCCATTTGGGATAAAGATGGAAACAAATTGTTAGGGAATTTGCCAAACAAAACTATTTGGGATGGTTTTGATGATGGACAGCCTTTTGATAACAAAAATGGCATTGACCCAATTGTATTGTATGATGATTATGCTGATCGCTGGTTAATTGGAGCACTCATTCCTCCTCCTTCAGGCTTTACAGATTCGTATATTCTGATCGCTGTTTCAACAACATCAGACCCAACAGACTCTTATTACAGGTATGCTTTTAAGTTTAGCGGTGCATTGCCAGATTATGAGAAATTCGGTATCTGGCATGATGGATTTTATATGACTGCAAATGAACTTACGATACCTGATAACTGGTTTTATGGTTCCTCGTTATGTGTGTTTAATCGAAACGCAATGATTAATGGAGATGAAACCGTACCAATGATCTATTTTTATTTGGGGAAGTCTCATTTTGGATTATTACCTGCTGATGCTGACGGATCTTCTTTTCCTTCTGATACAATGCCACATATATGTCTGGCATTAAGTTGTTCTGATTGTAATGTCCTCGAAAAATTTACAACGCATACTAATTGGGACACTGTCCAGAATTCTGCAATTTTAATTGATACTATACATGTTGCTCCATTTCTAAATGGCCATTCAATAAGTCAACCTGGAACAAATCAAAGACTTGCGGTACTTGGCGACAGATTAATGCACCGACTTCAATACAGAAATTATAATTCATATCAGGCCTTGGTTGTAAATCATACTGTGTATAATCCGGTCACAAAAATGAACGGTATTCGCTGGTATGAATTGAGAGATAAGGGAAATGGATTTGATATCCATCAACAGGGAACGTATATGCCAAATGACAATACTCACCGGTGGATGGGTAGTATCGCTTTGAATGGAAATGGAGATATCGCCCTTGGATATTCTGCTTCGAATGAAACAAATGTTTATCCCTCAATTCGTTTTACCGGTCAAACAGCAGGAGCTCCTCTGGGTCTGGGTTTTCTTGATGTTCCTGAAACGAATATTGTTGTTGGAGAACATGCGCAAACAGGAAGCAATAGGTGGGGCGATTATTCGATGATGACGGTTGATCCATCTGATGATTACTCTTTTTGGTATACGCAGCAATACACACTTGGCACATATAAATGGGTAACACGGATTGCCAATATAAACCTGGAATCGCCCTTTTGCGCAAGTCCATCTAATTTGTCATCTACCAAAATCACTTCAACCTCAGTCAACATCGGATGGTCAGAAAATGGATTTTCAGAAGGATGGGAGATTGCTATTGGTCAAAAAAACTTTAATCCAATAAATAGCACGCCAGTTCATGTTAATGAAATCCAATTTACCTTAGTTGACCTCACCCCAAACAGAAGAATATGACTGGTATGTAAGAACAAATTGTGGTGATGGTGAGTACAGTGAATGGGCTGGGCCAGCTACCTTTAAAACTTTAAGTGAGGGAATACTTTGGTCAAAATGTTATGGGGGTTCTTCAGAAGATGTGGTAAATGCGATGACAGCAACACCCGATGAAGGCTATATCATTGCAGGAAGAACTTCTTCCAATGATGGTGATGTTTCAGGTAATCATGGTGGTTCTGATTTTTGGCTCATTAAGATTAATGGCTCGGGAGATACCATTTGGACAAAGACTTATGGAGGATCATCCAGTGATATAGCTTATTCAATAAAACCTAAGATTAACGGTGGATATATTGTTGCCGGAATGTCTCAGTCGCATGATGGTGATTTGGAAGGACATGATTATAGTGGAAATGCTATATGGATCATCAGCATTAATGATTCGGGAAATTTAATATGGGAAACCATATATAGCAATGTGCCGGTTAATGATCATCCAATCTCAATATTAGCAACTACTGATGGAGGATATCTTGTAAGTGGTTCACCAGAAGAACACAATGAAGAATACGGATTAGACATTTTATTGTTAAAATTAAACAGTGGTGGTGACGTTTTATGGTCAAAAATTCACGAAGGGCCATATGGTTTTGATCAGCGACCAAATTCAATTTCTGAAATGTCTGAAGGAGGGTTCTTTGTTGTTGGAACTAGTTATGCTTTTGCAAGCCAGGAATGTATTTTGGAAGATGGATTGGTTTTACGGTTAAATAGCAATGGCGAAGTATTATCGAAACAAATCATTGGAAACCCTGAATGTGAAGACTTTGAATCTCTAAAAGATATTTATCAAACTTTAGAAGGGGGTTATTTAACCGCTGGATATAATACTGCACCCGGTTATAGTACAGATTTTTTTATAGTAAAATTAGATGACCAGGGTGAAATTGACTGGAGCAATTCACTCGATATTTATAAATATGAACAAGCAAATTCAATTCAGCAAAACAGCGACAGCAGTTTTATTATCGCGGGTAGTTCTTATTCTTCAAAAAACTTTCTGATCCTGAAACTTAACAAACTTGGCGAACTGATAACTTTTAAAGAGTTAGGTGGCTCTAATGCTGAAACTACTAAATCAGTATTGAAAACTGAGGATGGTGGATATGTTGTCGCCGGCTATACCGAATCCAGTGATGGTGATGTTTATGGGAACCATGGGTCATCTGATTTTTGGGTAGTCAAGCTTGACGAAGAATTTTTTAATAAATTGAACCCAACAACACTCCCCTACACTGAAGATTGGGAAGCCTACTCAGGTAATGTAAAAACCAATGACACCATCCACAAGGGTGAACATTACAATTGGACTTTTGAAACAGATGTGCAAAACCAGGGCCGGGTACGTTGGGGTAGTGATGCGTATATGTCTTTTGGTGGAGATGGAGCCTTAACTTTTGATAAGGTGGTGGGCAATGGCAGTAATGCTTCAAATAGTGCGACACTTACACTTAACCTGTGCTAATTATATCAATGATGATGTTTACTTATCTTTCAGCTGGGCTGATCATAACGATGAGGAACATGCAGGCGATAAAGTATGGGTGCGGGGCAGTGATGCGGATCAAGTGGATCGAGATATATGATTTCAATCCCCAAAAGTTTACCGATAATGCATTTCATGATGTGAATGATTTGGATATTGCTGCTACATGGCTTGCTGCGCTTCTCCTGCACAGATTATTCGGCTCAACCTTCCAACTTCGTTTTGGCCAGCAGGACAACTATTGGGCCGATCATGACGGGATTACCATTGACAACATCATGATTACGGATGAGCCAATGTTTGAGATCATGCCTGTTAGCCTGCCCTTTATTGAAGACTGGGAAGCATACAGCGGAGAGGTGAAAGTAGATAGCACAGTCTATTTATCAACCTACTCATGGTCATTTGAAACGGATATAGCAGAATGAAGGACGGGCACGCTGGGGTAATCAGGCTTATATGGCCAGTGGTGGCAGTGGTGCCTTAACACTTGATAAGATGGTTGGCAATGGTAATAATGCATTAAATTATGCCATACTTACGCTTAATATGGCTGATTATCTTTCTTCTGATTTGTATTTAACTTTCCGCTGGGCTGATCACAACGATGAAGAACATGCAGGCGATAAAGTATGGGTGCGTGGCAGCAATGCGGATAAATGGGTACAGATATACGATTTCAATCCACAGACAGTTTACCGATAATGCATTTCATGATGTGAATGACCTGGATATTACAGCTGTGCTTTCGGCTGCTTCCCCGGCACAGAATGTCAGTTCTTCCTTCCAGATTCGATTTGGCCAGCAGGACAATTACTGGGCCGGTCATGACGGGATTACCATTGACAATATTGTTGTATCCGAAGCACCTATTCATGCTATTGCTCCTACTATTTTGCCTTTTGTTGAAGACTGGGAAGCATACAGCGGGCAACAGAAAACAGATACGGTATTCTACCTGGATACTTATGCCTGGGCTTTTGAAACAGATGTCCAGGGACAGGGCAGGGCAAGTTATGGTACTGATGCCTATATGCCCAATACCGGTGTTGGTGCCATTACACTGGATAAGGCCGGTGGCAATGGAGACAATGCTTTAACTATGCTACTCTTACGCTTAACCTGGTTGATTATGTTTCTTCTTCCGACCTCGAACTTTCTTTCTTCTGGGCCGACCACAATGACGAAAACCATGGTGGTGATAAAGTATGGGCTCGGGGCAGCGATGCAGATGAGTGGGTGGAATTGCTTTACCTTGCCCCCCAGTCTGCAACCGACAATGTTTACCAGTTTGTGGATGGTATTGATATTGATGCGGCTTTGGCTGCTGCTTCTCCTTCGCAAACAGTCAGTGAATCCTTCCAGCTTCGTTTCGGACAGGAGGACAATTACTGGTTCTTCCATGATGGCATTTCTTATGATGACATTGTTGTTGAAGAGAATAGTGATAAATCCGCTGAGCTTTTTGATCTAGACAAGGGTGATGGAGATTTCAATATTTACTATGCTGAAGGTTTTGTATATATCCGAAGTTTAGGTGAAGCGATTGCTAATGAAAAACAGGTTTTGATTTATGACCTTTACGGAAGGACTATCGTAAATCAAACTGTTCCGCCAGGTCCGCTTTCCAAAATCAAAGTGTTGCCCTGCACCTGTTATTTGGTGGTCAAGGTGCTTGGTAAACAACAGATCAAGGTGGAAAAGGTTTTTGTGAAGTAAAATATAAATTATTCTTTCACGCTGCGGACGCTGCGACGCGGCGTGAAAGGACACAGAATATAGAATGGTGATACGGACAACTTAAATACTTGAACCTTAAATACAAACTGTAAATTCAATTAGTAAGTGCAACAGATAGATTAAATAATAAGTAGAATAATTTACTTGTTTTCTTCACAATATCTGTTGTATGAAAAAGGCCTATAAACATCTGACAAGTGTTCAGCGACACCAGATTAAAGCACTGCACAAAGCTGGTCACTCATTAAGTTTTATTGGTGATCAGTTAGGCATTCATAAGAGTACTGTTTCACGTGAACTGAAAAGAAATGCCCGACAGTGGGGAAGCTACGATCCTGTCGTTGCTCAGCAAATAGCAAACGACAGGAAGGAGCGTTTTGCACGTAACAGGAAATTCACTCCTGGCATGGAAAAATTTATCAAAGAGAAACTCCAGTTCCAGCAATGGTCCCCAGATCAAATTAAAGGATACTGTGATATAAATAATATCCCTATGGTATCTTATCAGCGTATCTATCAATTTATTTATCAGGACAAAGTAAATGGAGGAGAATTGTATAAAAACCTTCGTACAGGCAAAAAGAAACGCAGAAAAAAGTATGGAAGTACAAAGCCTGATCGCATGATAAAAAACAGGACTTCTATTGACTTACGACCCACTGGCTGTAGACAACAAAGAACGATTTGGTGATTGGGAAATTGATACCATAGTGGGGAAAAATAACAAAGGTGCAATACTAACTGTTGTTGAAAGAAAATCAGCTTTTGTACTCATGGTTAAACTTAATGGCAGAAATGCAGAAGACCTCGCTAAATCTACTGTCAGGTTACTTGCTCCATACAAAGACAAAGTGCATACAATTACCTCTGATAATGGTAAAGAATTTGCTAAACATCAACATATAGCCAAAAAACTAAATGCCCACTTCTTCTTCGCTCATCCTTATTCATCATGGGAAAGAGGTCTCAACGAATACACAAACAAACTCATAAGGCAATACATCCCTAAAAAATCATCTTTTGATAATATTGATCAGCAGTTTATCAATGACATTAATCTTAAACTAAATATGAGACCACGTAAAAAATTAAAGTATAATTCTCCTATGAGAGTTTATCTGAGTAACTTTGACTAAAGTGTTGCACTTGGTGGTTGAATCTACCCAAAATGTTAAATAAGTCTTTTTTCTTGACTTTCAGGCGTTTAATTTGTACATTGTAGGCCCTTTTATTTTTGGGTTAAATGTTCTTTGACATCCGAGGTCAAATTACTGGCCAAAACACATTCATTGTATCTTCTATTTAACATGGATCAGGAATCCTTCTGTACATGTTATTCAAATTATAACCAAAACAAAACTCAAAACACTAAAACTATGAAAACATTAAAAACTTTAAGCCTGTTTTTATTTCTTTTCTTATTTAGCTCCTACCTGCCAGGCCAGGTAACCACAAACAAAGAAAAACTTTTACAGTTTTCCGAAACCAAAACCGCCGAATTCAACCAAAAAAAAGCAGAAGCTGAAGCATACGCCCGGCAAAACAACCTACCTATGACCATCGAAACCGATTCCACTTTTATGGAATTGATGTTTATCGATGATCTGGGTATGCCACAGTATTATGTTACTACTAATGCAAACTCAGCCAAAACCATTTCAACCAATAAAGTCCATCCGGGTGGAGGTTATGGGTATAACCTTGACGGAAGTGGACTCACTGTTCATGAGTGGGATGCAGGAGCTGTATTGGCTACCCACCAGGAATTTGGATCACGGGTAACCCAAGGTGACGGTGCAACTTCGGCACATTACCATTCAACACATGTTGCAGGTACCATGATCGCCTCCGGCGTTAATCCCTGATGCCAAAGGTATGGCCCCAAATGCCAGTTTAAGGGCATTTGATTGGAACAGTGATCTTGCTGAAATGGCTGCCGAAGCAGCTTCAGGTGCATTGGTAAGCAATCATTCCTATGGATTTGCCAGAGGTTGGTATGGAGGAAGTTGGTATGGAACACCTTCAATAAGTACTCAGGAAGATTATAAATTTGGTTTTTACGATTCATATGCACAGGCATGGGATTTGGTGGCCTATGATGCACCTTATTACCTGATTGTAAAATCTGCCGGTAATGATCGCAATGATTGCGGTGATGGTACTTATCCATGCGATGGCCCTTATGATTGTATTGGGCAATAGGGAGTATGCTAAAAACATACTCACCGTTGGAGCTGTTGATGATATTCCGGGAGGATATACTCAGCACCCTCTGATGTGATCATGAGTGATTTTCAGTTCCTGGGGGCCTGCCGATGACGGACGCATCAAACCCGATGTCGTTGCTAATGGTATTATCGTTATACTCTACTGAGGATGACAAATGATGACTACAGGTTTTTAAGTGGAACTTCCATGTCAGCTCCTTCGGTTGCCGGTTCATTGATTTTATTACAACAGCATTATGAAGATCTTCATGGAACAGGTAACTATATGAAAGCTGCTACACTCAAAGCATTGGTGATTCATACTGCTGATGAGGCCGGTACATATCCGGGCCTGATTATGAATTTGGATGGGGATTGATGAATACATTCAAAGCTGCTGAATTGATTTCACATGAGAATGGCAACGATACCATTATTGACGAATTAACACTGACAGAAGGATGGAACTTATCAATATAGCTTTACCAATACAGGAACTGATCCAATACAAGTAACTATTGCCTGGACCGATCCGCCCGGAACTCCACCGGTTCCTGCACTTGATCCCTCCAGATGCCATGTTGGTCAATGATTTGGATTTAAAAGTAACTGAATCATCCAATACTTTTTATCCGTGGAAACTGGACAGGGATAATCCATCTGATATGGCAACCAACACCACTGAAAATGATGTGGATAATGTGGAAGTAGTATTTATTGAGAATCCTGTTCAAAATGCGACTATACATTGTTGCTATGATCATGATGGAATGACTCGCATGGTGGTAGCCAGGATTTTTCGATTATTATTAGTCCTGTTGAAAAACCTGCCATGCTATTGCTACCTCCAACTAGTCTCAGTGCTGTCAACTTTCCCGCCAACTCAGCCAGACTCTCTTGGACAGAAAATGGTGTTGCCACAAATTGGGAAATTCGCCTGGATACGGCCAGGTTTCGATACAACCGGAATAGCACCTGTTTTGGTATCAGAAAATCCTATCATATGGGAAGGCCTGCAACCCGACACAGAATACGAATGGTATGTCCGGTCGGTTGGTAGTGGGGGGAATTCTAGTGAGTGGGTAGGACCTGATATGTTTAAAACCCTATCTGATGATATTCAGGTTATACTAATGCAACAAAAACTCTTAGCAAGATGGTGCTACAGGAGATAAATTTGGTATGTCTGTTAGCATGTCTGGTGATTATGCTATTATTGGAGCTCCACGAGACAATAATAATGGTGCGACGACTGGAGCCGCCTATATTTTTTACAACAATTCTGGTATTTGGCAGCAGCAGGCCAAACTTGTTGCAAATGATGGTGCTGCAGATGATTGGTTTGGTGTTTCTGTTTGTATAGATGGTAATTATGCGGTTGTAGGGGCCGTGGAGGATGATGATAACGGTGACTGTTCTGGATCAGCCTATATTTTTTACAACAATTCGGGTATTTGGCAGCAGCAAGCCAAATTGCTTGCGGATGATGGCGAAGAAAATGAGAATTTTGGTTATTCTGTTTGTATAGAGGGTAATTATGCAATTGTGGGAGCAATGTATGACGATGATTTGTTTATGCTGTCTGGATCAGCCTATATTTTTTTCAACAATTCGGGCACATGGCAGCAGCAAGCCAAAATCAATACGGATGATCGTACGGGTGGAGAAATCTTTTTTGGTAGATCTGTCGATTTATCCGGTGATTATGCCATAATTGGATGCGGAGGTGACCCGATACTTGATACATACTCTGCATACGCATACATATTTTACAATAATTCTGGAGTATGGGAGCAGCAAGCCAAACTAATCGGGGATGATGTTGAAAAATGGGGTGGTTTTGGTAAGAGTGTCAGTATTTCTGGTGATTATGCCATAGTAGCATCAGACCATGACAATGGCGATACAGGATCCGCTTATATTTTTTACAACAATTCGGGTACCTGGCAGCAGCAAGCAAAACTCTTTGCATCTGATGGTTTACCAGGAGACAAGTTTGGCAGGTCTGTAAATATATCAGGTGATTATGCCATTGTGGGTAGTTGGTCAGGCTCCACCTATCTTTATTTCAACAATTCTGGCACTTGGCAGCAGAAGGCCAAACTCCTTACGGATGATGGTGGTTTATTCCCAGGTTGGTCTGTCAGCATATCTGGCAATTATGGGATTGTTTCTAATCCTTGGTCTGGAACGGCCTATGTCTTTAGCTCTGTGATTGCTCCTACTAACCTCTCTTCTTCAAACTTCTCAGCCACCTCAGCCAAACTCTCCTGGACCGAAAACGGTACAGCTACCAGCTGGGAAATAATGTTGGTTCCTTCTGGTTCCGATACATCTGGTGTCACACCAGTTTCCGTAAATGAAAACCCATACACCTGGGATGGTCTTACACCCGAAACAGAATATGACTGGTATATCAGGGCTGATTGTAGGGATAATGATTATAGTGAATGGATTGGACCATCCTCCTTTAAAACTTTAGGCGAGGGAATACTATGGTCAAACTGCTATGGTGGTTCTGCAAGAGATAAGGCAAGTGCAATGACAGCCACAACTGATGGTGGATATGTTGTCTCAGGATTTACCTGGTCTAACAATGGAGATGTAACAGGTAATCATGGAGGTTATGATTTTGGGTAATAAAAATTGATAAAATCGGCGATACCATTTGGACAAGAACCTATGGAGGATCGTCCAGGGACGTGGCTAAATCTATCCAGTCAACTGACGATGGGGGTTGTATTGTTGCTGGTTATTCAGCTTCAAATGATGGAGATGTTCATGGTAATCCTGGGGAATATGATATATGGATATTAAAACTTGATGCTGCCGGAGATACGATTTGGACAAGAACCTACGGGGAATCATCTATCAGTGAACTTGCTAATGATATCCGGTTAACTAACGATGGTGGGTATATTGTTGTTGGCAGCAGCAATAACCATTATGGCCACAATAATATTTTATCAATGAAACTAGATGAAAATGGTGATGTCATATGGTCAAAAGTTAATGATATTTTGGATGTTCTTTATAGTGTAGAAAGTGCTCAATCAGTTTGTGAAACCCCGGATGGTGATTTCATTGTTGTTGGTCATAATTATAATATCGGTCAGTGGTGGTTTTTGGGAGACGCTTTTATTTTAATGTTGAATAGTGATGGAGATTCCTTATGGTCAAAAGTCATTGGTAAACAAGAATATGATGTAATTGAAGGCTTGTTAGATATTCATCAAACACTGGATGGTGGTTTTATCGCATGTGGCTATAACGAGTTGTGGACTAATGAACCAGGGGATAGTTTATTAATTGTTAAACTAAATAACCTGGGTGAAATTAGCTGGAGCAAGTCTCTGGAAATTGACGATTTTATACCTGAAGAAGCAAATTCAATCATTCAAACCAGCGATAGCAGTTATATTGTTGCAGGTCATTCGTCATATCCCAATAAAAAATATATGATGTTGAAACTTACAAAAACAGGAGAATTTGTAATTTCTAAAGAATTTGGTGGTTCATTAATTGACATTGCTAACTCAGTAATAAATTCAATTGATGGAGGTATTATAATTACTGGGAAAACCCAATCCAACGACGGCGATGTTTATGGAAATCATGGTGATTACGATTTTTGGGTAGTCAAACTTGATGGAGAAACCTTCGATGCATTGAATCCGACAACTCTCCCCCTTCACCGAAGACTGGGAAGCTTATTCAGGTGAATTAAAAACCAATGATACCATTCAAAAAAGTGAACACTACAACTGGGCCTTTGAAACCGATGTGCAAAACCAGGGCCGGGTGCGCTGGGGTACTGATGCTTATATGGCTTATGGCGGAGATGGTGCTTTAACTTTTGATAAGGTTGTGGGTAATGGTAGCAATGCCATGAGTTCCGCAATACTCACACTAAACCTGTCAGCCTATATCAATGATGATGTTTACCTGTCCTTCCGCTGGGCTGATCACAATGATGAGGAACATGCAGGGGATAAAGTATGGGTGAGGGGCAGTGATGCGGATCAATGGATCGAGATATATGACTTCAATCCTCAACAGTTTACTGATAATGCATTTCATGATGTGAATGATTTGGATATTTCATCTACACTTGCTGCAGCTTCTCCTGATCAGTTTGTCGGTTCAACCTTCCAGCTTCGTTTTGGCCAGCAGGACAACTACTGGGCCAATCATGACGGGATCACCATCGACAACATCATGATTACGGATGAGCCTATGTTTGAGTTATTGCCTGCTAGTTTGCCTTTTGTTGAAGACTGGGAAACATATAGCGGAGAGGTGAAAGTAGATAGCACAGTCTATTTATCAACCTACTCATGGTCATTTGAAACGGATATCCAGAATCAAGGACGGGCACGCTGGGGTAATCAGGCTTTTATGGCCAGTGGTGGCAGTGGGGCCTTAACACTTGATAAGGTTGTAGGTAATGGTAGCAATGCGTTAAACTATGCCATCCTTACCCTGAATATGTCTGATTATGTTTCATCTGATGTGTACCTGTCTTTCCGCTGGGCCGA
>CAVWXM010000019.1:0-37346 GCA_963759045.1 uncultured Bacteroidia bacterium
GCCCTTCAGTTTGATGGTATAAACGACCAGTGTTAATTGTGGACCCGGTTTAGAGATGGATATGGGAACCAATGATTTTTCTATGTCAACCTGGTTAAAGATGGGTTCTGTGCAGAACAGTTTCCCGACTTTGATCAGCAAAGGAGGCGGATCGAATACTGATGAAGAGGATCTGGATAATGTACAGAGACAACAGGTTAAAGTTTTATGTGTCAAATGGTACATTGGAATAATCAAAGTTTCAAATGTATTGAGTATCACCAACAATAGCTGGTATCATGTAGCTATTACTGTTCAAAGGAATGGAAACATCAACTTCTATATTGATGGTGTAAATGTTGGAACAAGAGATATTCAGTCAATGGATGGAACAGATATCGCATCTACACGTGCATTGACAATAGGCTCGTTCCAGTCAACATCCTCTACTTATTTTAAGGGTACAATTGATGACACCCGGCTTTATAATGTAGCATTATCACCGGCGAGTCGACATTTTTCTTATACGATTTGTATAGTATAAATAAGAGCACGACAGCCAATAGTTGGCCAACCCCATCGGAATCGGATCTGGTAGTTTATCCAAACCCGTTTAACGAAAGCGTCAATATTGCATTTTCCATTGAGGAGGATGAGCAAGTGATGATTTCTGTATACAATATCCATGGAGAGGTGGTACAGGTGATCCATGATGGCAATTTGCCTGAAGGCGATTATACAATGAGATGGGATGGTAAAACAGAAAATGGTAATACTACCCCAACAGGAATATACATTGTTAGAATAGTTACTGGCCATACGGTTAATCAAAAAACTTTGGTTCGAACCAGGTAAATATTGACAGAAAATTGATTAAATATCAATAAATTAAAAAAGGGAGCCAAATGGTTCCCTTTTTTATAAAAGCAAGATCGATTCCGTCAAATGACCACGAACTTTAAACCTTCTTTGTATAAACAGTCTGGGTTGGGTAAGCCATTTCCAATCCGTGTGCTTCAAATTGTTTCATAATAGCGAGGTTGATTTCTGATTGAGTTACCAATATATCTGCCTCTTTTTTGATGTAATAAATAAAAAGGATTCCTAAAGACGAGTCTCCAAAATTATTGAAACTAACAAGTGCGCCTTCTTCAAGGTTTGTGCTGGAGGCAGCAATTTCTTTCAGCAGTTCCATTGCTTTTTCCATTTTAATGGTTGGTGTATCGTAGATCAAACCAATATTAAGCACCACTTTTCGTGACGGCTCGAGGCTTACATTTTCAACCATGCCTGCAGTAAATTTTGAATTGGGGATGGTTACAATTCTTCCTTCCAGTGTTTTTAATCTCGTAACCCGGATACCTATTTCTGTAATCGTTCCATCAAATCCATCAATTTTAATACGGTCATTTATTTTGAATGGCTTATCGGTAAAAACAGTAATGCCACCAAAAATATTTGAAATGGTTTCTTTTGCAGCCAATGCCAATGCCAGGCCTCCTATGCCTAGCCCTGCAATCAAAGCAGCAACATCATATCCGGCATTGTTTAATGCGACAATGATTCCTAATATCCAGATTCCTGCCCGCAGGCCTTTTCTAACAACAGGAATCAGTTGATCATCCATATCTGATTCAGTTTTCTCGGCAAGTGGAACAAGGTATTCCTTTAATATGGCATCAACCAGCCTGGCAATCAGCCATGTAATGGTGATTACAATTAAAACATGGTACACATTATTGATCCAGTGGTGGATCTTATCTGGAAACATCAATTGGCGAATGCCATACCAAAGCCCGAAGATCGTGAGTCCAAAAACCACTGGTTGTTGGAAGGTATCTACGATAATGTCGTCAATCCTGGATTTAGTTTTTGCGGCCATTCTTTTAATCACATTACCAAATATCCAATAGATTATTTTAGCAATGATAAATGAGGCTACTAAAATGCCAATTGCTAATGCCCATTCGGCAACAGTATTGTAATAAAACTCCTTCTCAAGAAATGCTTTCATTTTTTTGGTTTTGATAATTAAAAAAGAATGGGCAAAAATATTCCATCTTATTTAATTTCAAAGCAAGAATCTATTGTAAATTATTTAAAAGTTGAACAATATCCATATTTGAAAAAGATAGAGGTAATTTAATCAGGAACCGGGCATCAAGTTCTAAAAGAGGATCAACATGATGATAACACCAGCAATTAAAACATAGGTTAGTCCATGAAGTATTGTTTCTAATTTCGATTGGTACATATTGCTATTGAAGTATCAAGTTTATTTTTTTTAAAAATCAGATTGATGATTTGCTTTATGCTAAAGACAAAAGACTTAACAAAGGGTTGTAAACAAATGATAAAAACCCCTCTTCACTCCTCATTTCATTTAATCCGATAAACAATTTAATTTTAGGGTCATGAAAAAAGTGATTTTCTTACTAGTTATGTTGATAATTCTTGGAAATTGTGACTCAAAAAAGAATCCGGGATTGAAAACAATTAATTTAAATGAAAACTGGCAATTCCGAAAAAAAGGAGATCAAACCTGGCACAATGCTTCTGTACCTGGCACTGTCCATACTGATTTGCTGAAGAATGGAATTATTGAAGATCCATATTATCGCTTAAACGAACATGACCTGCAGTGGATTGATAAAACAGATTGGGAGTATAAAACCACTTTTATTGCTGATAACAAGTTGATGAATAATTCAGTGGTTGCTCTTCAATTTGAAGGACTGGATACCTATGCAGAGGTTTACTTAAATGACACACTTGTTTTATCAGCTGATAATATGTTCAGAAGTTGGGAAGTTTCATGTAAGGAACTATTAATAAAGGGGGAAAATGAATTGAGGGTTTTGTTGAAGTCACCCATAAATATTGGACTTGAAAAATTAAATCAGAATGGTTTCCCGTTACCTGCCTCAAACGATCAGTCTGAAAATGGTGAACTTGGAGATAAAAAGGTAAGCATCTTTACCCGAAAAGCGGGTTATCATTATGGGTGGGATTGGGGCCCACGGCTGGTAACATCAGGAATTTGGAGACCAGTAAAATTAATTGCCTATAACCAGGCAAGAATCGAAAATTTGCATATTATTCAGAACAATCTATCGGATAAAATTGCCAGGCTTACCGCCGATGTGGAGATCAATAGTGATTCAGACAACGAACTGCTGCTGGTTATTGAAACAGATGACATAGTTCTAGCCGAAAATACGATCAATGTGGGAAAAGGAAAATCGAATTACAAAATCGATTTTGATATTGAAGATCCTAAATTATGGTGGCCCAATGGATTGGGAAAGCAACCGCTTTATGATATTAAAGTATCGGTTTTCAATGATAAGCATTCTTGATTCGAAGTCTACTAATATTGGTCTTCGAACCATTAAATTAATTCAGAAGCCGGATGAACAGGGTGATGGAAGAAGTTTTTATTTTGAGGTGAACGGCCATCCCGTTTTCGCAAAAGGTGCCAATTACATTCCAAACGACCTGTTTCTGCCCAAGGTTTCAACCTGAAGATTACGAACGGATTATCAGAGATGCCGTGGATGCCAATATGAACATGCTCAGGGTTTGGGGAGGTGGTATTTATGAGAATGATATTTTCTATGATCTGTGCGATAAATACGGAATTTTAGTTTGGCAGGATTTTATGTTTGCCTGCAGTATGTACCCGGGTGATCATCATTTTCTGGATAATGTACGGGTCGAAGCAGAAGAAAACATCAAACGACTTCGAAATCATCCAAGCCTTGCATTGTGGTGTGGTAACAATGAAATTGAGGTGGCATGGGGCGAATATGAAGAAGGTCGTGGCTGGGGATGGAAAGAGAGATATACAGATGAACAACGGAATGAAATCTGGCAAAGTTATGATACCTTGTTTCATTATATCTTGCCTGAAGCGGTAAATCAATATAATCCGCAGATTAGTTACTGGCATTCATCGCCGAGTGCAGCTATGGGTATGCTTGCCAGTCATGAAAACAATTCAGGTGATATGCATTATTGGGGTGTATGGCATGGCCAGGAACCCTTCGAAAATTTTCGAAAGTACAAAGCACGCTTTATGAGTGAATATGGTTTTCAATCATTTCCGGAATTAAATACCGTTAAAAGCTATGCCTTGCCCAACGAATGGAACATTGAATCAGATGTAATGGCATCGCACCAACGCAGTGGAATTGGTAACCTTCGTATTAAGCAGTATATGGAGGAGGACTACATAATACCTTCTGACTTTGAACAATTCCTGTATGTTTCTCAGGTTCTTCAGGCCGAAGCAATAAAAATGGCTATTGAGTCACATCGCACTGAAATGCCCTATTGTATGGGTAGCCTGTATTGGCAATTGAACGATTGCTGGCCGGTGGCATCATGGTCGGGTATTGATTATTATGGCAGATGGAAAGCACTGCATTATACTGTGAAAAAGGCTTTTAAAAAAAATATCATCGCTACGTTTCAGGAAGACGAGAAGGTTGAACTTTGGATTGTTACAGATGATCTAAAAGACCAGCTTGCTCAACTTAAATTAAAGTTGATTGATTTTTCAGGAGAAGTGCTTTGGAATAAAACAATTGACATTAAATTGAAAGCGAATTCATCAGAAAAAATAGAGCAATTCTTAATTGATAAATTTTCAGAATTTGGTTCGCTAAATCAGATGGTACTCATTTCAGAACTCGTGATCGACCGAAAAGAATTGTATAAGGATTACCATTATTTTGTAAAACCCAGGGATATGAAACTGGAAGAACCGGAAATTCAGTTTACCATTTCAGAGCAGGAAGAGTCATTTGTAGTTATCCTCTCTGCAAACAAATTGGCAAAAAATGTTTTTATAAGTACAGATATAAGCACAGACCATTTTACGGATAATTTCTTTGATTTATTACCTGGTGAATTTATTACCATTGGTTATCCAAAAGTTTGCGATTTGGATAAGTTTAAAGAAAACTTGAGCATCACATATTTGAAAAAACAATAAATACAGCTTCTCTATTCAGTTTGACCTTCTTACTTAAAATTAATAATGGCCTTTATTGCTAATTGCCTGGAGGGATTCTATTTTTATTAATTCAATTTCTTGCTTATTCATTTTAATTAATCCCATTTGGGCAAAATTCTTTAACACCCTTCTGACATTATCTTTTGACATGCCCGCCAATTCCGCCATATCGTTTTTTGAAAGGATATTATTGAATGTTTTGCTGTTGCATATTTCATCAGATAAATAAATCAAAACATCAGCCATTCGGCCAGGCATTTGTTTCTGGGTCAAATTAACCAATCGCTCATAGGTTATCAGGGTGTTTTTACTTAACTCCCTGTTAAAGGCAAATCGAAACTTTATATTGTTATTGATGAGTTCTTTTAACAGACCAACATCAATAAAAACGGTCTGCAATTCACTTAATGCTTTAATAGAATAGTGATGTCTTAAATCATAATAAATACCAGGACCGGCAATTATATTTTCAGGTTTAATTAATCTTAGAATGATATTTCCTTTTAAATTACCTTCAATATATAATTTTGCAAGCCCGGATAAGAATATAATTACATGAGTAAGTGGGGCACCCTGCTTTCGTATAATTTCCTCGGCTTTAAAATCAACTTTTAAATGTTTTGTGGCAATCTTCTCATGTTCAAACGGAGTAAGCAAATCAAACAAAGGAGGCCATCTGGCATTTTGACCGATGTTTTCTAATGAATCCATTGGTGCAGGTTAATTCGAATTGAGTTAAGGCCCGATAAATATACACAATTAACCTGGTATTTCGGAATGTAAATATTGTAACATATCGGATATTCAACGTTTTAAAACGGATTATACGAGGTAATATATCATCTCTAAATTGCTTCAATATCATTTGATAAATAATTTAATTTCAGTATCTTGCGCCTTAAGATTCCAAATCTATCTTTTTGAAACACCAGTTAATTTGTGTTTTATCAAAGCATCTAATCTGGTTAAAATGTACATGAAAATAGTAACTCGGGTTAGGTCGATTATTGACAAAATTAAAATGAAATAAATGATAAAGAGAATTTAACTAATTGGCCATTCATTTGTTAATATTTAGTTAAATAACTGTTAAATAGTCTTTAAAGAAGTATTTTTATTTTTTAATCGTCGTAAATCTATCGTAATGAAAAATCTATTTGTTAAAACAAACGTGAGGGCTACTCTTATGCCCACAACCTTTATTATTTTACTTTTCTTTTTTAATCTTAATAATTTGTTAGCCCAGGGCACATGTGAAATAGTAAAAGAATATGGGGGTGGTTACTCAGCAGCTATTGCTTCGGTTGTCGACAACGGTGGTGATAGTTATACAATAACACTATCTGTCAGGCATGATGGATGCACCGGTTCAGGTTGCAAAGCATTAAACCATTATTCTGTAGAGGCAGATGAAGGAACTTATTCTGATGTTACCATTGAAGTCATCAATGGAAATTTAAGTTATAATAGTATTGATCTGGGCCCTCATCTTGGAGGTGACCCCTTTGATGGTTTCCGGATAACAGGTACAGGTGGGTTCGGCAATGGCAATGGTGGCGAATTCCTTTTTATTTATACCCTGTCGGGAGGACTTCAGGATCAGCAAACATTGGTTAAAGCTGGTAACCTGGAATTCATTGAAACATTTACTGTAGAAGATTTTGAATATGTACTCAGTGGTTGTAATCAAACAATTTTACCTTATTATCTTAGTCCGGAAGGAGGAAAGGTTTATAATTCATTGATCGGGGCTGAATTACAAGGATTATATTTCACTTACACTGCAGGTAATAGCGTGTCAACTGATGATATTTTCGTTATTAGTGATAGTGGGACTGAGGTTTTAATCAAAGTAGAAGCCGTCCCCAACGAATATGAAAACCTTATTGTTGCATTGGAAGACCTCGGATTTATATTGCTTGATGAACTCCCGGATGAAAACACAGCTACGGGATGGTTTCCAATAGAAAACCTATTATTATTGAATGAATTAGTTGACCTGCTAACTTCCGCACGACCGGTAAATACTGCCATTCTAAAAGCTGGAAATATTGACACACAGGGAGATTATGCAATGAATTCTCTTATATCCAGGTATATCTTTGATGTTTATGGTGAAGGAATAAAAGTTGGTGTATTATCCGATAGTTATGATGCAACCCGAAATGATGCTGCAAATAATGTATTACAAAGGGATTTACCGGGCAATGGAAATCCAGATAACCCACTACCTGTAGATGTATTGCTTGATCTTCCACAAGGAAGAGGAACTGACGAAGGAAGGGCAATGCTACAAATTGTTCATGATGTTGCTCCAAAAGCTGAATTGGCATTTCGTACCGGTTTTATCAGTGTGCTTGATTTTGCAGAAGGTATCAGAGAACTCCAACTCGCAGGATGTGATGTAATTGTTGATGATATTTCTTATATCACCGAACCTTTTTTCAGGGATGGAGTTGTTGCACAAGCAGTGGATGAAGTGACTGATTTAGGGGTTTCCTATTTTTCAGCCGCTGGTAATTATGGCAGCAAAGCATACGAAGCCGATTTTAACGCTTACTCAGGAGGTGTTGATGGAATCGTTGGTGATGCGCATGATTTTGGAAGTGATGATTACCTGCAGAGCATTACATTAAATCAGGGAAGCTATACACTAGTCCTGCAGTGGGATGACTATACCTCTGCTGAGTTTATAACAAATACCGATATGGATATTTTCATAGCTGATGATAGTGGTAATATTCTTTTTGGATACAACAGCGTGAATACCGGAAAACAACCTATTGAGATACTCCCCTTTATTGTTACTGAGGATAATGTTAATGGGAATATCGTTATTTCAAGGGAAACTGGTGAAGCAAATGTCCATTTTAAATATATTGTATTCAGAGGTGATCTAACAATCAATGAATACTATGATACAGAAGCTTCAACGCTTGTCGGACAAGCTAATGCTGAAGGGGCTATTGCTGTTGGTGCTGTATTATATACTAATACACCTGCTTTTGGTGCTGATATGGATACAGTATCTGTTGCAAGTTTTTCTTCAAGAGGAGGTACACCTGTTAATGGTGTTTTCAGGGACAGACCTGATTTTGCAGCACCTAATGGTGTTAATACAACTGTTCAATTAGGAGGTGTTGATTATGAGCCTGATGGTTTCCCTAACTTTTTCGGTACATCAGCTGCTGCACCTCATGCCGCTGCTGTCGCCGCTTTATTGCTTGAAGCAAATAAAAAGTACTATACTACCGAAAGCAATCCCAATCCCGTTTTCACTCCGGCACAGGTACGGGATACACTAAAAAGTACAGCTATTGATCTTCATGATGCCGGGTTTGATTATTCATCCGGTTCAGGATTTATCCAGGCTGATCAGGCATTGTTATCGCTGATCAATCCTTCCCCAATTATCAGTTCTTTGGTGTATGATACTACGAAAAGGCCGGGTATCGACACCTTGGTTATTTATATAGAAGGTGAATATCTGGCTGAAGGATCTGTAATCTATTTTAATGATACAGCTCGTACAACAGAACTTTCTGGTGATCAGTTAACAGCAACAATATTTCCATTTCCTGAAAGGTATGCTCCAATACAGTTATATAACCCCCCTTCAGCCCAGGCAAATGGTACTGATGGTGGACTTTCTGACCCCGTTTATTTTTCAACTAAACCAACAATCGTTACAGTAATTGATGAAAAATCAAAACTATATGGTGAAGTATTGCCAGAATATACCGCAGAATATTATTATGAAACCCTTGAGGGTGGAATAGTTCCATTATCTGAAGCAGGTTTAACTGAAGAAATTATTGCCAGGGTTGAAAATATTGAACTGGTAACTGTTGGTAATGCTAATTCATTAACTGATGTGGGACTTTGGAAAATTGCACCAACGGAGGATGATCCGTTGAATCCATTAAGCGAAGCAGAGCCTGCAACCGATCTGGATATCTTTTTACTTGAAAATTATGATTTTGCTTTTGAAACTAATTTTCTGACGATCGATAAAATGAATCTTACAATTGTACCACATGATACAACTTTTGTGTATGGAGAGGAGATTATAATATCAAACTTTGACTATATATATAACGATGATCCGGAATCTCAGGTTGAAATTGACCCGGCAGATGATGAAGCGATCAACGACGCGATACAACAAACACATGCAACTGCCCTTGTAAACGCTACTGCCTTGGTTAACGCAACAGCGCTGGTTAACGAAGCCGGAGAGCCATTGTTGGATGCCACAGCACTTGTAAATAAAAGTTTCATGGTATCAGCTACAGCTTTAGTAAATGCAACAGCGCTGGTTAATGGAACTATGCTGGATCCCCAGGCTGTTCTTAACGCAACGGCATTAGTTAATGCAACAGCTCTGGTGAATGCCACCGCTTTAGTGAATGCAACAGCCCTGGTCAACGCAACTGCGCTTGTCAATGATTATCCTGCTGAATCGCAGGCTACAGCCCTTGTAAACGCTACTGCTTTGGTTAACGCAACAGCACTGGTCAATACAAGTATGTTTAATGAAGCAAGTAACCAGGGTACGATTGTTATTTTAAATGAAGATGATATTCCTGTACTTGCCGAAGGTGGCTCCGGCGATATTGAATTAAGTTCTATCAATTTAATAACCGGTAATACTGTTGGACAACATATAGTTGTTCCTGGTACATTTTTATCAAATGATTTTGACATTTCCAATTTTAATGTTTCATATCAAACGGCTACAATTACAATTGAACCTGCTGTTGCTGCCATCACAATAACCGACTTAATACAAACTTACGATGGAACACCAAAAGAGGTCTCGGTAAGTACCGAACCTTCAGAAATCCCCGTAATGGTTACTTATAATGGGTTGGCTGAATTACCAGTTGATGCCGGTGAATATGCTGTAGATGTGGTAGTTGATGATCCAAACTATATCGGGAATGCATCTGATTTGTTAACGATCAATCCTGCCCCAGTTACCATTACTATTTCGGATTTATTGTATACTTACGACGGAACCCCTAAACAGGCAACCGTGACTTCAGTACCTGAGGGTGTAACAATTAATATAACTTACGATGAAAGTGAAGATTTACCAATTAATGCAGGTGAATATGAAGTGAATGCAGTTGTTACCAGCACAAATTACATTGGTAGTGCTGCAGACTATTTGATAATTGATCCATTCACAACAACTGTTGCGGCAGATGTTCATGTAATTTTTAAAAACGATCCTGAACCATCTTATACATCAACATTTGGTGCATTCGTAAATGGTGAAGATGAATCGGTTGTTACATCATTAACTTATAGTACCAGTCCGGTTTATAATGGAAACGCAGGAACATACGATATTATACCTGTCGCGACGGCAGATAATTACATTTTTACGCCAGTTAATGGTACTTTATACGTTAATCCAAGTGGTCCGGGAACCAAGCATATTATTCCCAAACTGGATTGTGTTGAGGAATTGGATCCGCCGGATGAAGATGGTTTTGAATACATCGCTCATTTTACCTATCAGAATAAAAACAATTCAGATGTATTTATTTTTATAGGCCCTGATAATGAATTATCCAGTGATAACGGAGATGATTCATTTAATGGTGATGATCAACCTCAGTTATTTATTTCAGGAGGAGGTTCATTTAGTGTGCCTTTTGGTGGCGTTGATTTGAATTGGACACTTGCAAGTTACAACCATAAAGGACAAAAAACATCAAATTCAGTAAAAGTAAATTCAACATCAGGAAACTGTAATAAATCGGCAGAAATAGAGAAGGAAACTGAAGAAATAGTCGCTTATCCAAATCCGGTTTCAGGCTTATTAAATATCCAGTTATCGGAACCACTATCTGGTGATGTAATAACAGTATTTGATTTGAAAGGACACAATTATCAATTAAATGTTACTCAAACCAAGAGTGATAAGATCGAACTTGATTTTTCACATATGAGTGCTGGTTTATATTTATTAAGAATTAATCTCATTGATGAAGTAAAAGTGCTTAGGATAATTAAAAAGTAAAGTAGTAATTAATTGGCGTAAAGCGGGCATGTTTATTCGCTTTATGCCAATTATTTTAGTAAGATCGGGAAATGCAAATAGGTTGAACAATTATTGATTTGTCAGTAAATCATATAAAACACAATTTAATTAATGAATTTACAGAAAACATATTCTTTGATTTTATTATTACTATTGACTTTTCCCCACTTTGCCCAAGATACACAAATTGACAGCCTGAAGAAAGTGATGGAACAAACATTGCCTGATACTTCAAAAGTGAATACCATGTTAATATTATCAGGAAAGCTTTGCAGGGAGAATCCATTGGAAGCTGTTGGAATTGCAACTGAGGCCAAGAATCTAGCAGAACAACTTGATTTTCAAAAAGGCCTCGCCTTAGCACTTAAAAGCATTGGCATGGCGTACTACTTTCAGGGTGATTATATCAATGTATTGGTTTTCTGGGAGCAATCAATGGAACAATTTAAAAAAATTGGTGATCAAAACGGGGTGGCCAATATGCTTAATAACCTTGGTGCTGTTTATTTTAACGGCGGTGATAATACAAAGGCACTGGATTATTATATCCAATCATTGCGCGTATCAGAACAGATCGGTGATACACTAAGAATCGCCACAGCATTAGTAAATATAGGGGCAGTGTATTATGCCAAATTAGCTACGCATGAAAGGGCACTCGAATTCTATAAAAGAGCCTTACCATTAAGCGAATCGCTTGGTGATAATGATGCCATTGGAACTGCAACTGTAAATATGGGTGAAATATATTACGAAAGAGGTGAATATGATTCCGCATTGATATATTTTGATCAGTCATTGGAAGCCTATCGAAAATCTGAAACGGGGAATGTTCCTTACACCCTGAATAACATTGGAAAAGTTTATGCCCAAAAAGGTGATTTTAGCCAGGCTATTAATTACCAGCGAGAAGCCTTTGATTTGGCTAATTACAGAAAAGCTAAATTAGAAATGACCCAATCATTAATTGGGTTGGCTAACACTTATCTGTTAAATGGTGATATCCAGTCGTCAACAAATTATTTTAACCGTGCACAAATTATCGCCGAAGAAATTCAGGCTACTTATGAGTTAAGTGAAATCTATGAAGGCCTTGCCCATAATTATCAATCAATTGGGGATTATAAACAGGCATTTGAATATCAATCACAACATGAAGTAATCAAGGATACGTTATACAACGCTGAAATGGATAAAAGGCTTACTTCAGCTACACTGAGTTATGACATAGAGAAACAGCAGGGACAGATTGATTTAATGACTAAGGAAAAGGAACTCAGAGAACTGGCCATTCGACAACAAAAATTGATCAGGAATGCGCTTATCGTTGGTCTACTGCTAGTATTAATTATAACGATAGGTGCAATAAGGAATTATTTGAATAAAGTTAAAATTAATAAAGTTCTTGATAAGCAAAAGGATGAGATTGAAGGTCTTTTGCTAAATATATTACCTGAACGGGTTGCCAATGAATTACAAGTCAATGGGCATGCAACACCACGGAGCTATGAACATGTGACAGTCCTTTTTACTGACTTTAAGGATTTTACTAAAATTTCATCCGGCATGACACCAGAAGACCTCGTTGAAGAACTCAATACTTTTTTTCATGCTTTCGACAGCATCAGCGAAGAACATAACCTGGAAAAGATAAAAACCATCGGTGACGCATATATGTGCGCCGGGGGAATTCCAAAAACAAACGATACACATCCATTTGATGCCATAAAAGCAGGCCTTGCAATGCAGCAATTTATGGCTGATAATAATGCAAAGTTAATTGCAGAAGGGAAAAAACCCTGGAATCTAAGGGTAGGAATTCATACGGGGCCTGTGGTAGCTGGTGTTGTAGGAAAAAAGAAATACGCATATGATATCTGGGGCAATGCCGTAAACCTGGCAAGTAGGATGGAATCAAACGGTGAAGTGGGTAAAGTTAATATTTCGGCAATTACTTATGAGTTGGTAAAAGACAAATATAAATGCCATTACAGGGGAAAAATTTCTGCAAAGAATGTAGGCGAAGTTGATATGTATTTTATTGAATCAGAAATTACTCAGCCTGCTTTACTAATTGAGCAGGATTAAATAAAATAAATAATTAACCCGAAAATAAAATGTCACTTGAAAAAGCTGATAATCTTATTTTAACGGATGGATCTCAAATAGCTGTTGTTGGTGGCGGTCCCGCTGGCAGTTTTTTTGCCTATTTTGTCCTGTATTTTGCGCAAAAATATGACGTCGAGATCAATGTAGATATTTATGAGGCAAAGAATTTTAATTTAACCGGACCTCCCGGATGTAATCACTGTGGAGGTATCGTTTCTGAATCTTTGGTTCAACAACTGGCAACTGAGGGAATTGTACTTCCATCAAACGTTATCAGACGAGGTATCCAATCCTATGCAATGCATTTTGAGCAAGGGGAAGCAGTAATTGATACTCCTTTTCATGAGCAACGGATTGCTTCCATGTTCAGAGGACTTGGCCCAAAAGGCGCTGATGAAAATGAACTGATAAGTTTTGATAATTACCTGTTAGAGATGGCCGAAAAATTGGGAGCAAATCTGGTTCTTGATCGGGTGGATGAATTGGTTAAGCAAAATGATGGCATAATTGTAAAAACCAAAAAATCAAATCACAAGAAATATGACCTGGTAGTTGGGGCGGTAGGTTTAAATAAAAGAGCATTAGCACTTTTTAAATCAATAAACCCAAAACTAATTGAACCTGAAACTACCAAAACACACATTTGTGAGTTTAAATTGAGCCGTGACGTTATTGAGGAATATTTTGGTAACTCAATGCATGTTTTTTTATTAAACCTGCCAAACATTAAATTTGGTGCGCTTATTCCTAAGGGCGAATATGTTACTATGGTTTTGTTGGGTAGCAATATTGACAAAAAAACAGTAACATCGTTTATTAACTCAAGTACTGTTAAAAATTGTTTTCCAAAAGATATTGATATTTATTCTATTATGCCTTGCCAGTGTTATCCTTCGATTAATGTTAAAGGAGCAAAATCGGCAATTGCTGACAGGATCTTATTATTGGGAGATTCAGCATCTTCCAAACTTTATAAAAATGGTATTGGAGCAGCATATATCACAGCAAAGGCTGCGGCAAAAACTGTCATTTTTGATGGGATTTCGGAAAAAGTATTACGTGATAATTTCCTTCCTGTATGTAACAACCTCGACCGTGATAACCTGATTGGTAAGTTTATTTTCATCGTTACCACTGTTATTCAGAGATCGGGGATACTTAAAAAAGGCGTTCTAAATATGGTGATTGCTGAGCAAAAGAAAAATGAGAACAATAGAATAATGAGCTCCGTACTCTGGGATACATTTACCGGAAGTGCACCATATACAAGCATCCTGAAAAGAACAATGATGCCATCATTTATAGTTAACCTAATAAAACATTCTGTTGCCGGAATGTTTCAAAAAAGTAAGACCTATGAAATTAAAAGCTAATACACTCGGAACTGTATACAGCAATGGTCAGGAGATCATAAAACAAGGGACAGTTGGAAAATGTTTTTACGTCATTCAGAAGGGAAAAGTTGAAGTACTTAAAGAAACAAATAATGAGGAAATTAAAGTTGCTGAATTAAAAGAAAAAGATTTTTTCGGCGAAATGGGCTTGTTTGAAAAAGATGTACGTTCATGCACAGTACGTGCTGTTGGTGAAGCAACTGTATTAAGCATTGATAAAAGAAGTTTTTATAAAATCGTTCAGAAAGATCCGTCACTCGCTTTTAATTTATTGGAAAAAATGTCAAAACGATTACGAAACACAACTGAAAATCTGGGACCATCTTCTTCAGTTGAATAACTAATTATTGTATATACCGAATGAATTATATAAGCGATAACCTGGTAAAAGAAGCACACGAATATGTCTTCGATTTATTTGCCAGAAAACTAAACGATAACCTAATTTATCACTCACCTGACCATACAAAAGAGGTATTGAAAAATGCCGAAGAGATTAGCGAATATTTAAAGTTAGGTATAAATGATTTGAATTTACTTCGGATAAGTGCATTGTTTCATGATGTGGGATTTATTGATATTTATGATGGACATGAAGAAAAAAGTGTTGAGTATGTAAAAGACTTTCTTTCCGGCTATAATATTGATGATGAAGTTATACAAAGAATAACCAGGGTAATTATTGCAACAAAGGTGCCTCAGCACCCTTTGGATTTGATCTCAAAGATATTATGTGATGCCGACCTAATGAATATGTCAAATGAAACAGACTATTTGAATGATGTTGAACTGCTTAGGAAGGAATGGATAAATAGCGGAAAAGAGAAATATTCCAAAAAAGCGTTTTATAAGGTATCATTAGACTTTTTTAAAACACACGAATTTCATACGGAATATGGTCAAAAAATACTTAAACCCATGAAAGAAAAAACAAAGGAGATTTTAAAAAAGAAAATGCAAGATGCATAAGTAAACCTACATGATTAATACAATTGTAAAAAAATATTAGTGAATATATGATAGGAGACATTCCTTCATCAGGCCTTGAAAAGGATTACAGTCCTTACAAAAAAAGCAATAGTATTTTCTCAGATATAAAGTACTTCTTTTTTAATAAACCTGAACAGAAAACCTTCATTGATTTAAAGAGAAATGGTGATAGAAAAAGGTACAATAAACTGATATTTGAAAGAACTGGTTATGATGTGGGTGATTATACCCTTTTGAATATACACCAAATAGGAGTGAATACGCCAGTTGATTATTTGTTCGAAGAATTAATGAGGTGGAATAGCGACTCATGCTGGTGGCCCAACCATATAGCGAAAGTTCATGTTCTTGATAACAATCTATCCCATATTGACGTTTTTCTGTTTGGTAAATTAAATTTCAAACACAGGAATAGGGAAAAGTCGCCAGAGTTTCATTTATTGCGATTATTTAATTTAAGTATATTAAAAAAAATACAAAAAGAGGATAACGGGGATACTCATGAGAATGCACATTATCTTTTTTATAAATGCAGTGGGGGATACCCAATAGGAGTATTCTCATTATTTACCCGAAATTCAATTCCTGAGAATAATGAAGATTGTGAATCTCAACTATTCATGATGGTAAGTTTTAATCCTCATGGTATTAAATCTTTGTCAAAAGTTAAATTCTTTGCCAGAATATGGGAGGCAATTCATAATCGTGTTACAACAAATTCCCTTACAAGAATCAAAAATTATTGTGAATTAAATTATCAGAATCAGCAGTAAAAACAAAACCGGGCAGGTATTTACACTGCCCGGCCTTATTAAATTAAAATACAAGTTTTTGTTATTGTTTTATACCCATCTCATCCAAAATAAAACCGGCATCAGCAAACTTTTGAGTGATAAATAAAACATACCTGATATCAACTGATATAGTTCTTTGCAATTCTTCATCGTATTGCCAGTCACTAATCATGGCTTCGTAGTTACCATCGAAGGCAACACCAATTAGCTCTCCTTTAGCATTCATCACTGGACTTCCGCTATTGCCACCTGTTATATCACATTGATGTAAAAAGGCAACCGGAACATCATCCAATTCAGGATCTGCCCAATGCCCGAAATCTTTTTTCTTATACAACTTTTCCAATTTAGCAGGTGCATCAAATGGTTCAACATCTGTATTTTTTTGCATAACACCATTTAATGTAGTAAAAGGGTTATACCACACGGCATCGGTTGGAACGTACCCTTTAACCGGACCTGAAGTAAAACGCATGGTACTGTTAGCATCCGGATAAAAACCAGAGCCTTTCCATTCGTAAAGCGCATCAATATATTGTTTGCGAAGGTCGGTTACATTGGCTGCAAAAGTCTCGTAGATTTTGCCATTTGCTTCAGTAAGTGGATAAATATTGATAATGATATTGATAAATGGATCATCTAATGCCTTCAGCTCTTCGGTTGATTTTGAAAACAGTCCCTTTGCATATTCCATATCATTAATCTTGGATGCATCATATGCTTCATTTACAAACTCTTCAATACTTTTTGAACTGTTGAAATATATAATCAAGTCCCTCAATTCGCTGATCAGCTGGCAACTCGCTAGCCATTTTTAATGATCTTGTTAGCATGGCTTTGTCGAGCGGTAAATAATAATTTGCATACTGGTATTGCAAATAATTAATGATTTCCCCGGCTGTATTTTCATCAATACCCGGCTGTCTTTCTTTCTTTGGTTTTTCAAGCTCGGTTGCTAAAAACCAGGCCTGGTTTGCAACTGATAAGTTAGTTCCCGATAAGCCACCGAGAACACCCAATAAATTGTCACGGTCCTTGGTTTTTTTAATCACCGAATACTCTTTTGTAATATCATCAATAATACTACCATATTTAGTTTTAGTGTCTGGCGAACTATTCACCCATTTATTAAAATCTTTTTCAAAGTCAATCTTATCCTGAACAAAATTGGTACGCTTCATCCCTTCAACTTTTCCCTGGTAATTTTTCATGGTATTGGCTAATCCCTGGTTCAGTCCTGCAACCTTTATTTTACCTTCAGGATCGTTTTTAGTAAGCTCTTTCATCAGGTCAATGATCTCTCCGTAATTTTTGATAGTGAAAGGATAATTGTATTTCAGGTTCCACGCAGCAGAATTGGAAGTACGGTACCTTGTTGTCATGCCCGGAAATCCAATAATGAAAGTCAGGTCGTCATTTTTTAGGTCTTCGCTGGTAACCTTTAGCCACACTTTAGGTTTGTAGGGAACATTATCAGCATTGTACTCAAGGCCTTCACCTTCGGATGAAACATAAACGCGCATAAAAGAAAAATCACCGGTATGGCGAGGCCACATCCAGTTGTCAATATCAGCACCATAATTACCAATGGCACTTGGAGGGGCATAAACAATACGGATGTCTTTAAATACTTTGTAAACAAACAGGTAATACTCTTTTCCGTTATACATTTCGGCTACCCGGGCATCAATATCTTTTTTGTTTTTTTCAATACCCTCAGTTAGCTTGGTGATTTTTTCATTGATTTTTTTGTCTCTTTCAGTTGGATCATCAATACCTTTTCCTGCTTTCAGGATTTCAGCGGTCACATCCTTCATTTCTAACAATGAACGAGCCTGGTATCCCTGTGCCTGGATTTCATCTGTTTTATTTCGTGCAAGGAAACCGTCTGTAATATAATCGTTTTCGGTACTTGCAGCTCTCTGTAGTGCCTGGAAAGCAACATGATGGTTTGTGATGATAAGACCTTCTGGTGATACAAAAGAAGCTGTACCACCTCCTAGTTGTATAACAGCATTATACAAGGCTGGTTTTTCTGTATTGTAAATGTCGCTGGTTTCAATCTTTAATCCTTTTTCTTTCAGGTTGAGATCATCAATTTGGGTCATTAGCCACATACCTTCCTGGGCAATTGAGGCTATCGCGATAAGCATACTCAGTAAGCTTGTAAGTAAAATCTTTTTCATAACACTAAAGTTTTATTAATTAATTTTAATTGAGGATTTATGTTAGTATTTATAACATCATTTAAATTTCGTTGCTTTAATCTGATAACAAATGGATTGAGCCTATACCAGGTATCCATAAATATGGTTGAAGTAAGGTATACCATTGTTTTAGCATGATAGATAAAAATTGATAAAGCTAAATTTATGCCACCAAATATTACATGCATTAAGTCAGTAACTTAGAATGAAAAGAAGGTGTTCATTTTAGTAATGCATGTACGATATCGGACGCATTTTTGTACAGTTTAGCACAGGGGCAGTTGCAGTATCAATGCAATTAAATTCTCGCATTTATATTGCATAATTGTAAATAGCAAATTATGCCAATTGTGGTTATCAATTTATTAACTTGAAATATTATCATGTATTTAAAAGTAGGGGATGCCCTACTTTTATTGGTCTAATTTTAATTCTGGAAAGAGTTACTAATTCGGTAAAACTTACTGATATTCACGCTGCTTTCTTTTTATGGATATTTGTAAATAGTTTTGAATCAACATGAGAAATCGAAACGATCATAAAATTGAAATGGAACAACACAGACCACATTTTCATTTTACACCCGAATCAATGTGGATGAATGATCCAAATGGAATGGTTTATTATGAGGGTGAATACCATCTGTTTTACCAGCATCATCCTGATGATGTAGTTTGGGGGCCTATGCACTGGGGGCATGCAGTTAGCACAGATCTTGTTCACTGGGAACATTTACCAATTGCGCTCTATCCTGACGAATATGGTTATATATTTTCAGGAAGCGCTGTTGTCGACTGGAAAAACACTTCAGGTTTTGGATCGAAGCATAATCCGCCATTGATCGCTATTTTTACTTACCATGATGTGGATGGCGAACAAGCCGGTAACAATGATTACCAAACACAGGGTATAGCCTACAGCATTGATAAAGGCCGGTCATGGACGAAATATGAAAACAACCCTGTTCTGCCAAATCCGGGAATTAAGGACTTTCGTGATCCTAAGGTAATTTGGTATGAACCAGACCAAAAATGGATTATGACTTTAGCAGCCCATGACAATGTCAGGTTCTATTCATCTCCTAATTTAAAGGATTGGATATTTGAGAGTGAGTTCGGAAAAGGAATTGGTGCACATGGAGGTGTTTGGGAATGCCCTGACCTATTCCCAATGGAATTAGATGGAACTCAAAAATGGGTCTTGTTAGTCAGCCTCAATGATGGTGGACCAAATGGTGGCTCAGGAACACAATACTTTATCGGAGATTTTGATGGCAAGACTTTTATTAATGATAATTCTAAAAATCAAATCCTATGGCTTGATTACGGGCGCGATAATTATGCCGGTGTAACATGGTCTGATATTCCGGATGAGGATGGGCGCAGGATATTTATGGGGTGGATGAGCAATTGGTCGTATGCAGAAGTTGTGCCCTACTAAACGATGGCGAGGTGGAATGACTATTCCGCGATCACTTAATTTAGTCACTATTGAAAAAGGAATCAGGCTTTTAGCAAAACCAGTGATCGAGCTAGAAACATTAAGGAATGAAGCAATAATCTTCGAACCTACAATTGTAAGTGGTGAAATTGAATCTTAAGAAATTATATGATGGAGGCCCCATTGAGCTTAATTTGGAATTTATGCTGCCTGACATTACTCAGTTTGGGCTGGATTCACAATTTGGTATCGAATTATCAAACGATATAAATGAAAAACTGATTGCTGGGATTTGATCCTTGTACCAAACGATTTTATATAAATCGAAATGGCAGCGGAAAAACGGATTTTAATAATGATTTCGCAGGAATTCATTATGCTCCTTATTCTATTGTTGGAAACACAATTTCCATGCATTTATTCATAGATGTTTCTTCAATAGAATTATTTGCAGAAAATGGCATGGTAGTAATGACTGATCTTTTTTTCCCCACAGAAGATTATAAAAGGTTTAAGATTTTTACTGGTGATGCCGGCGTTACATTGAAAAATGCGAAAATCTATAGATTGAAATCAATCTGGTAAAACTGATTAAATGGATTTTGTTTTAGTTGATTATTCTTATGAAATAAATGAGGACATTAGAAAGGTTAGCTGTTGTTTATATTAAAAAGTCACATTAAACTTTTGAGCTCAAATCCTTCTTGATACTCTCAGCCAAAAACTGATCATTAATGGCCAGTTCCTTCATTTCAATATTTAGTTTATTGGAAGAAAAGAGGCTGTAAACCTCCCGGACAGATAATCCTGATTTCGGCGATTCAATCAATTCAAAAGTATCACCAGTTTTTACAAATCCTTCTTTAATGATGCGCAGGTATAACACCAGGGTAAGGGCTATTGAGGAATGCTTTGACAGCCTTCGAAGACTCCATCCTGATACCCAATTTGTAGCAGGGTAAGCGGGGTTGACTTACTTGTACTTTCGCTTCACCAATTTGGTAAATACTACCAATCAGCGTCTTTCCTTCGTCAAGTCCTTCCACAGTCAGGTTTTCGCCAAACAGGCCCCACTGCCACTTCAAATCCGGAAATTGCTTTTTCCAATATGCATAATAATCGGCTGAGTACAAATAGCATGCTTTATCAGAACCTCCATGATGTTTAAGGTCGGAAACATGATCCTTATTCACACCAGCTTTCCCCAAAAATAGAGGTTCATCAACAGGTTCTTTAAAAATGCCCGTAGTGATTTTCTGACCACGCCAGTTCATTTCGCGCATGCGTCCAATATTGGTTGAAATGATCTTCATTTTATTTTTGTGTATTAAATTTTCGGTTGAAGAAAATTATAAATGACAATGCCTGCCAGAAGACCTACTGCATTGGATAACAGGTCTATAGGATTAAAAGCCCTGTAGGGTATATAGTATTGAGCAATTTCAGGAATTGAGATTACAAGTATGCCCAGAACCAAAGACAATACGATTCCTTTTTTCTGCAGACTTAACAAAAAAAATCCCAGAGGAAGGTAGACAAAGAAGTGTTTAATATAATCCAGCCTTAGTTCATAAATATTAATTTTTAGGGTATCAGGGGAATGATCAGGTATAACTGAAACAATCAGGATCAGGCTAAACCAGACGATAAAATAAACTGTCTGTAGCACTGGATTTCATAAGTAGTTGAACAAGTGAAATATGTTTGGGATGTTCTTTTTCCAATTTGCAATAATTATTAAAATAAGTCTTTTGTCTTCTTATTGTTTGTGAAGTCTTTCATAGTTTTTAATAAATCCATCCACCTGATCAATAGATAATTGTTTGGCAATAATTTTCCTTTCCTTATCCAGTAGAAAAATAGCAGGTGTGCCATGTGTGTCATACAGATCATGAAAATCCTGGGTCACACTTCGGGTGCCGTTTACATTCGTCCAGATAAATCCATTTTCAATGATGCCCAATTTCCATTTTTCAAGATCTGCATTCACATTAATGGCAAACACGCCAATATCGAAACCAGTATCTGTCATTAATGTTTTCAAGCTGGCAATTTCTTTCTTACAAACACCACAATCATAATCCCAAAAGAACAATAAAAGAAAGTCGTTGGTTAAACTTGTAAATGATTGATAATTACCGATAGTGTCAATTAAAATCAAATTAGGAGCAGGGCTACCAAGTGTAAGCGGTCTCATTTTATTGGCCCGGTCTATAATATTTTGGGTAACCGATGCTGTGGCATTAATGATCTCCTCTTTTTGGAAATACTGATCGGCAAGATGTATAAATACCACATCAAAACCCATATAATCAGGGTTTTGGTATTCAGCAATGAAATGCCATACCAACCAGCTAACCACTTCCTGGCTTGGCCGGGCCAGTGCAATCACCTCATCAATGGCAGCGATCACCGAATCAGGATGAACAACAACCAGCTGGTCGAAGTATTGATCAACTTTTTTTGAAAACATGGGCGTATGTAGCAGCCTTGCATCTTTCAGGTCGAAAAAATCCCAATAGTGATTCCTGAAATACCTGTAAGCAGCTGTGCTGTCAGTTGATTTGCTAATGGAATCAGGAATTTCAACCTCACGCATGGCACTCAAAAGTTTTGATATAAAAAGGTCAGTATTGTTATTGATGATATTGATTTTGTATTCAGTGGCTTGTTTGTTAATTGATTCAATCTTTCGTTCAAGTGCTTTATGTTCATTTGTGCCTCTTTCTAAATCTTCCATCGAATCCCGAAAAACCCGGCTATTTGAAAACAATTGTTCATTATACCTGATGTATTCAAAGAATAATTTGTTCTCCTTTGATCCTTCGGTGGTCAGATTGATTGAATACGCAGAAGTATCAGTGTTCAATGTGAATTCCTGTTGTTGGTTAACGATAAATTCGAATAGTTTAATCTTCTTCTGACTGACTGCCATATAAACACCACCCGGTAAAGGGTCATTACCATCGAAAACGAAAGTGCCGGGTGTACGTGCATAAGCAGTATCAACCAGTAAAATCTTATCGCCATAATAAGTGGTCAATAGTAAACTTGAATCCTTGTAACCGTCAATGTTGATCTGAATATTGTATTTGTCTTGTGCTTCGGCCTGTAAGAAGACAACAAAAAAGACAATTATAATTAAGTAAAGGTTTTTCATGTAAAAAAATAAACTGGCTGCAAATCTAATCTCTTTTTCTTTGAAAACTTTGTGACTTCTCAGTGGAACTCTGTGTAATAGCTGTTTCACTAAGTTAAAAAGTAGCCACCAAGTTGCACAAAGAGAGAACAAGTTCAATAATCATGTCACACTATCATAGCTTAATGGCTAAACCATATTGAAAAATTTGTTAAACTTGTTACACCAATTCCATTGATTTTGCCGAGCAACAGATTTACCATTTCTCTCCTGATTCTTGTTTTAAGTTTACAGCAAGTTATTGCACAAACTTCTACAGAGGAAGAGGATAGAGTTAGCCGGATCGTATTTTACAATGTGGAGAATTTTTTTGATCCATATCCTGATTCAACCATCGATTACAATGAGTTTGTCCCTGATGGTGACCGTCATTGGAACCATTCCCGTTACAAAACTAAACGAAACCAGGTTTACAAAGTAATCACGGCAATAGGGGGATGGAAACTCCCGGCATTGGTTGCATTCGCAGAAATTGAAAACCGGTTTGTCCTGGATGATTTGCTTAAAAACACACCACTTTGGAATGATGATTACCAGGTTGTGCATTTCGAATCCATTGATCATCGCGGGATTGATGTGGGTTTGATTTATAACGAAAAACAAGTCGAACTGATAGATGCAAAGCCAATCAGGTACCGGAATATAGATGGGACAGCGCTTGCAACGCGGGATATTTTATATGCAAAATTTTTACTTTCAGACGATACAGTTCACCTGTTAATCAACCACTGGCCATCCCGTTATGGTGGAACACTTCAAACAGCTTCTCTGCGGAAATTGGCTGCTACGGTGTTACGGAAAAAAGTTGATTCGATTTGCGGTGCTGTTTATCAACCCAAAATTTTAATCATGGGCGATTTTAATGATGATCCGGAAGACGAAAGCATTCGGTTCCTTAATGCTGAAAACCAACAATGCCAATTGATAAACCCTTGAATTGGTTCCGACTGATTTCCCTGTAAAAGGCACCTTAAAATATCAAGCTGAATGGAATAGTTTTGATCAGGTTATTGTCACCAATTTTTTACTTCAAAACAGTGAGGGTCTTCAGGTTTATAATGGAAAAGCCAGTGTTTTTAGTCCGGCTTTTTTATTGGAAGAAGATGAAAAGTATCTTGGCATGAAACCTATGCGCACCTATATCGGTTTTAAATATCATGGTGGGTTTAGTGACCATCTCCCGGTTTATGTTGATATTTACACAACTAAATGACAATGAAAAAGGCAATTAAAGTATTTCTGTACATCTTCGGGAGTTTGGTGCTCATTGTGTTGCTTGTTTTTTTATTCCATAGCAGCATTATAAAATTCAGTTTAAAAAAGCTGATTACAAATAAATCGAACGGGAAGGTTGAGCTTACTCTTGATTCCTTTTCCTTTAATCCGTATGATGGAACTATTGTTATTGAAAAACCGGGTCTGATTCTGGAGAATATATACATGAACGAAACAAAAAGCATTAAACTTGATAAGGTGCTTTTTGAAAAAATAGTGATCAATAAACTGGATATCAGAGCGCTGGTTTTTGACAGGAATATACTGGCTGAAAAACTGCTTATTGACAAACCCGAATTTTGGCTGACAGAACAGGGAAACGAAAGCAAGTCGAGTTTTCATCCTGATAAATTGATAAATGCGTTAAACCAGAATTCTGACATGTTTTCGCGCATCATTTTTCGGATTAATGATATTGAAATTCATTATGGTTCAATTATGCTCGCGGAATACACTTCGCCTGATACCGATCCGGGATTGGTTGATTTTACCATTATGCTCGATCACTTTGATTCACAACCCGAAGACTCATTGCCCGGGAACCGTATTTTATTTTCTGATGAATTCAGGTTCAGATTAAGAAATCTTCACAAAGAACTCAATTCAGGATACACACTCGATATTGATTCTGCCGTGTTTAGTTCAACTAAAAATGATTTAATCATCGGTGGAGCCTCTTTGCAACCGACAATAAAAAACCTTGAACAAAACAGTGTGGGCATTAAAGCGGGCCAGATTAAATTAAACGATATTGACCTTGAGGAAGTCAGGGGATTAGAGGATTTGAGTTTGAGTTCTATTATCATTGCCGATGGTGAATTTGTCAATTTTAATAATGTAAAAACCAGGAATAGTAATGATACAACAGCAACCGCGGGATTAAACCAGCTCAACAAATTACTTTATGATTTTCAGCTCGACTCGGTTGATATTAGCAATTTTAATTATTTCAATGTCAGAAGTTTTACTGATACTTTAATTAAAACTTATGACGTGGAATTCCTAATGACAGAAATCGAAATTGATTCAGGTGAGTTCAACGACTTGTTTTATAACCTGCATTACGAAAACATAACACTGTCCACCGGTCCATTTGCCATAAAGCAACTCATTCCAAACCTTACAATTGATTATAACCAACTATCTTATTCCAATGATGGAAAACAATTTACATTAGCAGGGATACATCTCCAATCTGATACTACACAAAATGCTTCAAAGGCAATCGATCTGCAAATACCTGAATTGCAGGTTTTAGGTGCGAATTTGGCTGAATTGCAAAAAAGAAAAAAACAACATTTGAGCATCAATGTCACTGATCCAGTGGGGCATATCGATATTTCCGGTTTCATTCCTGATGATGCATCCTCCAAAAAGAAAATGATTTTTCCTGGTTATTTGATGCTGGATAAAATTGTTTTAAATAATGGTGATTTTAATGTTTCCAAAAAGGAAGAGTTTTTTATCGGCTTATCGGGATTGGATATAGAACTTGACGAGCTGAAATTGCCCGAAACTGAAAATGAAGCGTTTAGTTATAAGCAGATCAGCTTTGCCTACAACAAGATTGATGCCTACTTTAACAAAGCATCAATCGGATTTACCAGCGGAAAAATGGCTTATCAGCCTGATAGTTTATGGATTAATGATATCCGTTTGAATCTCAATTCACCAGGTAAAGAGGGTAACCTTCAAGTTCAAAAAGTACAATTAAATGGTTTTGATCTTGGACGCCTGGTGATGGATAATGAGTTGCAGCTGGATCAATTGGTTATCAATGATCCTCAACTGAAAGGTGAGTTTTCTTTTAAAGATGCCGAAAAAGAATCACACTCATCCAGCTAATCATGCCTTTATCTTTTGACATAGGTGAAGTGGATATTGAAAATGGAAAACTGGAAACAAAGATTGCACGGGAAATAGAAGATATAAAAGTGCGAACCAATTATAAATTAAAACTGGGCACATTAACTGCAATTAAAGGTGATTCCCTGAAATCATTTTTAAAAGAAATACGCTGGCAACTCAACCTGACTGATTTCGATGTGTTGGCTGCAAACCATCGTATTAGTTCACAGCAAATACTTACGGATGCATTTAACTCAGAACTTAAGTTTAGGAATCTTACTGTTTCTGCATTACCCTCAGCTCTGCTTGATACAGCTAAAATGGCCATCAGGTCGCTCACAGTGCCCCGTTTTGATTTTACCGGCCTCAACTATAATTTATTGATCAACGAGGATAGCATTTCATTCGGTAGTCTAGTGTTGGATGGTCTGAACTTAGATATCAGGCTAAGCAAATCGCCACCAAAACAGAATTCGATTGAAGAAAAAAAACCAGATTTAAGGGATTATCTTATTTTTAGTCACGACACTTTACTGACCAGTAACCTAAATATTTCAATTGAAAAACCTGGCGACTCTTCAAGTAAGCATTTCAGTCTGAAAGGTTTCAGCATGATACATCATAATTCTGTTATGGAAGGTTCTAACCTGATGGACAATGTTGGTCTTAGCTTTTCTGAGTTCACCCAATACGATAGTATTGCAAATAAATTTTTAAGTATTCATAGCGGACACATTGGTTTAAATGAAGATGATTTGATCATAAAAAGTATCCGTGGTGGAAGTATTGTTGATGAGGTGGATAGAACTTCAATTGCCGGGAGTTCAGGAATGCTTTTTGCAACTGAAAATATCAGGCTGAACAATATCATTATTCAGGAGAAATTACCTACTAGTCTGAAAGTAGGCGAATTAATTATTGGCGATTTTGACCTTCAACTCAAAAAAGTTCCGGAAAAGCAGAAAAAAACATCTTTTAAAATCAACCTCGACCTGATGGATCGATTCAGCGGGATCATGACAAGGCTAAAAGTTGATACAACAAAACTGGAAGACATCAGCCTGACCTACCAAACGCTGGAAGATACATCGATGCATACCATTGACTTTGACAGCATCAGCCTGATCGTTCACCAAATTAATTTTGATACCGCAATGATAGGTCAATCGAGGCCTAACCTTATTAATAATCTTATTGTTGATCTGCATGGCAAAACCATGATATCAGCCGATAGTCTTTATGAATTTCAGACAGGCCGTCTGCATTATGATTTTCCAAACCACAGGATTACAGTAGATTCTGTTCATATGATTCCGCGTTATGATGAGGAAGATTTCTTTAAAAAAGCCATCTACCAGACCTCCCGCACAAAGATCTTCAGCGAAAAAATTGAAATCTATGATATTAATATTGATGAACTGTTTCAAAATGACCATATCCAAATTGGAGAAGTTGAGGTGTACAGGCTGAACGCCGAATTGTACCGTGATAAACGTATTCCGATTAAACCGGGAACTTATAAAAAATTACCCAGGGAAGGATTGATGGGTCTGTCTCAAAAATTTACAATCGATTCGATTCAGGTTATTGATAGTTATATAAAGTACAAGCAAATCGAAGATAAATCATTTTTCCCGGGAGAGATTTATTTTACCCAATTTAACGGCAATGTTTACAATTTTACCAATATGCTTAAAGATGGAGAACGGCAAAACCTGAAGATTGAAGCCAATGCCAGGATTATGGATAACGCACGCATGGATGTTACTGCGTTCTTTCCGCTGCATAGCGATTCAACCGCATTCTGGCTGGCAGCGAAAACAGAACCCATCGACCTGACCGTTTTAAATTCGATGACAGAAAATTTATTAGGACTGGGTATAACCCGGGGGGTGGGCAGTGTTGATGCACAGTTTATATCTGGTACTGACAGCCTTGCCCATGGGAATCTTATTTTCAGGTATAAAAAGCTGGAATTAAAAAGATATAACCGGAAAAAATCTCAGCTTAAAAATAAAGGGTTTATCAACTTTTTAATCAACGACCTTGTGGTAAAATCCAACAACCCGAAATTTGCACGGAAGCCGCGTGTGGGGCAGGTTTATTTTGTCAGGGAAACCGAAAAGGGTGTTGTGGCTTATTTGTTCAGAAGTTTACTGACAGGGCTTACCTCAACACTTGGGTTCAATAACAAAGAGCAACGGATGGAGCGGAAAGAGGATAAAAAGAAGTAATGAACCATCTGCTGAAAATACTGGGACCCGGATTGTTATATGCCGGTGCAGCGATTGGTGTTTCACATTTGGTACAATCCACCAGGGCAGGAGCCATGTTCAGTTTCGACCTGGTATGGGTGTTGCTTTTAGCCAATTTTTTAAAATACCCGTTTTTTGAATACGGACCTCGTTATGCCATCGCTACCGGAAACAACCTGGTTGATGGTTACCGCAAAATCGGGAAATGGGCTGTTGCCCTTTTTGCTTTGCTTACGGTTGTTTCGATGTTTATCATACAGGCGGCGGTAACGGTGGTTACTGTGGGTTTGCTGGCCCACATCCTTAACCTGAGCATCAACATTACATTGCTTAGCATCATCCTTTTGGTTGTTTCGCTGGTAATCCTGTTAATAGGCAAGTATAGCCTGCTCGATAAACTGATCAAATTCATCATTGTTTTGCTTGCTGTTTCCACTGTGGTTGCAGTATTTGCTGCATTAGGAATTGATCGTGTAGTTACACCCGATTCACTGGTCAGTTTTCAATGGACCGATTCTGCCCATATCCTCTTCCTGATTGCCTTTGTGGGATGGATGCCTGCACCCATTGATGTTTCCGTCTGGTCGTCTATCTGGAACCTCGAAAAAGCAAAACAACTTGGTTATACACCAAGTCTTAAATCAGCATTGACTGAGTTTAGGATTGGTTATATTGGTACCGCATTGCTGGCGCTGGGTTTTGTTTCATTGGGTGCACTTGTAATATACGGAACAGGGGAGGAGTTGTCATCCAACGGAACGCATTTTTCGGGGCAATTAATCAGCATGTATACTACAAGCATTGGCGACTGGGCCTACTGGATCATCTCAATTGCTGCTTTCACAACCATGTTCAGCACAACCATAACTGTGCTCGATGCCTATCCAAGGGTTTTAAACACTATTGTAAAAAATCTGTTCAACCCGAAATGGAAAATCGGAAAGTGGAATAGTTTAAGCAGATTCTGGCTTGTACTGATGATTATCGGAGCCAGTTTGATCATTGCCTTAGCCGCTAAATCCATGGTGCATATGGTTACCATTGCTACGGTGCTTTCATTCCTGATGGCACCCATTTTAGCATGGCTTAATTTTAGGGTAGTGACTGACAAGCATATGCCTATTACAGCCCGGCCGGGTTTGTTTTTAAAGATACTCTCCTGGATTGGGATTGTTTTCCTGGTGGTGTTTACACTTTATTACTTGTATTGGTTTTTTGTAGTGTGAATCTGATGTTTAAATTTGGAAGACCGAAGATGATCAATGCTCATTAACCATTTACCCATATCCATTAACTATTTCTGTGCCTTCCGCTCCATGCCCTCTGCCATATGCAACCTGCTATTTATTCCTCAAAAAAATCACCATTATAAACCAGTCACTTAATGCGAGAATAAAAAGCATTACCTTTATAGAGGATAAGCAGAATCATATAGGGCAAACGATAATGAACTGCATAAAATAGCATAAAAGCCTACATACAAAAGATTATCAGGACAGATTAGTAAACTTAATATTTTAGATTATTCAATTCAATTCTTTTTATTCAGAAGAATAAATATGAAACAAAGATAAATGACAACTTCAGGACAAACAGACACGCATTATTTAATAATTGGAGCCGGACCCGTTGGGCTTGCAATGGCTAAATCATTTAAGATGGCAAATATACCATATCATCAGGTGGATGCGGATGATGATGTAGGTGGCAATTGGTACCACGGAACCTACAAATCAGCCCATATCCTTTCTGCCCGAAAAGTAATGGAGTACCCTGATTTTGCCATGCCCGAAGATTATCCCGATTTTCCAAGCAGTGCACAAATGTTGGCATATTACCGAGATTATGCGGCACACTATCAGTTAAAAGATTCGATTCAATTCAGCATGAAAGTGATTGCTGTAATTCCGGTTGAACACAATTTGTGGCAAGTGGGTTTTGAGAATGGCCTGCATAAAATTTACAAAGGAGTAGTGGTTTGTAATGGCCATCACTGGAGTAAAAACTATCCAAAATATGCAGGGAATTTTAACGGTGAATCATTTCATTCAAAAGAATACAAATCAACTGATCAGATAAAAGATAAAAAAGTGCTGGTCATTGGAGCAGGGAATTCTGCTTTCGACATTGCCTCGGAATGTGCACGCGTGAGTAACAAATGTTATTTAAGCGTCAGGCGTGGAATCTGGATTTTCCCAAAAACCTTTATGGGAAGACCCCTTGCTGCTTTGCAAGTTCCAACAATGCCCGACTGGTTGCAGGAAAGACTGATCAAGCTAATGCTGAAGGTAACCATTGGTAGCCATAAAGAATATGGATTACCTAAACCGTTGTCAAAAGTTTTTGACCGGCATCCAACGGTAAACACAGAGACACTAATGCATGTCAAGCATGGCAGGATCAAGATTAAAGGAGCGGTAAAAAGATTGCTGGAATCACAAGTTGAATTCGAGGACGGTAGTATTGAAGAAATTGATACCATCGTTTATGCTACTGGATTTCACACCAGCTTTCCTTTTCTTCCAAAAAAACTGAACAGGGTAGAAAAAGACTTTGTGAAAGTATATGGCTTCAGTATGTATGATAATTACAAAGGTATTTACCTGGTTGGTTGGATGCAACCAAGAGGTGGTGTTGGCTCACTGATCGGCCCCTATGCTGACTTGCTCGCACGGCTGATCATACTTCAGGATAAAATTGAATGCCCCATGGGCATGGTGCTGCGGGAAATGGGAGAACCTTTGCCTACCACCCACCTTTTTGGTGGAGGGAAAGTATTAAAGTGGATAAACAAAATGAACAAGCGGATTATTAAAATAGAACGCAAAGGCTTGAAACTGGACGCCAGATTTGATAGATTTAGGAATGAAACCTTAGGTGCGGCAGAACCTGAATTAAAGAAAGAAATGAAAGTATTCTAGGCTTTAATTTATACTCCTAACTGTTTTAAGTTTGCAACTTAAACACAACCCAAATGTTTAAAGTTTAACTTTTATTAAAAGCTTAAGTCACAGACTTAAGCTACTAGGAAAAACATTGCCTTTTCATAAACCATCAAAAAAAGAAGCATCCCAATAGTTATGCTCCTTTTTTAAAAAATTCCTTAATTTAATTCAACAATAATTTTCTTGAAGTTGTGCTATTCTTCGTTGTCCATTCAACGATATAAAAACCTTTTGAAATACCGGTGATGTCTATTTGAAGTGTTCCTTCAAATGGAGCGAATCCCTGTCTTCTGATCACATTTCCGGCCAGGTCAATAATACGGATAACACTAGCATTTGAGGACTTGGCATTTATGTAAAGTTTATCATTGGCAGGATTGGGAAACAAAACAAAATCGTTCAATACAGTTTGCTCTTCCTGACCTACAAGACATGCAGCAGCATCGTCAGTTACAACGAACTGGTGCATCATGCCGCCACCTTCAGCGTCTTCATGTGTTAAAATATGGCAATGGTACATATAGGCAAGTGTTGGATCAATAGCGTTTGGATAGTCGTCGAATTTGCCTAAAAACCGAACTGTCCAATCTTTGCGCACCAATATATCATCTTTCGGCCCATTCAGCCCCCTCGCTTCCAGGTCTATTGAAGTGCCTGCTGAATCAATATCGAGTATGCGAAAGAATATTTTATGAATATGAAATGGATGGGCAACCGGCGTGTTGTTCTTCACGGTCCATATTTCTTTGGCACCCACGCAAATGGTATCATTAATGGTCATCATATCGAATGACGTCCCGTTAATGGTAAAACCACTGCCTGGTGCACCTTCCAGAGTTTGTAACCTGGTCCTGTCAATGTTAAAAGTATCTGCTACACCCGGATCCCAGCTTGATGCATAAGGAGTAAAGGTATCAACAGGAGTATAACCCGGGGGGTCGGGGATTATTTTTATTTGCAGAAAAGCGTTTCCAGCTGTTGTATCTTTGGAACTGCCATTTGGACTGCCTACAATATCCCCACCCATCAGTTCTTTCATATTCCGCAAATAGAGGATGTCACCAACTTCTTTCCCGGTCAGATCAAGAATAATTTCAGCCCTTGCGCCAGGCCCGGTCAACAAGGTGGTCATCGTGTCTGCTTTCATCGTGTACCCACCATCGGTGGCTACCAGTATAAATTCGTCCAACGATTCCATTCCACCAGTATAAGAGTCTGAGATCCCAAATTGAATACCTTTTCGTGTTGATCCGTTTAAGATGCGCAAACGAACCAGGTGTGCTGGAAGCCCTAGATTCGGGTTCGATACCCCATTAACAAGATTATAAGGGTGTTTTGATTTTGAGGTATCAACAGCATAGATAAATTCATTAGTCGCATGATCAATAGTGTCATTGGTTATCGACAGATCACTAATAATAATAGGAATGTCGTCTAAACCGTATTGGTTAGGCAATACATCGTGGATGGGATCGAATGCCTGTTCAGAAATAATGAGTCCTGATAGCCCAAATTGTACATGAGGATAAGTATTATTGTGGTAATGCGGATGGTACCACATGGTTGAAGCGCTGTCGAGGTTGATAAATTCAACAGGCCAACTGTTACCAACAGCTATGGGTTGATGAGGACCTCCATCAAATTGAGCAGGAACTTCGGCACCATGCCAGTGTGTTGTAGTGGGTTGGTTTAAATGGTTGGTAACACGGATTTTGGTTTGCTGACCGGTACGCCATCTTAAGGTAGGGCCTAAAATAGTCATGACTGAATCACCTGCAAGATTGTATGCCCATGTCTGGATTCCTGTTTGATTGGATTTACCATTTAGCAGGGAATCGCCAGGATTGGACGGATTAAATTTGTGTTTCTTGAACATGCGCATTTCAAGGTGTACTTCTGTATCACCAACCTCGATTAAAGGCGGTATTGGAATTGGGTTAATAAATTCCGGTTGGGCCTTGATAAGCATTGAGAAGACTAGAAAGGATCCTAAAGTAAAAAGACGGTTGAGTGTAAATTTTAGTTTCATAGTTAGCATTTTTTAGTTACATTTTGACGAAGATATAAATGTACAAGCGGTATTGTATAAACTTAACAAATGCTTAACAAATGGACTCATTTAGCCTGCGAAGGAAAATGATAGTTGTACTGACTCGAGAAACGGGCTTTGAAGATTAAGACTTTCAGTTTACACTGTTATTATGGTGCCAGTCGCTAATCGCTTTGGGTTTCTCGCTGCTGGCTTCTTGGTCCCATCTTCTATCGTCTTTCTCCTATCTTCGCCCACCAATAACCATACACTCCATTCCACAGCTCTTCTGAGGTCAATTTTATATTATCAGACTTCAAATAGCTAAAATTCCTACCTTTAACCCAATTAACTGAATTGGCCAACACAATCAAACACCAACACTTAATTCTTACAATAAATTGGGCCATAGCAGGAATGTTAACAAAATCAATAAATATTATGAATCCAATAATTAAAAATATTTTAGCAATTATCGCTGGGTGGTTAGCCGGCAGTGTTATCAATATGGGACTCATCCAAATAGGCCATATGGTATTTCCAATTGAGGGTGTTGATATAAATGACATGGAGGCCTACGCGGCTGTTATGCCAAGCCTGAAATTCCAATATTTTATCTTTCCTTTTTTGGCTCACGCCATAGGTACACTGGTAGGTGCGGCTGTTGCAGGTTTGATAGCTGTGAACCATAAAATGAAATTTTCGTTGGGCATTGGTGTCTTTTTCCTGTTAGGAGGAATTATAGTCAACTATATGCTGCCAGGACCAATCTGGTTTGCAGCCACTGACATCATAATTGCCTATATTCCGATGGCATGGATTGGCGGAAAAATTGCCCTGAAGCTATCAAAAAGTAAATAAATGCAATTTAGATGAATAGAAAAACAACGCCTAAATAAATTAAACCACGTCGGTTTCTGTGGTTGAAAAAGAGCAGAAAAAAAGAGGTATATTAATAAAAGCTAACGGAAAATATGAAATAGGTTTTGATAAATCAAATATCAAACCAGGGATTTATGTGTACAATAAATTGAAAGGGGATATTTTTCTGATTATTGCCAATGGGTACTTGTCGACTGCTTGATAAATCATTCATTTTTTGCGCAGGAAATTTATTTCCATTTGTATGATAACGATAAACAGTGATTTATAAAAAGATTGCACGCAATATTATAAAACGTTAATTCCATTGGTGTATTTGTACAGGATATGATCACGAACGAATATGCCACACAAAAAATGAGCGAGGAAGAGCTTCGTTCAGAAATGAAAACCCTCACTTACCGTCACATTGCCTGGATGACCGCCTTACGCCATGCCATGCGCGTGCTAAAACCATGGGAAATTACATCAAGCAGTCGCACCAATATCCGAATGGGGAATAAAACCACCTGAGCGCGATTCAACCCTTGAGAATGATTTAAAACCATACCTTTCAGTCAGCGATACAGATTATATATCCGATAAAGACAACAAACAAACTGCCTTATTATACCTGCAATCCCACCATTTGCGAAAATTAAAAGAGCAAGGAATAATTTGGGAGTTTTCATTTCTGGAACTGGAGGGTGAGATCAAGGAATTATTCACCTTACAAGGTAAAAGTGAACGTATTAAAAACTTTCCGTATCCCAGGCAATTTGCCACGCTGAATCATTACTTCATGTGGATTTTCGTCCTGATATTGCCTTTGGCGCTTGTGCCACAATTTGCTGATATTGGCAAGGAAATTATTGGCAGTTATCCGCTGATAGGGAAATTTTTTATTTGGTTTTCTATTCCATTTTATGCGGCTGTGGCGTGGATATTTCATACCATGGAAAGAATTGGCAGGACAGGAGAAAACCCTTTCGAAGGCACTTCTAATGATGTACCCATTTCTACCATTGCCCGGGGTATTGAAATCGACCTCAGACAAAACCTGGGAGAAAGCAAAGATGAAATTCCTGAGCAGTTTCCTGCCGTTTATAATGTTCAGTTTTAATAGAATATTTAGCAGATAAAAACGGGTTTTACCAAAATTCAGTATTTACCAACTTTTATAAACACAGCCAAAAAGTTACCGTTATCATGCCAAAGATTGATGTTATTCAGTACTTTTATAACGCATAAAAGGAGTTAGCCTTCATTGGCCAACAATTAACCAATGATTGAATGACACCATAGTCTCGGATCGCATCCTGAAATAGATTAATTTCTTCCTATATTTGTTGTTAATGTCAGGGAAATTAAGCAAAGTAATTCTCTACCTCCTTTTGTGTGGCATCTCCTTTCATATTTCTGCACAACAGTATGGCTATGTTCAATACAATTTGGGGTCTGGAGCTCCTTTGAGCAGGTATCAACTGTACTTCAGGATCAGGCAGGCTTTATCTGGATTGGCAGCCAAAACGGTTTGTATCGATTTGATGGAATCCATTTTGATATTTATAGCGTGCATACCAAAAGTCAATTTATTCATCAGCTTTATGAACGTGGAGATCACCTGCTGTTTATAAATGAAATGGGTATCTATCAAGTTGACGATTTGCTTTCCCAGCCGAAGGTAATCCCGATACTGGAAGGCACAATCAATGAAACAGCCGGGCTTCCTTTTTATCCCAACGATTTTGCACTAAGTAAAGATCAAGATATCTGGCTTTCTCAATCCAATCACAGCATTGGCAGGTTGCGGCAGGGAGATTTCGAAACCTATCGATTTTCCAAAACGGATAAAGCCCAAAAGCTGGCGATACATGAAGACTTGGAGGGAGGAATTTGGGTGCTGAATCGATTGGATGGATTATTCTACTTTAATAAAGCTACCAATACTTTTGAAAAAAAGCTGAACATTGAAAATGGGAATGCCTTATTAATTCACAAAAATTACCTTGTGATAGGAAACGATGCTCTGCATGTCTATAACATACAAGAAAATAAGCCCCAGCTAATTAAGACGATTGAGCTGGATGATGACCTGATTACTGCCATGTATGTGGATCACAATGATCAATATATCATCGGGACCAGGAAAGGAAAGTTATTTATAGTCTTATTGATTAAACAATCGTCCTCAAACTTTATATGGAGCAAATGAAGCTCATAGGGTGGAAGATTGGATTTTGGACATATGTATGAGATTTATGTAACTACGGGATAGTAATAGTAATAATGATAATCTTTGGATTTGTTACTTAGGAAAACGGACTTTGGCTGCTCCAGCAGCGCTTTTTCAAACCGTGAAAGATTTACCTATGGTTAATCCTATCGCTATTGCCAATAGGCAATCAAGGGAAAGCCTGGTCACCCATTAACTATTTTACGAAATTTCTCCCATTGAAGATGAATTCACTGCGGAGCTCATCTATAAATAATTACCCCCAAGTCAGTGCAGTGGCTCAAGACAAAGACGGATTCACGTGGTAATGTACATTTAACCCCAAAGTTACCATACTAAAATACGCAATAAACACGCTCATCAAACGATATGATGATTTCTATGGACGAAGCGAGGGGATTTTCAATCTTTATCCAGATAGTAAGGGAATCTTTGGTTTTGACAGGCCCCTTCAAATAAACCCATAATGGCATTGCAATGATCAATGCAAAAGAGGGAATCAGTATTACGATGAGACCAAAGGATTTTCAAGTAGGGTTCTTGCATTAAAGGAAGTACCAGAGGCGAAATGTATGCCGCGGAAATTGGGTGAAGAAAGTTATTTGTATCGCTTTGATCCAGAGCAAGATAGATTTGTTAGACCTTAGCCCTACCCTTCCTTTTACGGCTATGCTCAATTTTGAAGCCCATGATTTGACCATTGACGATCG
>CAVWXM010000020.1:0-46207 GCA_963759045.1 uncultured Bacteroidia bacterium
GCGATCATTGCCCTTTTTATAATATTGGTGTTAAGTCCATTTTTATTTACACCATGGGGAAAGAGCATTTGGAATATCATACTGTAAATGATGTAGCTAAGGATTTTCCTTTTACCGCTTATAATAATTTATTCAAATTACTAACTAAATACGTTGATGAAATCCAGGAATGAGTGAATCAAAATTGTATATCGTCCCAACCCCTATCGGAAACCTAGAAGACATCACGCTAAGGGCAATAAGAATTTTAAAGGAAGTTGATCTGATATTGGCTGAAGATACTCGCACCAGTGGTAAATTATTAAAACACTTTGAAATTGATACCAAAAAAGCACCCTACCATCAATTTAACGAACACAAAGTTTTAGATGGTTTGGTTTATCGACTACAAAATGGTGAATCCATGGCTTTGATAACAGATGCCGGAACACCGGGCATATCCGATCCAGGTTTTTTACTGGTAAGGGCCTGCATCCAAAACGATATTGAAGTAGAATGTTTACCAGGTGCTACTGCCTTTGTTCCAGCCCTCGTCAACTCAGGATTACCATCAGATAAGTTTTTCTTTGAAGGGTTTTTACCTCATAAAAAAGGCCGTCAAACACGATTGAAAGAACTGGCGCAATTCCCAAACACAATTATTTTTTACGAATCACCACATCGTCTTGTAAAAACACTTGGACAACTTATAGAACATTTTGGACCTGACCGTAAGGCCTCTGTTTCACGCGAACTGTCGAAAATCCATGAAGAAAATGTTCACGGGACACTTCAGGAAGTGCTTGCCTATTTTGAAAATAAGCAGGTAAAAGGTGAGATTGTAATCGTTGTTGGACAACAACAGTAACAATTCACATAGTTCCTTAAATCACTTTAAAATTTATTAAATATTTCGGCTTCGTTCCATTTGTTGGTATCCTTACCAACAAAATTTGGATTTTAAACTATTTAAATGTTCTCTCGTTGGTAGAGATACAAACGAAGGGGGAGTATTCAATTATTTATTACCAGAAGAACTGTTCGCTATCGTACGTTTTTGTACGATTCAATTACAAAAAACGGAGTTAAAATAATTTTCATATATCGCTTTATTTAGCTGTATTTGTGTTATATACAACTTTTGGCACGCAAATGGATAATGCATATTTGAACTTGAACGCTAAAAAAGCAAAAAATGAAAACTACAAGACTATATACCCCAATAATGATTATCCTGGCCATTGCATTTGCAGCGAGCCTGGGTGCATCAACAAATATAATTACAGAAAATTCGTCGGAAACTGCATTAGTTAATTCACCTCTCAATATTGAACTTATAAGTTCATTCGATTTTGAAGAAGAAGCATATATTAATGACATCCCATTCGATACTGAATGTGTATCAATAAACTGCATCTATCAGAAAGCTATTGCGGAAACATTTGAATTTGAGGAAGAAGCTTATGTTGATGATATTCCTTTCGCAACTGACAGCATAGCCTTAAACTGTGAATTTGAATTTGAAGACGAAAGTTATATCGACGATATTCCGTTTAATACCAATAAAATTGCAAAGCATAACAACCGCAACCACTTTGTCTACAATCGATAGCCAGATTGTAAGTTAAGTTTCATAATGATGAGTAATCCCGGTTAGCAGACCGGGATTTTTTATGTCTATCTTAGCAATAATAAATTATTTTGCTTTGAGCTACACCTATCAATATCCTCGACCGGCACTTACTGTTGATGCCACTATTTTTCGAAAGAATAAAACTGATTTGGAGATTTTATTAATTCAACGAAAAAATCCACCTTTTAAAGGAGGATGGGCATTACCGGGCGGCTTTGTTGATATGGATGAAACACTGGAACATGCCATTGCTAGAGAATTAGAAGAAGAAACGGCATTAGTTAACATTGAACTCGTTCAACTACATGCATTCAGTGCACCGGGTCGTGATCCAAGGGGACATACCGTATCAGTGGTTTTCTGCGGGATTTTAGACGATAGTCAGATAGCCAAAGCCGGTGATGATGCAAGTAAAATAAAGTGGTTTAATATTAACAAATTACCTGAATTGGCTTTCGATCATAGTGACGTTATTGAGAAGGCGATTCATAAATTTTATCTTAATAAAAACAACTAACAGAAGTGTGCGGCAGGTTCCAACTTTCGGTAAAAGGTAAGCAAATCTCTGAGCGGTTTAATGTTGAGGTATTTGACGAGTTTTACAAGCCCAATTATAATTGCGCTCCTTCTCAAAAACTGCCTGTAATTACAAATACTGAGCAAAACAAACTCAGTTATTATAAATGGGGACTTGTTCCATTCTGGGCAAAAGATCCTAAAATCGGATATAAGCTGATCAACGCCCGAGCAGAAACAATTCTTGAGAAACCTTCTTTTAATAATGCCCTTAAGAATAGGCGTTGCCTGGTTCCGGCCAATGGTTTTTATGAATGGAAGAAAGACAAAAACAAAACACCATACCGTATTTTTCTTAAAACTGAGAATATATTTTCGATGGCAGGTATTTGGGAAACCTGGAATGATGCAGAAAACAGACCGATGCATACTTTCTCGATAATTACTACTGAGGCTAACGAGTTAATTGAAAGCATCCATAACAGGATGCCCGTTATATTATCTCCTGAGGATGAAAATAATTGGTTAAATAATGAAGATGTGCAATCCCTTCAAAAACTGCTTATCCCGTTTGATAGTTTAAAAATGACTACATATACTGTTTCGAATAAAGTAAATTCACCGAAAAATAAAACTGAGGAGATTATACTTCCGGTTGAATACAGCAACGAAAACACTTTGTTTTAATTTTGCTGTTTAATTGATATAACACATTAAATCCAATGAAAAAGCTACTTATTGTTATTGCAATTTTTGTCCTGATATTATTTGCAATAGTACTTGCACTTCCTGTTCTTTTCGAAGGTAAAATAACCGAACTGGCTAAAAAAGAGCTAAATAACAGCGTGAATGCAAAAATCGATTTTGAAGATATTGATCTATCACTCATTCGCAATTTCCCAAATTTTACATTGGGAATTGATGGCTTAACAGTTACCGGAAAAAGTGAATTTGAAAACGACACCCTGGCTGATATTGATAATATTACCATTACCATTGGCCTGTTCAGTGTAATAAAGGGTGACAATTATTCAGTTAAAAGAATAGCTATTAACTCTCCCAACATTCATGTTAAAGTATTAAAAAATGGTGACGCCAATTATGATATAAGCCTGCCAGATACTGAAACTGAATCAAATGAACAAGCTGAAGATTCTGGTTTTAATTTAGAACTCAAAAAATTTGAAATTAATGACGGGACTTTAATATATCAGGACGAAGAGTTGGACACACGGGCAGAAATAAATGGATTTAATGTTTTCTTATCAGGTAACTTTTCATCTGATGCAACCATGATCAGTACCAATTTTACCGCAACGAGCCTGACTGTTGATTATGACAATATTCGCTATTTATCAAATACTCAACTTAGGTATAAAGCCAATATTGACGCCGACCTGAAAAATGATATTTATAAACTTGGCAGGAACGAACTGGCACTGAATGAACTTATCATTGGTTTTGATGGATCTGTAACATTGATGCAAGAAGGGATGAACCTCATCTTAACCTTTAATGCGCCCAACAACGATTTTAAGAGTTTTCTATCCTTAATTCCGGCGGTTTTTACTAAAGATTTTGAAAACATTATTACAGAGGGAAATATGGCTATTGATGGTTCTGTCAAAGGCTTGTACAGCGATGATCATTTACCTTCCTTCAATGTGAATTTGTCAATTGATGATGCCATGTTTCAATATCCTGATTTACCAGAAGCCGTCAAAAACATACAGGCAAAAGCAAATATTTCAAATCCCGGAGGCAAAGCTGATAATACTATTGTTGATATTTCAACCTTAAAAATGATGATGGGGAATAATCCGGTTGAGGCTAGTCTTTTAATGAAAACACCGGTATCAGATCCTGATATCAATGCAAAGATTAAAGGAGAGATTGACCTTTCATCTGTTAAAGATTATTATCCACTTGAAAAAGGTGACGAATTATCGGGGGCTTTTATTGCAGACATTACGCTGCGGGGTAAGCTCTCTGCCATTGAAAAAGAACAATTCAACAAATTTGTAGCACTGGGCTCACTACTCGTTAAAGATTTGCAATATTCTACTCCAGCCATCACCAATCCGGTTAATATTTCACATGCCCAATTAAATTTTTCACCGCAATACCTCGACATGGTTTCTTTCAATATGACAACAGGTAACAGTGATCTTACATCCTCCGGTAAAATTGAAAATTACCTTGCATACGCATTTGGGGATGGTACATTAAAAGGCAATTTAACCGCAAAATCTGACTATTTGGATATTGACCAGCTAATGTCAAAGGAAAACGAAGATGGTAAAACTGGCAATGAAAATGAAGAAATAAATGAATCTGGAGAGAGCGGAGTCCTGAAAGTGCCTGAAAATATCAATTTTTCGTTGAACGCTGAATTTAAGAAACTAATTTATGACAAGCTTCTATTAGAAAATGTAACAGGTAAATTAATCGTAAAAAATCAAACCATTAACCTTCAAAACCTTAGATCGGGTATTATTGGTGGATTGATGACAGTAAACGGAAGCTATTCGACCGTCAATATGGAACAACCCGAATTTGATTTCGATTTGAAGTTGGCCGAGATAGACATTCCATCCTCATTTGAAAGTTTTGCCCTCATCAGACAATACCTGCCACTTGCAAAAAAGACCGAAGGAAAGTTTTCGGCTAATTTAAACCTGAACTCGATTTTGAATAACAACATGATGCCTATTTACGAGTCGATGAATGGCCAGGGAAATTTAAACACTACTAAGCTGTCTGTTAAAGAACTAAACACTTTAACTCAAATAGCCAATGCCCTTCAATTTGACAAACTGAAAAGCCTTGATCTTGAGAAAATTATGCTTGCTTTTCAATTCATAAATGGAAAACTGGTTACCAAACCCTTTAATTTGAAATATAAAAATATCAATGCTCAGCTCGAAGGCTGGACAGGTCTTGACCGGAGCATCGGGTACTTGATGACTATGAATATACCGAGAAAAGAATTGGGTTCGGAAGCAAATAAGTTAATGGACGAATTGAAAAAAGAAGCTGAAAAACTTGGGCTTGAATATAAATTACCTGAAACAATTAAAGTGGGCATATCTATAGATGGGACACTTGATAAGCCAAGTATTAAAACGGATTTAAAACAAAGTGGGAGCGATCTTGTTAAACAGGCAAAAGAAAATCTTGAAAAAGAAATCAGGAAGGAGCTGCAGGAACAAGCTGATAAAATAATTGCAGAAGCAAACAAGCAGGCCAAAGCCATTATGGATGAAGCCAATAAACAAGCCAAATATCTGCGTGAGAATACCGATGAAGCCATTAAAAAATTAAATGCCGAAACCGACAAACAAGCCAATTCGTTGCTTGAAGAGGCAAAAAAACAAGGTGTGATCGCCGAATTAGCAGCCAAAGAAGCAGTGAAGCAGTTGCGCAAAGAATCAGATAAACAAGTGCAATCATTACGCAATGATGCGAACAAACAAGTTGATAATCTGTTAACTACGGCAAATAATCAATCCAATAAAATTAAGCAAGAAGCAAAGAAAAAGGCGGACGATATTTTAAGTAAGTAGTCGATTTAGATGAGAAAAATGCAAATTAATCAACCATTAAATTGCATCCCCTGACATCACTGTTGTCAAATCGGCCCAGTACTTCAAAACGGTCATCATGAATCTTTTTTCCTAAATCCTGTGTTGCAATAAACGAACACGAATGAATATTGGCAAGATCAATTACATTTATTCCGCCGGTTTTACCATCTGGCAATAACGTAAATGGATCGTTGGTATCACGAATCAATACCTTCATCCAGGGTGGTGAATCATATACTCCATCCCCCTTTGAATAAGCCTGCGAAAGAAGTTCAGTCATGCCGTATTCTGAATAAATGGATTGCACTTTAAATGCTTGTTTCAAGATCGCATGCAATTCATTTCTTACCATCTCTTTCCGCCTTCCCTTCATCCCTCCGGTTTCAATGATTTTTAAGGCAGGGAATTCAATCGGAAATTGTTCAGCAAGATCAAGTAATGCATATGATACACCAAAGAGGATCAACTTTTTATCCTGATCTTTCAACTTGCTAAGCAAAACAAAAAGTTCATCATAATTGTGCAGAAAAAAACCACTTTGAGATTTTCTGGTTTGTTCGATTAACGAACTAACCATATATATAAGTGATGATTCTTCCCTTTCAAGATATGATGGAAGCAAAGCAAGTATAACATATTCTTCAGGTGAGCCGAAGAACATGTTAAAGGATTTTAAAAAACTGTTCTTGTAAAGTTTTACATCTTTAACCAGATGTTTACTTGTTAACATACCGGTGGTTCCGCTGCTGGAAAAAGTGATCTCTGGCGAAAATTTACCGGTTATTACCTGGTGACTTTTAAAAAAATCAATGGGTAAAAATGGGATTTGTTGGTAATGTTTTATCTGTGAAGTATCAATTGAACAGTTTTCGACAAATGCTCTGTATAGGGGATTATGTTTAAATTGAAAATGAAATATTTTCAACGCATATTCGTTAAAGTCAGTACTGTTGCTGATTTGAAAAATGCTGTTTGACAGATGTTCAGTTTGCGGCATACTTTTGGTGGTAATGAATGATTACCTACTTTTGCCCATATAATGAAATCACACACAAAAATAGTTTTATTTCTGTTTTCCCTGGGTCTGCTACTATTTTCAACTTGCAGCAAATTTGAGGAATTTCCGATTGAACCTGTTATTGAGTATAACAACTTCTTGTTAGAACTTAATGAGACAACAGGGATCACTGAAAGGGGTGTGCTGATGATTTCGTATACAGATGGTGATGGCGATTTGGGATTGAGAGCTAATGACACATTCCCTCCCTTTAATTATGGAAGCGAATACTACTATAATATGATCATCGATTATTACGAACTTCAAAATGGGAAATGGGAACTCATACCACTTATTTTTCCTGACCCCGAAACAGGAGAAAACGATACATTAACTTTTAGTGTCAGAATCCCAAATCTGACCCCTTTAACAGGAAACCAGGCGATAAAGGGGATTATCCAGGATACTGTTTTTATCTATAATCCACTTTCAGAATTTGATACAATAAAATTTTCGGTTTATATCATCGATCGTGCTTTGCATAAAAGCAATACCGTTGAAACGCCCCCAATCGTTAGGATAACTAATTGATTTTTACAATTTTCTTGCTGGATACCTGATCGCCAACTACAATCTTCACAAAATAGGTTCCTTCATTTAATCCATTCAAATCAAGCGTTTCTTTTAACAATTGTCCTTGGGTCTTACCATCTAATTCTTTCATTAGTTTACCCATTACGTCATAAACCGACAATTTATAATCAGTTCGTTGTGGGATATCAAGCACTACATTCACTTCTGAAGAAAATGGGTTTGGATAAACATTGGTAAAGAAAGTATTCACTTCTTCTTCATCTATATCACTCAGGTCGCGCACACCGGTCGCGTACCAAACCGGGAATTTGGCAACATCAATAAATGGTTCAACAGATCCTGCCGGATTAATTTTATCGGAGGCCAACTCAATATAGCTTACTACTTCTTTACCATTAAATTCATCTCCAAAAACAATTTTATCATCATTTTTTGAATAATTTGGAAAACCAAGTACAGTATTTTGATAAAGCTCACCTATATCACCGGTTTCTAAATTTGTAGCTAGTAAAAAGATATCACCGGTATTTTCATCAAAATAGTCAAACGCCATTATGAATGCTGAATTTTTAGACAATGATGGATTTCCAACACTTATGCCTTCTGGCAAGCTTGAAAATAATTTGAATATTTCACCATCTCCCCAATTGTTAGTGATATTATTCCAAACATTTATAAACCCCATATCCCAGTAATCAATATTTTGGCCCTGGCTATTTTCAAGTTCATTGTAGGCGTCATAAATAAGGTATTGACCTGTATAATCCCATTCAATAGCGTCGGCATAAAGTACATTGTGTGTAACCACACCTTCGGTAAATGTCGGATTATATAAATGGAATTTAGCCCATTGCTGGGTATCAAAACGATAAACATAAATGGCTGAATCTATTGAGGTAGTAATTGCTGCTAACTTATTTCCATCTTTAGAAATAGCAACATTATCCCAGATTACATCAGGAGAGAATTGTTGATCAGTATCTGTGCCAGACATTACTATTGATCTCATCATATCATTCTCATCCACAAAAACAGCAAAATAGCCATCATCAGTTATACTAAGTTTTCTTTTTACCTTGGTTTGACTTATTGGAACAAAATCAGTTCCAGCAGTACTTGAAATATAAAGTGTGTTCGGATCATTATCATTCACATCAACACTCACAATGTAATCCTGGCCAGGATTTGTTGGAAGATCACCAGGAGGGTTGGTTCCGTCACCTCCACCACCTTGTTCTCCAATACCAACACTATAAAAAGCATTAACAACAGCATCGTATTCAGTGGAATTATTTCCATAAATATCTTTGGCTGCCTGTTCAAATGCAAGGCGGCAATCAATAAACTGAGAAGACTTTGTCATATATTGACTAAGCGCGCGATAAAATAATTTTTCAGCTTTATTCTTTGAAATGGCCTCAGCCAATAAATAATAAGCATGATTTATAATTCCAGAATTGATATGGACACCTCCATTATCAGAGGTACCGGTATATTGTTCATTGGTGTGCATGGGCTGAAAAGAGGGATCGCTTAGGCTTGTTCCTCCATTGTGTGGATTTTGCATGTCACGCAATGCTCCTGTTGGATAATAAGGACTGTTTGGTTTTATAACATCTTCGCCAAGTTGCCAATCATCACGATCTACCATAGCCCCTGAGATATCTGCCATGGCTTCGTTAATCGCACCAGATTCATTTTTATACTCCAGGTTTGCTGTATTTTGAACAACACCATGCGTCATTTCATGAGCACCTACATCAAGTGCCCCGGCCAACGGTAAAAAAACCTGATCACCATTTCCATAAAACATTGCCTGACCATTCCAGAAAGCATTGTCCAATCCACCCCCATTATCATCAGCAATATTTATTACGGAAATAATAGTGCCTCCTTGTCCATTTATAGATGTACGGTTATGCGTGTTCTTATAATATTGAAAAGTAACATCTGCATTGTAATGCGCTGATACAGCTGTTGGATTATTCCAGCTATTGTTCGTTGAAGTAACATGAAATAAATTCATGTTGTTGGTATTAGAATTGTTTGCATCAATCGTTAATATCCCACCTACCGGATTGTCAGGAAGATCTGATTGTCCGGGATTAAACATCGACTTTGAACCATCAAGCATATAATACTTACTCCCTACTAAATAAGTGTTAATTGTGCGGGTAATTCCATTAAGGTCAGCAGCTTGTGCTGTAAAAGGGCCATCAGAGCAAGTATTGTTGTATTTGTCGATTACCTGACCTGTGACAGCATCTATAAAATATTCATACCTGTCAAGGAAATTAGGTCTTACAGTAACATGGTAAGCCAATTGCTCTTTGTTGAGGTTTCTTTCGGGATGATAGATAATAAGTTCAACATCAGGCTCTGTATAATCTAAAATTTCCGTTTCTAATTCAGTTAAAGATTTAAAAGTAGTTATAGTTTTTACGTCTTCAATGGCCTGATCAGCAGCTTGTTTTCTGTCAATAATTGGTATAATATCTTCAATATTAGGTGTGGGATAATAGGTTCCATTGAATCGGGTTATCGAATTATTTATCCCATGCAATATTACTTGTCCACCATATACTTTAATGCCTTTAAAATACTGTTGCATTTTAATATGTGTCCAGCCATATTCATCATTCAAGATTGTCATTTTTTTAAATTCTTCTTTCGGATTACTGATTTGCATGGCCATTTTAATATTCTCCATAAAAGCAAAAGATGCCTCTATTGCATTTGACTCTGACTTGGAATTATAACTAACTCCAGTACCATTTTTACTTTCTGCGAAATTGATTATGCCATTTTTAGCAAAGGATATTTCAGAAAAAACTTCTTTATTCAGACTACTCTGGATTACAAATGGAATTGTATTTGGCCTATAATCTTGTTGGGTTAACAAGTTTCTATCAAAAGAAGAAAAAGTGTTAAATACCCCCTGATTTAATTTTGATGGTGTTATTGTTGTCTTATTTGAAGATGTCTTCTTCTTTTTATCAAACGGATTTGAATTCGTTTGTCCAAAGCCTGTTTGAAAAACAAGTACTAATGTTGTAAAAACCAATAATGTGTAATGTAAATTTCTTTTCATAATTCATTGTTTTTTAATTCATACTGGAAATCAACAAATCATAAAACTCCTGTATATTATCAGGCGTTTTATAATCAGGATTTCCCCAGATTACTTCATGTATTGAAGATGAATCTACTTCTTTAATGAAATAATACATATTTCCGGGTTGATTCATATTCATTTTCGACAGGTTCATTTCAGATAATGTTTTATAAATCTGCCTTAAGTCTGCTTTTTTAATTTTACCAAGATTTGTTTCCGAACCTGACAATCCATCAATCCTTTTAAGATTTCCACGTGCATCCACATTGTACTCTGTAACCTGTCCGGTAAACCCACCACCACTACCAAAAGTTATTTGTGTATTCTGATATTCATACAAAACACCCTGAGGGCCACATGCTATGGATAAACCAGAAATAAATAGAAATGCTAAAATAAATTGTTTCATATCAATATTTTGGATTAAATAAGGTGATTACGACTGACACGTTTTTTACTCTTGTTTCGATTATACCAAATATATGTAATATTGTAATGCATGATATAAAGAAATAGTATGTGTCTTTTAAACTGTGATTCCGTATGTTATGCTAACGGCTAAAAAAAGAAACTGTAATTAAACCATTATAATGAAATCCTTATCGCAAAAATTTTTAGTGGTAGGTTTGTTTGCTATTACGATGGGCTTCTTGGAAGCCATTGTTGTTGTATACCTGCGTGAGCTTTATTATCCAGGCGGATTTCATTTTCCGATTGTTAACCTTCCATCTAAGCTTCTTGACTTTGAAATAGTAAGAGAATCCACAACAATCATTATGCTTGTTTGTGTTGGTATACTTGCAGGAAAAACAAAATGCGGCAGATTTGGATGGTTCCTGCTTGTATTTGGTATTTGGGACATTTTCTACTATGTTGGTTTGAAGTTAATGCTTGGATGGCCGGTAAATTTAATGACATGGGACATTTTATTTTTAATTCCTATTACCTGGCTGAGTCCTGTTTTAGCCCCTGTTATATGTTCAATTACGATGATATTGGTGGCATTACCCATTGTATATTTCGACCATCAGGGTCATCATATAATCTTTGGTAAATATGTCTGGATATTATTCATTTTTGGCGCACTGATCATTATTATTAGTTTTATCGAAAACTTTTTTATGCTGCTATATTTTGAAGGATTTTTCAATCTGTTTAATAGCAATTTCAATCACTCCGACTTTGAAAAAACCATTTCAAACTTTGTTCCGGAAAAATTTAACTGGTTACTCTTTACCATCGGTGAGCTTTTTATAATTGGGGGAGCCTTTCACCTGATGAGACAATTTTTGAAAAAGTACAAAAAGCACATACCTAAAGAAATAAAGTAACTTTTTATTTTTCCATATTATATATATCTGTATTACCTGTCAGGTTTAACGAACTGTTCGTTAATAATGATTTTTACCAGTATCGATGGATATGAATTTGCCAGCTTTTCAATCAAATATCAGTATAAGTTAGTATGAAAAAAGCTAACTTTGCTTTCGTTGTAAACCACCTGCAAGCCACCAGTTATAAATGTATGTGAAAGATTATTCGGGAAGAAAGTTTGTGATTATCGGGGTATTTATTCTGATAGCCATCATTTATCTTGTGCGTTTATTTTTTTTACAAGTTATTGATAACAAATTCAAGCTTTCAGCTGAAAATATTGTATTACGTGATGTAAGACAATATCCACCACGGGGCAGAATATACGACAGGAATGCAAAATTGATGGTTTACAATCAAGCAGCCTATGATTTAATGGTTATCCCCAGCCAGGTAAAGGCCATGGATACAGCGGAGTTTTGTCAATTACTTGGTATTGATAGCGTAACTTTCGACAGGCAGCTTGCTAAAGCAAAACATTATTCCAGATACAAACCATCAGTTTTTGTCAAGCAAATTTCAAAAGAAGATTTTGGAATTATTCAGGAAAAACTTTACCTCTACCCAGGTTTCTATGCACAAACACGAACATTAAGGCATTACCCTGAACCTATTGCGGCTCATTTACTTGGCAATATTGGCGAGGTAAGCCAAAAAGAACTGGAAAATGACAGGTTTTACAAAGCAGGTGATTATATCGGTAAATCAGGTATTGAAAAATACTATGAAAAACAACTGCGAGGCGAAAAAGGTATGAAAATTATTGAGGTTGATGTCCACAACCGCGATAAAGGCAGTTATCTTAATGGTAAGTATGATACGCTCGCCATTGCAGGTGAAAACATCAAACTTGGTCTTGATGCAGAATTACAAACCTATGGTGAGCAATTAATGCAAAATAAGCTGGGTAGTATTGTGGCCATCGATCCCGGAAACGGTGAGATACTGGCATTAATCAGTAGCCCTTCATTTGATCCAAATATGCTGGTTGGGCGAGAGCGTTCGAAAAATTTTACTTTGCTGCTCGAAGATTCATTACAACCCATTATGAACAGGGCAATTATGGGAACCTATCCTCCCGGCTCAACATTTAAAATGGTAAATGCATTAGTGGCCCTTCAGGAAAAAGTAATTTATTATGGTTCCGAATTTACCTGCCAGGGAAAATTAAGCCGTCCGATCAAATGCACTCACGATCATGTTACTCCATTGGCATTGGAAACGGCCATTCAGCAATCATGCAATCCGTATTTCTGGAAAACATTCAGGAACACGATGAATAATACTAAGTATAAGAATCCACAAGAGGGTTACCGTGCATGGTACAATCATGTCATAAGTTTTGGTTTTAATCAAAAGTTCAATACTGATATCCCATATGAGTTGTCCGGGAATATTCCTGATAATGATTACTATGACAAATTATACAGGGGAGTATGGAATGCTTTAACAGTGCGCTCATTAGCGATAGGACAGGGAGAGATACTGATAACACCAATCCAACTTGCAAACCTAACGGCAATAATTGCTAACCGGGGATATTATTATCCCTCCTCATGTTGTAAAAGAAGTTGAGGGAAATGATACCGTTACGAACAAATACAAGCAAAAAAAAGAAACAACAGTAGAGGCTCGCTATTTTGATGTTGTGCGTAAAGCCATGCTAACAGTTTTCGAAGGAGAACATGGCACAGCACGTTATTATAAAATGGACAGCATCACTCAATGCGGAAAGACAGGAACAGTCCAAAACCCGCACGGTGAGGATCATTCTATTTTTATTGCATTTGCACCAATGGATAATCCAAAAATTGCGCTTTCTGTAATTGTTGAGAATTCAGGATATGGTTCTACATGGGCAGCTCCTATTGCAAGTTTAATGATTGAAAAATATCTGACGGGTAAAACCAATAGAAAAGCTACTGAAAAACGCATGCTCGAAGGAAATCTGATCAATTATAAAAAGGATAAATTAACAGACAATTAATGATGCGAAGAGGAAGTAGCATAGCAGGAAGTATTGATTGGTTAACCATTTGGCTATATGCAATATTGGTTTTCTTTGGATGGTTGAGTATCTATTCATCCTCCTCAGATGAAATAGTGTCATCTGTTTTCGATTTTTCAGAACGATATGGTAAACAAATGGTTTGGATCGGCCTGGCAATAGTCATCGCCATTTCAATTATGATCATTGATGCAAAATTCTTCTCAGCTTTTTCGTTTGTGCTGTTTTTTATCATGATAGCTATGTTGATTGCTGTTTTGATTTTTGGTAAAACAGTTGCCGGATCAAGATCATGGTTTCAGTTTGGGAGTTTTGGCATACAACCCGCTGAGTTTGCAAAGTTTGCAACTGCACTTGCTTTAGCCAAATACTTAAGTATGCTTAATATTGATCTTCGTAAAATAAAGACGCGTATTTATGCTGTAGCGATAATTATTGCGCCAGCCTTGCTTATTCTATTGCAAAACGATACTGGTTCAGCACTGGTATACATTTCATTTGTCATTTTACTTTTCAGAGAAGGCCTGTCAGGATCAATCATCATTATTGGTATTATTATGGCAGTTCTGTTCATTTTTACATTGTTGTTTTCCGAAGTAGCAGTAATAGGAGCTTTGTCAATTATTCTTGTTGTGTCTGTATTGTTATTTAAAAAAGTCAAAGTAAACTGGAAGCAGGCCATTGCAATATTTTTTCTGTCAACCGTTTTTGTTTACAGTGTAAATTATGCTTTTAATAATGTGCTGGAACCGCATCAGAAAAAAAGGATTAATGTTTTGCTCGGTATTGAGGACGATCTGCAGGGAGCAGGGTATAATGTAAATCAATCGATGATAGCTATTGGGTCGGGCGGGTTAACCGGAAAAGGTTTCAGGGAAGGTATGCTTACAAGATACCAATTTGTACCTGAGCAAAGTACTGATTTCATTTTTTGCACAGTAGGAGAAGAATGGGGCTTTGCCGGCGTTTCGGTGGTAATACTTTTGTACTTAACTTTATTGATACGTATAGTTTGGTTGGCCGAAAGGCAGCGCTCAAGCTTTAGCCGGATTTATGGATATGGAGTAGCATCAATATTATTTTTTCACTTTGCAGTAAATATAGGCATGACGATTGGCCTGGCACCTGTAGTTGGTATTCCCCTTCCATTTTTTAGTTATGGCGGTTCGTCACTATGGGCTTTTACAATCCTCTTGTTTATTTTTATAAAACAGGATGCCAACCGTTTAAATATCCTATAAAAAAAGGCATCCCCATTTAACTGGAAGATGCCTTCATATTTTTTCAGTTTTAAATTCTAATAAAACATCATCCTGTTATCTTTTATTTCAGCAGCGCTTTCCAAAGCTGTATAAACTGTTCCCTGGTTAACCCTGTTCTGAAATCCGGACTCAAGTTTACTGATTACTTCCAGGTAATTATCCTGCTCTGATGATTTAACGATTTTATCAACCTTCACAATAAATAGACCACCAGCTCCCTCAATAGGTCCAAATTGGCTATTTTGTCCACTGCCAAAGACAGACCCAATAATTTCATTCTCTACTCCGTAACCTTTAATACTTCTTGTTGCAAAAGTAAGTGCAGGCATTTCTTCAAGTTTAAATCCTTCTGCCTGAGCAATCGCATCAAAATCATTGTTCAACGCAGCCATCTGCTCCAAAAGGACCTTTCCTTTCAGCTTGTTAAAAACAAATGTGTTGAGCCTTGTTTTTACGTCTTCAATGGGTGGATATCCCTCCTCAGCTTTAGTAATCAGCACAGCAACAACAAACTGCCCTTCAAGGTCAAAAACTTCCGATACATCACCAACTTCACGTTCTTCATTGAATGCCCATAGTATAATCTGGCGTGGATTATTTAACCCAGAGATCACATTGTCCATATCATGAACTTTTTGGGCTTTACGTCTATTCATCCGGCCATCTTCAACAGCTGCAATAAAATCATCAGCATTTTGTGATTCAGCTGCAAGCTTACTTGCCTTTGCATAAGTTTGCTGGTAGGTTCCGCTACTGGCAATAACTTCGCGTGATACAAACGCTACTTTTACTTTCTTAACAGGCTCTTTTTTACCGGTCACTTTAATTATATGATATCCAAACTGTGATTCTGCCAGGGTTACTTTGCCAACTTTCGTATTGATGACAGCCTCATTAAACGTAGGTACCATCATACCATCCGCAAACCAGCCAAGATCACCTTTATTTGTTTTTGCCGATGGGTCATCAGAAAAATCAATTGAAAGTGTTTCAAGCTTATTAGATGATTTTTTTATCACTGATAATAGACTATCAGCCAATTGTTCTGCTTGTTGTTTCGTTCGCTTGATTTCAGGATTAGCTCGCAGAGCACCTTGATATGCTACCAAAATATGACTTGCTTTCAAACTGTCTGGTCTGTAACCAACATCAGCCAGGCGGGCAATATTAAATATATCACGCTCCATATAGGGTTTGATTACAGTACCAACTTCGGAATTGAACATGATTGAATCAACCTGAACTGGTAATTGTCCTTTCACTTTCCAGGCACTATCATAAGGCCTTTCGGAATTCATTACAACAAACCTGGTTATATCATCTGTTGTTTTGAATTCTTTATAAAGTTCATCCATTTCTTTCCTGGCAGCCTGCAAATCTTTTACAGAAGGTTTTACCTCAAAGACAACATAATCAAAATCACGATAAGCGGTTTGCTTCAACTTTTCTTTCTGTTCTTCATATGCTATTTCATAATCCTCATCAGTAGGATTTATAAGGGAATCAGAAATATCGAAATATCTTTTAGCAACATATTTAATGCTTGCTTTATCATTCTCCTCTTCAAAAACCATTCTTGCAATATCAGAAGGAACGTAATATGCCTGACTAATCAGGTTATTGTATTTGGTTCTCAACCTGTCTTTTCTGATATAATCTTCAAAAACGTACCATTGCTGTTTAATTTCAGGTTCTCTTTGGTCAAGTGTTTGCAGAAACTGATCGACTAAACTTCGGTCAAAAGCACCAGTTTGAGGATTAGTAAAGGATTGTATAATCAGTGGATGGGGGTTTGGACCCCTTATTATTTCAAATAATTCTTCTGGTGTAACATCAAGTCCTAATGCTTCATACTCTTTGTTGAGCAAGACTTCGTTAACCATTTGTTTCCAGGTTTCATTCCTTAAGCGGAATGTCTCCTCGTAAGTGAGCCTCTCTTTTTGTTGTTGTTGTTTTGTGGCTTCAATATTCTGATCAACTTTTTTATTAAACTCCATGATGGTGACATCTTCACCGTCAATTACACCAACATTTATTTCGCGGGAACCACCTCCGCCTCCTTTTGCAAAATCGCCTAAAACGAATGCTGCAAGTGCAACTCCAATTACGATAATCAAAAAAGCAGATTGTTTCCTAATTTTTCCAATAACAGCCATCTCTAACTACTTTTGTTTTAAATTTTTGAGGTGCAAATGTACAAATGTATGTTGAAGTATGAAAGAAAAATATCAAAGTCGTATTTAAGATAGGGTTAAGGATCTATTGCCCTGTAATTTAGGATATTACAGATGTTGGCAAACTAATAGTTTCGATCCCGGGAATATTATCTTGGTTGGTCAGAATTAATTTGGCATCAAACGAGTTCCAGTTTTACTTCTTCTAACTTGTTTCCACTTGATTTTAAAACAACAAACTTGTAGGGTGGAATGAATATCTCTTCGTTGATCTCCGGTATACTTTGATGATGTTGCAAAATGAATCCGGCAAGAGTTTCATATTCATCCGAAACTGGTATTGCTAATTTATATTTATCATTCAGATAGTCAATTTCAACACGGGCAGACAGTATATATATATTTTCGGAAACCTGCCTATCCACCATTTCTTCATTATCATACTCGTCCTCAATCTCACCAAATATTTCTTCAATTACATCTTCCATAGTAACTATTCCAGATGTTCCTCCAAACTCATCAACAATAATGGCAACGCTTTTGTGGTTTCTGATAAAATCATTCAATAAATCATTAGCTGCCATAGTTTCAGGGAAAACATCAACGATACGTACGATTTCCTTAATGCTTTTTGGTTTCTGAAACAGATCAAATGAATGTACATATCCAACAATATGATCAATAGTTTCCTTGTAAATCATGATTTTAGAATGGCCTGTTTCAATAAACAATTTCGTTAATGTGTCCGTATCATCATTTATTTCTAATGCCATCACTTCGGTCCGCGGCACCATACAATCACGCAATTTGACGTTTTTAAAGCCCATTGCATTCTGAATCATTAGTATCTCCTGGTTATACTCTTCCTGAGTTTCTTCGTCGGGTTTATATTCTTTTACGTATTCTTCAAGGTCAACTGCACTAAACTCATAACTTTTTGATGACAAATCAACCCTGAATATTTTAGTAAGAATAAATTCGGAGAAACCAATGTATAGAAGCACAAAAGGATAAAAGGTATAGTAAAAGATCCAAACAGGAAACGAGAAAAATTTTAAGGTAGTATTTGGATTAATACGAAACAAGACTTTTGGAAAGAACTCTGCAGTAACGAGGATAATAAGAGTAGATATGATGGTTTGGATAATTAATACAAAAAATTCCGAATGCAAGGCATCGGGAGTCAAATTTAATATCCAGGGTTCAAGAAGTTTTGCCATAGCAATACCATAGATGACCAAGGCTATATTATTCCCCAGCAATAATGATCCAATAAATCTACTGGGATTATTGTAAAAAACTGATAGTACCCTGGCACCCAAAATATCCCTTTTCAGGTCAAGCTCTTGTTTTAATCGGTTTGAGCTAACAAAAGCAATTTCCATTCCCGAGAAAAAGCCTGAGAACAGGATCATGATGAGAATGATTATCCCTGTAGTTGTCATATCAAATTAATTCGCATAAAAGTAGTTAAATTGAAAGATAGGAAAAACTTGCATATTATCGATAGTTTGAAATTTTAATTTGAAAGCGTATCATCTTCAACCTCAATCACGCTTCTAAAATTATATATAGTGCGGCTTTTGAATGATTCATGTGCATGAAGGCTATCACCATAAAATATTTTATCAGGAGCAGTGATTTTAACAAAAGTGTTTGCCTCGATTTGTTTTCTATTCTGGTCCCAAACAAGGTTTTCGGTGGTCAATTGTTCTTGAGTTTCAAAATTCTTTACGATTACTTGATCTCTGGCTTTCATTATTTTTTTCTTCTCAAAGTTAATGCCATAATTTGCTTTGATAAAAGAAATTGCGTTTCCAATTGTATCATAAAAAGTTACTTCAAAACCTTCCGGGAATTCTGAATATCCATTATCTCCTTCAAAGCGATTCATTTTGGGGCCTTTCAATACAACACGTAAATATCCCGAATCGGTTCTTTCATAAACTACCTGTGTAGCCGAGACTAAAGGTAATGAATCCACTTGTGTGATCTTCTGGATTTTACTTATTGAATTTTCGCAAGAAAAAAGCACCATCACAACCAATAATGCGATAATGCTTTTTAAAAAATTTATACCCATTTTATTTGATGCTATTTTGCCGCACGTATTGTAGTGACCTCATTAATCCAGCATCCAACGGTATAGCTTTCGCCTTCAGAGAGGTTGTAGAAAAACAACACCTCAGTCTGAGGGAAATAAATTTTATAAGTATTGATTTTCTTATCAGCAATTTCGGTTAATTCTGAATCAACCTTTTTAGCTTTATAATATTTATCAACTGCTGCCCAATAAGCAACTTTTTTAGTCAGGTCGTTATCACCACAGTCTTTAGCACTAATGGCATATAAATCACCAATAAATAAATAAGGCATTCCCCAGCCCGGGTTAAGTTCAGCTGCCTTTAAAGCCATTTGCCTGGCCCTTGGGTAATTGGTTTGTGCTTTATATGCCTCTGCCAGGAAGATGTATGCATCATCTACGTATTCTTGATCTTCCATATTTGTTGCATCTTCCATATATTTAATCGCCTCTCCAAATCTTTGCTCCTTCAGAAGCATTTTACCAATTAAATAGGCTGATTCAGGAGTTGGATCCAAGTCATATAGCTTAACTGTTGCTTCAAAATATAACGGTTGATCAATACATTTCTTTTTATCAAGTAGCTTGACTATTTTTCGGATAAGCTCCACATTTTCAGGATCAAGGTCAAACTTTTGCTGATAAATTCTGACAAGGTCGATGCAATTGGCAAAGGGTTCAAATGTATTTTCGATGTTGCCCTGAATATTTTCATATTCCTGCACCTTTTTATCATTTCCTTTTCCCTTATAATATTTAATATTGGTTTCAATATAATCACTTATCATATCATAAGCATCCACAATAGCGGCTGTATCTGTTTCCCCTTTCATGGCCATTCTTGTTATTGCCCTGAAATAATACACGTAAACAGGACCTTTAGCTTTTGCTCCATCTAATTCAATTGATTTCCCAAGAATCTCATATACTTCTTTATAAGCAGATGGTCGGTTCTGGTATAAATCAACACCTTTATATCCAAGAATTTTTCCAACCTGTTGAGGATATGGAGGTTTGTAATAATTTGGGAAATATTCTATCCTGGTATCATAAATCATCATCAAAGAATCGATCAGCGATTCTTTTTTATTATCATCCTTTGCGTTTTTGATAAAAAACTCCATCATTTTTGCACCATCTACATATATATTCTCACTTGCTTTCGGGCAATCCTGAAAGGTTTTACGCCAAAACTTATATGCATGATTGATAGCGGGACTTTTGTATTTGCTTTGTCTCCATTGTTTATACGATTCACGATAAAGCGATAGGTTTTGCACACAATTAGCACTATCCTTACCATACTTTGGCAAATCATCCTGTAGCACTTTAATAGTACCTGGAGTATCTGCAAAAACTGCAAATGAAATCAGTAAACTCAACGATAGAACAAATGATTTAATTTTCATAGTTATCTGCTTTAGCATTAATGTCTTATCTATATTTTCGTTTATGAAACCAACTTTCAGAAATCGAAACACCAAAATTAAAATTAATAAAATTCGCTTGTATTAAACCAGCCTTGGTTGTACCCCGACTTCCGGCTTCGATACCAAGATCAATAGTTGTTTTTGATTTCTTCATAGGAAAAGTTAATCCAAAACTTATGCCATATTCATTAATTGGCTGCCCAAACAGGCTAAGATACGAATTAACATATCTAAAACCAAGACGATAGGTCATTCTTTTAAATAAATTGGAAATACTTGTATGCTTTGGAGTAAGTTCACCACCAATTGCAAATCGCCATGAATTATCCAATGAGTCGGAATCACCGAAGGCTTCAAACTTTTCCCATTGTTGCCATTCAAAATCAGCACCCACAAGCCAACTTGTACCTTTTCTTAAAACAAATCCAAATCCCAGCCGATCAGGTATAATGATTTCTCCCTGGGTTTCTGGCTTATATAAAATGGTGTCTTTCAAATCTTCTGTCAAATTATTAAAACCACCGCGAAGTGTGTAAGAAAGCGTTGATCTTGTGGCGTTAATTGTCCAGGTATTTGAATAAACAGCGCCTAATGTTAACAGCATTTTTTCTTTAATTGGGATATCATATTGTATTCCGTAATCAAAAATAAAATCAGAACCAATAGTGCTGGTTTCTGTTTTAGTTCCAAAAATATTTAGTGAATCAGGAAAATACACTAAACTACTTCGGCTACCTTTACCGAATAAGAATATAGCATCAAAACCTAACCTTAGCCTTTCGCCAATATTAAACCCATTGCCCCAAAAAAACTGATTCATCCCTCCATCACCATCAAGGCTGTTAATCACATTTGTGAAATTATATTCACTCATATCAACTGTTACATTCACATCGTAACCAATCTTACTATAAGGCATAACACCCAGACTGGTTCGCCACCATCGGGTTACCGGCATACCAATCAGAACATGACTCAAAGTAATAAAGTCAGAGGTTTCGCTTTGAATATTATTTTTGCGATTTGTTAAATAACCGACAATACCAACTTCAAATAAAAAAGAGAGTGAGTCGTACTTTCCGTAAGAGGCAGGGTTGCCAGGATTAATCATTGAAGGTCCCCACATTCCGATTGAGATACCACCCATACCCCTGATTTTCGTATTTACATTTTGACCATACATTTTACCGAGGCCAAAACGTGAATATGGAGAGTTGATCTTTTGTGCAAAGATAAAAGCTGACATAAGCATCAACAACAATAATATACCAGCTTTATTTTTTTTCATTGAAATCGAGGATTTTTTTCAAACCTATCAGCACCAAATTTGGGCATGCAAAGATGTTATTTTTTAAGTACTTATCAAAATATTTATAATCACCTCCTGTAATTAAAATTTTTAGGTCTGGAAAGCCGACTTTGTATTGATCAATTATACCATCAACCTCGGCCAAAACAGCTCTTTGAACACCTGAAAGTATTGCGTCTTTTGTTGTTTTCCCAATCAGGCTAACTTCATGCTCATACTCCGGGTTAATTAACGGCAATTTGCCGGTGAAAGTATGCAAAGCATTGAATCGCATCTGAATACCCGGACTTATTCCACCACCTAAATATTCAGCCTTCTTTGTAAGCATATCATAGGTAATGCAGGTTCCGGCATCAATTGAAAGGACATTAATCTCCGGGAATAATTCCGAAGCTCCAGCAACAGCTGCGATTCTGTCTTTCCCAAGTGTTTCAGGAGTTTGATAGCTATTGATAAAAGGAATCTGAACTTCGTTATTGAATTCGATAAATCGAAATTTGTCCTGAAACAAATCGCCAAGATGATCATTCCTCTTCCGAACGGATGAAACAAATGCAATGGTGATTCCTGGATGTTCTGAAACAATTGATTGGGCAGTTTTTACTGATATTTCTTTTTCAATCCGTAAATCAACTATTTCCATTTTATCAAATACAGCGTATTTGACTAATGTGTTACCGATATCAATAATTAATTTCATGTATTGCTTCCAATTAAGGAAGGTGCAAAAATACGGCTTGAAACAGCAGGCATGAAGATTTTAAGATTTTTTTTGAGAAAATTAAAAAAAGATTAATTTTGCCGTTCCAAATCAAGTAGGTGCCATAGCTCAGTAGGTAGAGCAACGGACTGAAAATCCGTGTGTCCCTGGTTCGATTCCAGGTGGTACCACGCTAAAAAGAAAACAAAACCCTGAATAACAAAGATTTTCAGGGTTTTTTATTGCCAGTTGGTGTATTTGAGTAGATTTAAAAAGCAAGCCTTACATCAATTTTGCTTTTTTTAATTCATTGATGAGTTGCCGTAAATTATTTACCTCATATTTTTTAAACATGTTTTTACAATGAGAATCTACCGTATCGATGGAAACATTCAGCTTTTCCGCTACTTCTTTACGAATATAACCACTACTTAACAAACTAAGAACCTGTTGCTCCCTTTTTGTCAAGATAGGTTTACTGCCCTGTCTTTTGGATTCACTAAATTCAAAAAATGGCGGAACATCCTTGCCAATTTCCCTTTTTCCTTTTAAAACTGCGCGAATAGTATCAACAAGTGTTTCTTTACCACAAAGTTTCATCAGGATAGCATCAACCCGATTCATCCAAACTTTAAATAAAATTTCTGCGTCTGTTTCAGCTGTTAAAGCAATAACTTTTAAATCTTTGTATTCGTTTTTCAGCTCAAGGCAATAATCTGCACCACTTTCACCCGGTAAGTTTAAATCCAATAAAATTACTTCAGCAGTTGAAGTTTTTAGTTTTTTTCTTGCTTCTTCAACTGAAGTTGCAAATCCTCCCACAAACATTTTATCCGATTTTTCATTGAAGATATTTTTAATGCCCTCAATATAAACGGGATGATCTTCAATAATAAATAACTCCGTTACTTGTCTCATATTTTTACTTCAATTATTATTGCAGTACCCTGACTACTAGCAGAATCTATGGTCAATTTACCATCAAGGTATTTTACACGTTGACGAATGTTTTTCAGGCCAATTCCATTAAAGCCCGTATCCGGATTAAATCCTATGCCATCATCTTCCACACTTAAACTTACACTCTTTTTATCAGAAAGAAGTTGAATATTTATTTCAGTTCCTTTGGAATGTTTAATGGCATTATTGATTATTTCATACGAAAGATAAAACAAGTTAACTTCAAGTTTATTATTTAGTCTTTCATTCAGGTTTGTATAAAAAATAAATTTAATATCGCTGTTACGTTCCGATATGAGAATCAAATTTTCAAGCGCTTTCGAGAGCCCATGTGATTCAAGCTGTGGAGGTAGCATTCTGTGAGACATATCTCGAATATTTCGGCCAATTTCGGTTAATGATTCAATAACATCAGTATAGTTTTCCTTTTCTTTCATTTTTGAATCAATCGTCATCTTGAGCATGCCAATCCTTGGGCCAATTCCATCATGCAAATCCATGGCCAGTCGTTTTCTCTCAGCATCCTGACCTTCAATAAGTGCATTTGCAATTTCCAATTTGGCCTCCTGGGCCATTGTATTAATCCGTGCTTTTCCGGCAGCCGACTTTTGCCTGAAATAAATTAAAATAGCAACAGCAGCAGAAAGCAGAGTCAATACAGCAAAAAGGATTGAGTTGATTTGATATAATTTACTCTCCTGCCTGGCAATTTCTTTTTCCTTTTTTTCGGTTTCGAATACGGTTGAAAGAAACATTGATTGCTCAACGCGTTGTTTTTCGCGGTATTGATTTCTTAACTGAATGGAATTTTTATACGATTTGTATGACATGGCTGAGTCACCAAGCAATGCATAATAATCGCTGTATGAATCCATTATTGATGCTTCAAGATCAATATTTTTAAGCTCTCTTGTCAGGAATAATGCTTTTTTTAAAACGATCTCAACACTATCAAACTTTTTTTCATCCATTAAAAGATAAGCATAGTTGTTATAAAGATTCGATAAATTTTCTCTGTAGGCATTATTTAGTTGAAATATTTATTGCTTCGAGATATGATGATCTTGCACTATCAATTTTACCAATTGATTTAAATAGCAATGCTTCGTTTGTTAGAAAGATTGCTTTTTTATATTCCATCTCCTTCATATTCAAAAGTACCTTCGCTTTTGATAGATATTTTTGAATTGAATCAATGTTATTAAAACTGTTGGCCAATAAAATATAGTTCTTCACCAAACCAGGCATATTATTCCTTCTCTGCTCAATAATCACAGCTTCTCTTGCATAATTCCTGCAAGTATTAAATTCATTAATATTAAAATGGGCTAATGCAATATAATAGAAAAGATCTCCTTCAATTTTAAGCTCACCATTTACTTCCATTTGTTTTTCAGCCTTAAAAAGGTAATCCAATCCTTCTGAAACAAACCCAGCATTCTGAAAAACAAGCCCTTTATACATCATTATTTCATGATTTCGGTTTATTAACTGATTAGCTGCAGTAATACTATCCGCTCTTAAACAACTTAAAATGGCTTGAGAATATTTTCCTAATTTTATTTGAGCATTGATGACTAATACTATTGCATCTATTTGTAAATGTGGGTTATGCAAAACTTTTGCTTCAAAATATGCTGTATTTGCATAATGCAAGAGGGAGTCAGAATCTATATTCAGAAACGCATTCGCCTTTTCTAAATTTTCTTCGAATTTCTGCTCAACTGATTGTCCAGCAAGAACTGTTAAAAAACCAAACAGAAAAATACCTGAGAGGCAAAGACTTATTAATTTAACCCGAAACATTTAAAATACAGCAATTTGGGTAAAAATAGCAAAATTATACATGTAAAACTCACTGTTTTCAGTGATATAAAAATCACTGTTTTATCCCCTAGCGTAGTTTTACTATTGGGCTTTACTTTGCTAAAAAACAAACAAATGAAAAACCTAACCCTTTTCTTGTCATTTTTTATTTCTATTGCATTTTTTCATCAATGCTGATTTACAAGCACAAAATGCGATACCATCAAATGACATGGTAATAACACAGAATAGTTTAATTTTCTTAGAGGATGAAGGGCAAACGATAAACTCACTCGAAGAACGAAAAGTAAATGTAACTGTAGAAGATCCTAAACCTGATGAGGTACTGCCAATTGTTGTCATCATTTTTTCGAACGACGGAACAACTGAATATGGACCTTATACAGTTTCGGAAACCAATCCTCTTGAGGTAGATATAACTGGTGGCGGATGGGGTGTGCAGGTTATTAGCTATACCGAAGGGAGTGAATTGTCGGTATGGATTGATTAGTGAACTTAAACAAAAAGAGTTATTCTCTTAACAACTTTATTAAATCTGAAAAACTAAGACAATGGTAACTTTTACTATGACAACACTCGGAATGATAGGGCCTGTAAAACTCGCCTCTGACAACATTGACAAATTAGTTCAAGCACACTCTCCTGGAAATTTTGCGCTTGGATATATTGAGGGTAAAGCCTTTATTGTAAAATACATTGGTCGTTCTGATGGCGATTTAAATAGAGATTTAAAGAAAAGTATAGGAAATTATTCTCACTTCAAATGGAGTTACGCCTCCTCTGCAAAGGATGCATTTAACAAAGAATGCCAAAACTATCATGATTTTGGAGGATGTGATGAACTTGATAATGATAAACATCCCGATAAACCGGATGGCGAATATTTATTGTGTGAGTATTGTGGATTGTAATAATATTGAGACTATAAAACTAAAAAGCAAATAATCGTTATACCAACAATGATTCTAATTCAAAAATGAAATAAACGCAAGCGGGTAGTACCGGGTTAAAATGCAGCCATTAATCATCAAATCGCAAAGTGCTGAAATATTAAAGATTGATGACAAGAATTCGGGAATTGCCGCTTGCCTTATTTTATTCCTAAAATGAAAAGGTTAAATAACCTTTTTTTCTCAAATAAAAAACCATATAAAACCTGATGTGTTGGTCAATATCAACCAACATATTGAAAGGATGATTAAGAAAGTTACTGATCAACTTCTTAACAGAAATGACATAAGAATTCTTTAACCGATTAGTCTAACGCAACTCTTCCTGAGCGCTCACCGCAACCTGGTCAATAATTTCAGGATATGCACCATATTGAATAAGGCACTCCCTTTGAGCATCAACCAGTTTTGGACAAATTGTGGTTTGAAAGAAAGATTCAACCCCTTTGTTCATCCAATCATCTCCTACCAAATCCCCATTGTCACAGACATACTTCGTGCGTTCCATTGCAAGTTGCTGTGCAAATTGCTTTGAGATTTGATAACATTCTCTTTTTGCCAGACTTAATTGACTTTGAAAGAAATCCTCATCTGTTTGTTCTAATTGCCTTGCTTTTGATCCCAGATTATACAAACCAGCGATTGATATAAGCACTGCAACTACTATAAAAATAAGAAACCCAGTCATACAATATATATTATCTCAATTTACTACTTACTCTTTATTAAAATTAAAGAGATACTATAAAAAAAATATAAATGGTTTATTTAGGAATTACTACAACAATACAAAAGAACGAGTAATTTCTTTACGTGATTCATTTGGGGCATTAACAATTTATTAACACTTGGGTTATGTTAACAATACAATATAGATACATCAGTGTTTAATGGTTTGTTTATCTGCATATTATGATTGTTTTTATGTGATTAAATTTTTTATTGCCATGTTAAAAAAAAATGAAATTTTTATTGGTTAATTAATTGATTGTGAGCAAAGATCAACCTTAAACCGATAAATTCATGATATAAGTCATAATCATGAAATCATTAGCAGAAATTGTTCTTATCAAACGTTTGCACACGTTTCAAATGAACAATTCATAACCATGAACATAATTTATCCATATTTTTGGTGATTGTTTTCTGACAAAACCAACCTAATTTAATTTAATGAAACGATTATTAATAGCGACCGGTGGAGGCGATTGCCCAGGTTTAAACGCAGTAATCAGGGCAATTGTTCATCGTGCTTCACAAGAAAAGGATTGGGAAGTATTAGGTAGTATTCAGGCTTTTAATGGTATTTTATGGGAACCTACCGAAGTAGTTGTGCTTGATGACGCAAAAGTTTCAGGCATTCATTTTCAAGGCGGTACCATCATTGAAACAACCAATAAAGGAGGACCCTTCTCGTGGCCAATAAAAAATAAAGATGGTAGCTGGACAACAGCTGATCTCTCGGATGAAATGCTGAAAAAACTCCAATACATGCACATAGATGCTGTGATCAACATTGGAGGGGATGGCTCTCAGGCGATCTCTCAAAAATTATTTGAAAAAGGTTTGAATATAATTGGGGTTCCAAAAACCATAGATAATGACCTTTCTTCCACTGATACAACTTTTGGTTTTCAAACTGCAGTGCAGATAGCAACTGAAGCAGTTGACAAACTTGTTACAACAGCAGCGAGTCATAACAGGGTTTTTATATTGGAAGTAATGGGCCGCAACGCTGGATGGATTGCATTGAATGCTGCAATTGCCGGCGGAGCTGAAGTATGCCTCATCCCTGAATTTCCATACGACATAAAAAAAGTTAAAGAAGCACTTGATAAACGATTTCATCAGGATCGTGGATTTGCAGTTGTGGTTGTTGCTGAAGGTGCTCGCAATAAACATGGCGAAATGATTTACCAGGATAACAGTGAAGTTGGATATGAAAATAAACAACTGGGAGGAATAGCAAGACACCTGATTACAGAGTTACAAAAAGAAGGTTTTAAACACGATATGAGGGAAACAGTTTTAGGACATTTGCAACGAGGTGGTGTCCCAATTGCTTACGACCGTGTATTATCAGCCCAATTTGGGGTTAAGGCTTTTGAGATGGTTTTAGATGGTGATTTTGGCAATATGGTAGCTTATCATCATCCCAATTTTGTTGCAGTTCCGCTTAAAAAAGCAATTGCCAAACCCAATTTGGTTACTAAAAGCAATGCCCTGATAAAAACCGCTAAAGGGCTGGATATTTCCCTTGGCATATAACTAATTTTTCGTCAAAAAATAAAAGATCATTTTATCTAAATTAAACAACTGAATAAAAATTATGGAAAAATTACAAGAAATTTTACAATGGCTTACTAATATGGCTGTTGAATATGGATTAAAATTAGTTGGGGCTGTTGTCGTCCTTATTATTGGTCTTTGGATTATTAAAAAGGTCATGAAAGTCATTCGCAAAAATTTTGAAAAACGCGAAATGGACAAATCACTAAAACCATTCTTGTTAAGCATGATTAGTGTTTTATTTAAAATTATGCTGGTGATAAGTGTGTTGACCATGGTAGGTATTGAAATGACATCATTTATTGCCATTCTCGGTGCTGCAGGTCTGGCAGTTGGTTTGGCACTTTCAGGCACTTTACAAAACTTTGCAGGTGGAGTAATGATTTTAATTTTCAAACCATTTAAAGTGGGCGATTTTATTGATGCACAGGGTTACACAGGCTCAGTTAGCGCTATTCAAATTTTTGTTACTATTTTGTTAACTCCTGATAACAAAACCGTTATTATTCCTAACGGCCCATTGTCAACAGGCGCATTAGTAAATTTCAGTGCACAGGAAAACCGTCGCGTTGATTGGAGTTTTGGTATTGCTTATGGTAATGATTACGATAAAGCCAGTGAATGGATTATGGAATTAATGAAAGCGGATGAACGAGTACTAAAAGATCCAATGCCTTTTGTTGGTTTGGGTGAGTTAGCTGACAGTTCAGTGAATATTACTGCCCGTGCCTGGGTTAATGCAACCGATTATTGGGGTGTTTATTTTGAAATGCATAGAAAATTCTATAATGGTGCTGATCAAAAGGGATTCAGTATTCCATTCCCACAATTGGATGTGCATATGGCCAAATAATTTTTAGGGTAATCATATTATAAAAGCTACCAATTAGCTACAGAACAATAACTTTACTTTATTGTTATTCTGACGAAAATTGGTAGCTTTTTACTTAAAAAATCAACAAATGAAACGTCTTTTCTTTTTATCAATTTTAATTGCCAGCATTAGCCTGACGGTAGATGCACAGGTAAGGATTTATGCCTCGGGTGGCCCTGAAATTATTTTTTCAGTAGCTGAAATTGAAGATCAGAGCAGGAATGGAAGTAACATCCTTCGGTTTGCACCATGGTTTAATATTCAGGTAAATGGTAATGTTGACATTGGAAGACATTTCGGGTTTCTTTTTGGTGGAGCCGTGCGCAATGTTGGTTTTATTTATGAATATGCAGATACTGAACCTGAGAGCAATGCTACTATCAAAAAGAAATACAGAAATTACAATTTTGCCATACCACTGGGCATTAAATTAGGCGTGATGAACAGTTGGTTATTTTATGGGGGCTATGAAATTGAATTTCCGTTTGCTTATAAAGAAAAAACTTTCATAAATGATGTAAAACAGGACAGCAAAATTTCCGATTGGTTTACCAGCAGGGTTCCATCATATTATAATTCGGTGTATGCTGGCGTGCAGTTCCCTTATGGATTCAGTTTAAAATTTAAATATTATTTCTCGGAGTTCTTCAACCAGAATTATACTGATTCTAATGGTTCACAACCCTATTTGGGTTTAAAATCAAACATCTGGTATTTTTCACTCAACTTTGGTATATTCCGAAATACTAAGGCTTATTATAAACAAAAGCAGCATGCAAAAGGTAAAAAGGAGTACCATTAAATAACATAGTCATTCAAAAATAATAAACGCAGATTTCTAATAGCGATCTGTGTTTTTTTGTTGGCAAAGAATTTGTATACATTTCATCACCTATTTTCTAAAAGCAAATGCTATGAAAAAGAATGCACTAATAATTATTACCCTGATTTGTTTCTCGGTGGTTTTGTTTGCAGATGATGAATTCGGCTTACGATGGCCTAAAGAAATTGTCAAGGATAGAACAACTATTACCTTATACCAGCCACAATACGATTCATTTATAAACAATATGCTTGAAGGCAGGATGGCGCTTTCTGTTAAACAAAAAGATAGTGAACCGGTTTTTGGAGCCTTATTTTTTAAAGCCCGCCTGGTAACAGATATTGAAGAAAGAACTGCAGTCCTTGAAAAACTGGATATTGAAAAAATTGTGTTTCCCGGTATTGAAGATACTGCCAAAATCGAAAGTTTTTCCAGGTTACTCATTGAGGAAATAGAATCATGGGATGTGGTAATGTCACTTGATCGTATTACTGCCAGCCTAAATGAAGTTGAAGATTTAAAAGCATTGTCGGTAAACCTGAATAATAAACCGCCGGATATTTATTTCCGATCTGAACCTTCTGTTTTAGTGAGTATCGATGGCGATCCAATTCTAAAACAAATCGATAACTCCGAGTTTAAATATGTTGTCAACACTGCCTTTTTTATCGTAAAATACAGAGGAAAATACTATATCAAAGGAGGAAAATTCTGGTATATTTCGAATGATGTAGTCTCAGGTTATAAATACATTGACAAAGTTCCGTCCGATATTGAAAAATTTGCAAAACAAAATCTTCCGGATGAAGAACTCGACTCGATTTCAAAGAGTATTAATGAAGCACCGTCACTTATTGTTGTTACAAAACCTTCTGAATTAATAATAACCGATGGTAATCCTGATTACACTTCTATTAAAGGAACTACATTGCTATATGTTTCGAACACCACCAACGATATTTTAATGGATATCAGTTCACAAAACCACTATATCTTGATTGCCGGAAGGTGGTATTATTCCAAATCGCTCAATGATGGTGACTGGAAATTTGCAGAACCAGATAAGTTACCCGGAGATTTTACAAAAATTCCTGAGGATTCAGAGATGAGTAATGTGAGGGCAAGTGTTCCTGGAACCTCTGAAGCAAAGGATGCATTGCTTGAGCAGTCAATACCGCAAACTGCAACTGTTGACAGGAAAACTGCAAAATTAGAGGTTCGATGGGATGGAGATCCAAAATTTGAAAAAATAAAAGATACAGAGATTTTGATAGCCAAGAATTGTGATAAAACCGTTCTTTTAATCCAAAACAAATACTATTGTGTAGATGATGCTATTTGGTTTGTAGCCGATAAACCTGTCGGCCCATGGGCTGTAAGCGATATTCGGCCCAAAGAGGTTGACCAAATTCCACCCGAATCTGAAGCATACAACGTAAAATATGTTTACATCTACGAATCTACTCCAGAAGTTGTTTATGTAGGGTACCTTCCAGGATACAACTGGTCATATGTTTATGGAGGTTGTGTTGTATATGGAACGGGCTATTGGTATCGACCCTGGTACAGTTATTATTATTATCCCCGTCCAGTTACATGGGGGTATGGCGTACATTGGAATCCATGGACAGGTTGGGGTTTTTCATATGGATACAGTTATGGCTGGGTAGGATGGGGGTTTCATCCTTATAGCAGGGCATATTGGGGGCCCCGTGGTTATTATGCAGGATATCGGCATGGATACCACAGGGGCTATCATCATGGTTACAATCAAAAGTACGCACACAGGGCAAGGGCCAGCTATGCTCCAGGATCAAGGAATTCAAATGTTTATAAAAACCGACCCACAGGGGTAAAAACCACCAATGCCCGAACTGCTCAGGCAAACCGGAACCTGAATAATAAAGCTCGACCTTCAGCTAAACCAAATAATGTTTATAGTGATAGGAGCGGAAACGTATACCAGCGGGATAAAAGTGGCAACTGGGAAAATAAAAACAACAACAGACCAAGCCAGCAGCCATCAAATCAACAACGCAATGTGGAATCAAGGGACAGGGCGAATCAACAACCTTCGACACAACAGCAAAACAGGACGCAACAATCATCCGGCTCAAATATGTCTTCTCAACAAAGACAGCAGATGAATCAGTCTTACCAAAATAGAAATCGGGGAACACAGAATTATAATCGTTCAAGTTCATATAACCGAAGTAGTGGGGCAAGTAGAAGTGCTGGTGGCAGAAGAAGGTAAAAATGAAAAAAGTTTAGAACAACATAATATGATCTAAACTTTAAATGAGAGATAAACTGTATTAACAATAAGATTATATGCACTAGCCTTCGAGGCTTTCGATTTTCTTTAAGAGTGCATTTGCTTCTGCTATTTTAGCATCACTGGCTTTTCTGTCAATCGTTGATAGGCGATGAGCATCTTTTATCAGTCGGTCATATTGCGCGTCTAATTTATCGATCTCTGTTTTTTTCTTAAATAATCCAAACATGGTTGTTGTTTATTAAATGAGTGACTAATTGTTGTAAATGTAAGTTTGCAGTTCCCTAATCTTTTCAGCACTTTTAAATTGTCCGCCAAAATAGGAAGTAACAGTTGAAGAGCTATTGTCCTCAACACCGCGAGAGGAAACACAAAGATGTTTGGCATCTATAATTACTGCTATATCTTCGGTGTCTAAAATATCTTTTAATTCATTCGCTATTTGGTTAGTTAAACGCTCCTGAACCTGCGGCCGTTTTGCATAATATTGTACGATTCTGTTTAGCTTTGATAAACCGATTACCTTACCTGATGAAATATAGGCCACGTGTGCTTTCCCAATAATTGGAACAAAGTGATGCTCGCAATTGGAAAAAAGGGTGATGTTCTTTTCCACTAACATTTGGTTGTATTGATACTTATTATCAAATAAAGCCACTTTAGGTTTATTTTCTGGATTTAAGCCAGAAAAAATTTCCTCAACATACATTTTTGCAACACGGTCGGGTGTGCCACTTAAACTGTCGTCGTTTAAGTCAAGGCCCAAAACATCCATAATTTCTGCAAAATACTCTGCTATCCTATACTTTTTTTCGGCATCTGACAATTCAAAAGCATCAGTTTTCATGGGTGTTTCCAGATTTGTATAAAGATGATTTTCGCCAATTTCTTCAGTTGAGAACCCATTAAGAACACCATTTGGTTTAGCGAAAGCATTAACTATTATTTCTTGTTGTTTCATATCGTTAAAGTTTTGAACTTAATTCGAATGTCATTTTCTGTTTATCATTCGATAATATATCTTAAACATTTTAAAAACAATAATGTTCAATAATTAGAATTTGTATTGTTGTCCTCTGTAAAAGAAGAACCAAAACCATTTCATAGTTTAAACTATTCAAATGCTCAAAACATACACATTTTAGTTTTAAGATATGTGCTCATTTGACTTAGTTTTGATCGTTCTAAAAAATCATTTCTGCATATCATTACTAAATAAAGGTAATTGACTATATATCATGGACCTGTTTTCATCTGTTATTATGTGCAGGCATACTTAGGTTTCCGAGTGAACATTTTATTCACATCATTGTTTAAGATGCATCAACCGTAATTACTCATGGCAACCTATTCAATAAAAGAGATCGAACACCTTAGCGGAATTAAAGCCCACACTTTAAGAATTTGGGAGAAACGGTATAATATTATTGTGCCAAAGAGAACCCAAACCAATATTCGCTATTACGATGATGAGGATTTAAAAAGATTATTAAATGTCTCTGTGCTCAATCGTTATGGTTATAAGATTTCCAGTATTGCTAACCTTCACGAAAAGGAAATCCGAAATGAAATACTGACTATTACATCACGTTACGGTGACCTTTCAGCACAGATTGAGAACCTTATTGTTGCCATGGTTGATTTTGATAAAGCATACTTTGATACAATATTTAACAAATCAATTATGTCGCGCGGGCTGGAAGAAACCATGCTAAAAGTCATTTATCCATTTTTTGAAAAGATAGGTATCTTATGGCAAACCGGTAATATTAATCCGGCACAGGAACATTTTATTTCAAACCTTATCAGACAAAAACTGATCGTTGCTATTGATGACCTGCCGGAATATCAAAATAATAATACATCCAAAAATTTTATCTTATTCCTTCCTGATGGAGAATGGCACGAACTGGGATTACTATTTTATTCATATTTTATTAAAAGATCCGGGCACAGGGTAACCTACCTTGGTTGTTCGGTTCCAATTCAGAGTGTCATCGATATGAAAAAATATATATCGGTAGATTATCTGGTTACATATATTAAGGTGAGCAGATCAGTAGATGAATATGAAAACTATCTTACTACCCTTGCTGAAGGGTTTGGGGGTAAATCAATATTTCTGCTGGGAGAACTCCCATTAAATTTATCATTTAAATTACCTGAAAAATGTATTCGCCCAGGATCCCTTAATTCATTTAAAAATTATTTGGAGAATCTGAATTAATCAACTTTTATTTAAAACCCATCCATCTTTCTTTCTCTTTTCATTTTCAACAAAAGATTCTTAGGCTAATTAGTCTTTAATTAAAAACGAGACTAGAATAATTTTTCTTTTTTGTTTATTTTATCCGCATCTTTACTTATACATTAACAATTTTTTAACATTTTCTTTTTACTTGTATTTCAGTCTATTATATTATATTTAGTTATGTTTTGTTCATTTATTTTCATTTTTTGCTTGACATTTATAATTTTGTGTTTATATTTGCATCGTAAACATTAAACAAAACAAATAAAACATACGATCATGACACTTCAAGAATTCAACCACAAAATGTTAGGAAACAATGAAAGCTTACAATATTATGCTTATTCATTAACTTCAAATCAGGATGATGCCAACGATCTCCTGCAGGATACCTATTTAAAAGCACTTTCTAACAAAGATAAGTTTGATCCATCTACCAACATGAAAGCGTGGACATACACAATCATGAAAAATACCTTTATTAATAATTACAGGAAAACTCGCAGATCAAATACGATCATGGATGATTCGCAAGATCAGTATTACTTAAACAGTAATCAAAAGGATCACAGTATTAATCCAGAAGCTCAATATAACCATGGTGAAATTATGAAAGCTATCAGAAACCTTGAAGATGATCACCGTATACCATTTGAAAGACATATTGAAGGTTATAAATACAAGGAAATTGCTAAAGAAATGAATCTTCCAATCGGAACAGTGAAAAGTAGAATTTTTCTGACACGAAAAAAACTTTCTGAGAAATTAAGCGACTTTCAGAACTAAACATCTAAATTAACTCTAAATATCTCCAGCCCGCTTGTTCAGCTGAACAAGCGGGCTTACTTTTAACAAAATATTTATTGTTTAATTTATTTTGATATTTATTGAACATTATTGTAGTATGACTTGTTATATAATTAATTAAACAGAAACTAATTTTAAATTTAATACTCATGAAATCAACTAAACTTTTTTTGGCCCTGTTTGTCATGATGACAACATTGGCAACAACCGCTTTTGCAGATGCAAGAGTGCAGGTAATTCACAATTCAGCCGACCAGGCAGCTCAAACTGTAGATGTATGGTTGGATAATACCCTATTATTAGATAACTTTATGTTCAGAACGGCATCGCCATTTATTGATGCCCCGTCTGGAGTAGAGTTTACTATCTCAATTCAAGGTCCTAATAGTACTGGCCCTGAAAATCCTATCTGGTCGCAAAACTACACCTTAGCTGATGGTGAAACTTATGTGCTTGTAGCTAACGGTATCGTAAGTGCAGATGGTTACGATCCTGCAACACCATTTGACATTTATGTAAATGGAATGGGTCGTGAAGAAGCCTCGATGAGTGGAAACACTGACGTGCTTGTTTTCCACGGTTCAACTGACGCGCCAACTGTAGACGTTGTTGAAATCGGCGCAGGTGCTGGTACCATTGTTGATGATTTGATGTACGGCGACTTTCAGGGTTACCTTGAACTCCCAACTGCCGATTATGTTTTAGACATACGAGATGAAACTGGAATGAACTCTGTTGTTACTTACTCAGCTCCACTTGCAACACTTGGTTTGGAAGATGCTGCTTTAGTAACTGTAGCTTCAGGTTTCTTAAATCCTGACAACAACAGTGGTGGCGAAGCTTTCGGATTGTGGGTAGCATTGCCATCAGGTGGTGAACTTATTGCTCTTCCTGTTTATGAACCAACTGCTCGTGTACAGGTAATCCACAACTCAGCCGATATGGCTGCTGAAACTGTTGACGTCTGGTTAGATAATACATTATTATTAGATGACTTTATGTTCAGAACCGCATCTCCTTTTGTAGATGCTCCTGCTGGTGTTGAGTTCACAATTGCTATCCAGGGTCCTGACAGTGAAAGCCCTGAAAACCCAATCTGGTCACAAAACTATACACTCGAAGATGGTGAAACTTACGTACTGGTTGCAAACGGAATCGTTAGCCCTGATGGTTACGATCCTGCAACACCATTTGACATTTATGTAAATGGAATGGGTCGTGAAGAAGCCTCGATGAGCGGAAATACTGACGTGCTTGTATTCCACGGTTCAACTGACGCACCAACTGTAGACGTTGTTGAAATCGGCGCAGGTGCTGGTACCATTGTTGATGATTTAATGTACGGCGACTTTCAGGGTTACCTTGAGCTCCCAACTGCCGACTATGTTTTAGACATACGCGATGAAACAGGAATGAATTCTGTTGTTACTTACTCAGCCCCTCTTGCAACGCTTGGTTTGGAAGATGCTGCTTTAGTAACTGTAGCTTCAGGTTTCTTGAATCCTGACAACAATAGTGGCGGTCCAGCATTTGGATTATGGGTTGCTTTACCAACAGGTGGTGAACTTATTGCTCTTCCTGTTTATGAACCAACTGCTCGTGTACAGGTAATTCACAACTCAGCCGATATGGCTGCTGAAACTGTTGACGTCTGGTTAGATAATACATTATTATTAGATGACTTTATGTTCAGAACCGCATCTCCTTTTGTAGATGCTCCTGCTGGTGTTGAGTTCACAATTGCTATCCAGGGTCCTGACAGTGAAAGCCCTGAAAACCCAATCTGGTCACAAAACTATACACTCGAAGATGGTGAAACTTACATACTGGTTGCAAACGGAATCGTTAGCCCTGATGGTTACGATCCTGCAACACCATTTGACATTTATGTAAATGGAATGGGTCGTGAAGAAGCCTCGATGAGCGGAAATACTGATGTACTTGTATTCCATGGTTCGACTGATGCGCCTACTGTTGATGTTGTAGAAACTGGTGTAGGTGCCGGTACTATTGTTGATGACATCATGTATGGTGATTTCCAGGGTTACCTTGAATTGCCGACAAATGATTACCAATTAACCATTAAGGATGAAACAGGTGCTGTAACAGTTGCTGTTTTTGAAGCACCGCTGTCCTCTCTGGGACTTGATGGAGCAGCGTTGGTTACTGTAGCATCAGGATTTTTATTTCCTAACAACAACAGTAATGGTCCTGCTTTCGGATTGTGGGTAGCCCTTCCAGCCGGAGGAGATTTGGTTGAGTTACCAGTTGTAACTTCGGTTCGGGAAAATAGTATTTTGGACGAATCAGTAATGGTGTATCCTAATCCTTCAACAGATAAAATCAATTTGAATTTTAGCTTATCAGAAGATTCAGATGTAAATATATATGTATTTGATATGACAGGCAGTATTGTTAAATCAACATCATATGGTTTTGCCTCTAAAGCCAATCACAATGCTACCATAAGTGTTAATGACATGACAAGTGGTTTGTATTTTGTAAGCATCCAGGCAAACAATTCAATCATTACAAGGAAAATACAAGTCGTTAATTAATGTAATTTAGTTTTCGAAAGTAAGCTTCGTCTTTATAATAAAGGCGGAGCTTTTTTTATGATTATTTTAAACCTTTAACTTTTGGAATTCCGGCCACAAAATCTTTCAAGTAAAATGGCTCGAAATAAGCAACATCTTCGAACGTTGAGTTATTGTATTTTTCCTCGGCAAGTATGCTAATAAACGCAGACGAAGGGTAAAACTCATCAATAAACAATGCGTTTTTATTCTGGCTTAAAACAGTTTTACATTTTGCAGAACCATCACCTCCAAAAATAATTTTGGTTTTTAACAACAATTCCTCAAATGAATGATCATCAATTATCTCAGCTCTTGTTTCAAGCAAGGATTCAAGGCGATGATTATAAACCGCTGTATACACTTCCATCCGCCTTGCGTCAATCATCGGGCAATACAGATAGCCTTCATACTGATCAAGCTGTTCAATCATACCAAATGCCATAGCTTTTAAAGTATTCACCGAAATTAACGGAATATCTAAGGCATAGCAAAAACCCTTTGCTGTTGAAACGCCAATGCGCAAACCGGTATATGAGCCGGGCCCCTTACTAACAGCTACAGCATCAAGATTATTGAAGGTAAATCCTGCTTTTTTAATGACTTCCTCCGAAAATAGTGTTATGGATTCGGCGTGGGCATTTTTTATATGCGACTCTTTTATTGCTTTAACCACACCATCAACCGAAAGTGCAACCGAACATACACTTGTGCTTGTTTCAATATTTAAGATAATCGCCAAATGATTAAGTTTTGAAAATTTGCCTTCAGGTTGGATGAATTGATTTAATCTTCTTCTTTAAACAATTCTTCCTTCTTAACTTTTTCAACAGAATCCCTGTTTTTCAGCATTTTTGAAACTGCACGGTAAGGTGCAATTATAACCTCATCTCCCTCTTCAACACCTTCTGTAATTTGAATGTAAGTATTGTCCTGGATGCCTGTTTTTACCTCGGTGAGCATGGCTTTTTCATTCTGATAAAGAAATACATATTCTTTGATGTCTTCATCTTTACTTTTTTCTGAATCATCACCTGATCTGTTTTCTTCCCGTTTTTCACGGGCTGTTTTCATCCGTCCCGAAGTGTCAGCACGTGTAGTTACGGCCTGGATTGGTATTGTTAAAATACCATATTCTGTTTCAGTTTCTATTTCAACTGTGGCTGACATACCCGGCCGGAATGGCGAAGGAATCGGACTGTTAGGTTTGATAAGGTCTTCATACGAATCTTTGAGCATCATGATCTTTACATCAAAATTGGTGACCTGGTCTGCGGTAACCCCTACTGTATTTGCTGATGTCGCTATTTCAGTAACAATACCTTTAAATTTTTTGTCGAGGTAGGCATCAACTTCAATGATAGCTGTATCAAATAAACTAACCCGTACAATATCATTTTCGTTGACTTCCACATTTACTTCGAGTACATCAAGATTAGCAATACGCATGATCTCTGTCCCTGCTGAAAATTGTGATGCTCCTGTTACCCTTTCTCCTACCTCAACACCAAGTTTTGAAACTGTTCCGTCGTTCGGTGCAAATATGCTCGTTCTGTCCAGGTTCTCTTTTGCCTCTCTTAATGATGCTCTTGCACTGCTAACCTGAAATTTTGCCGATTTATAGTTTTCATTGGCAGCTTCAACATCAGCCTCAGCAACCTGGAAAACTGAAGTTGCAGCATCAAAATCTGATTGAGAAATCACGTCTTTATCAAACAAAGTCTTACTTCGGTCATAATCTAACTTAGCTTTGGTGAACTGTGCCTTGCTCTGCGAAATGCGCGCTTTTGAATTCGCTTCATTTGCCTGGGCAGTGTTGAACGCAGCTTCTATTCTTTCGTATATCGTGATATATATTTCAGGATCAATTTTTGCGAGTTGTTTTCCCTTTTCAACAAAATCACCCTCTTTTACATACAATTCAACGACTTCGCCTGAAATGTATGGACTTATTTTAATGTCTTTAGCTGGTTGTATTTTTCCATTCGCAGAAACAGTTTCAATGATGGTACGTGTTTCCGCTAATTCAGTTGCTACTTTTGTTGCTTTTGTGTTTTTACTTTTGTTAATAACGAGAACAACTAAAACTATAAGGACAACAGCTGATGCAATGATCAGCCACATTTTTTTCTTTCGTGACTTTGTCATTTCTGGAAGTTTTTTGGTGATTTAGTTCAGACCTTAAAATTAATTTTAATTCCCGAGACTGTAATAAAAATTATTCACTTTCTACTGCAGCAATATCAGATAAGCTTAAACTTCTTCCTAAATAAAAGTCAAGAATTTTTACTTTAAATATGTAATCGTATTTAGAAGATGCAAGTTCCGACTCTGCTGTGTTCATCTGGATTTTTGAAACGTTGTAATCAGTAGAAGTTACCATTCCAACATTAAATTTCTCTTCGGTATATTTGAAAGATTCTTCAAATGAATCAACTGATTTCTTTCGTGCTATATATGTTTGATAGGCAGCGACTGCATCAGCATAAGCCGATTCGATATTTTTACGTAGAGTGTTTTTTTCAATTTCAAGGTTTAAATCAACGGCTTCTTTGTAAATTTTCGATTTTTTCATATTGGTTTTTACCTGATAGCCATTGAAAATTGGAATCTGAAGGCCAAATAGCAACATACCATTTCTGTTGTTGGTAAATTGGTTTCCAAAGGGCTCAGTCCCTCCATAAATCGGAATTCTGATTATCACCAATCTCATTATAACCAATAATTTCAAGTATCTGATCAGAAAATGTAGTGCCATAAGAACCTGAGGCGTATAAGACGTGGACTATTCATGCCTTTGGCTACTGCCAGATTTTTTTCTGCACTTTGTACTGAATATTCTGCACTTTTAATTTCAGGCATAATTGATAGCGCCTTATTAAAAATCATTTCCGGAGGAATTAAAGTTGGCGTACCTGTAATTTCCAGCTTGGGTTTTTCAATGTCAAATTTCTTTGATGCCTCCAGATCAATAATTGCTTAAGATCGAGATACGGCAAGCATCAGGTTATTCTTTGCGTTAATTAGGTTTGCTTCCTCATTTGCACCTTGTGCCTGAATATCGTATAAATTTCCACGGGCAAATGCACCCGCTTCAACTTGTTTTTCGGTTCGGTCAATTTGTTCTTTGGATAATGTCAACCTGGCGTTGGGCATTATTGACAAGTTCTAAGATTAAACAAGATCGAAAGATAGGATGCAGCGATATACAATGACATATCATTTCTTATCTTATCTGAATCGTATTTCGTGGCCAGATAATCAAAGTGTCTTTGTTTAATATTATTTACTTGCTGCAAACCTTAAATAGAGTTACTCAGAATTAATTCCAAAAAAAGTTTGGTTTGACTGCTGCGTAGTATAGATATTTGTTTGAGGGTCGGAGATCTACCCCATCCGAAGTTTTGGCCTAAAGAGGCATTAAACGAGGGGATCAGGTTTACTTTGCTTTGCTGTAAATCCCTGTCTGCAGTTTCGACTTCAAGAATGACTTTGCTTGATTTGAATATTGTTTTCATAGGCATAATCAATACATTCTTCGAGCGACCACAATTCTTGTGCTACAATGTTTATACTAAAAACAACCAGTGCCTAATAGTATGAGCAATAGAAAGGCTTTTTTGTTCATTTGATTTGTTTTTTGGTATTATGACAATTGGTTTATCTAAAAACGTGCCATAAAATTAAACGTTTGACAGTCAAGCTTGTTCACAATTAACCTTTTTTATGATTAAATGTTGTTGTTCAGTTAAATACATTGAATGTTCATATCCGAACAGATATACGGTGAATAATCTGCTCTGCTTTATTTCATTCATTTATGACAGGGTTTTAATGCCATAGTTTCATGATAAAATCTATATTTTTGCTTATCATTAACTAAAATGCGATGAGATATATAATCCTTGGGCTGTTTTTTTTGATAACAACTACAATAACTGCTCAGAAAATAAATAATGGTATTGGCGATACAATTCATGCCATTCATTACGATATTATTTTAAATGAAATAAACACAAATAATCAAACCATAGAAGGTATTACCAGGATTACTTTAACTCCTCTTGTTGATGCATTACAAACAATCCCTCTTCAACTCAAGGATCTTGATGTTGATTTGGTAACAATTGATAATGAATCGCATTCGTTTACACATGAAAATGAAATCCTTCGAATTCAATTACCCGAACCAATTGATACTGATGATACAATTACCATGGAAATTACTTATAATGGTAAACCATTTCACGAATCCTGGGGTGGATTTCATTTCAGTGGAGATTACGCATTTAACCTTGGAGTGGGTTTTGAATCGATACCGCATAATCTTGGTAAAACATGGTTTCCTTGTATTGATGATTTTACTGACAGGGCTACTTACGATTTTTTTGTAACAGTTGAGAATAGCAAAAAGGCAATTTGTGGAGGAACATTGATTGATACGACTGATGGATGGAAATGGATACGAAAACCTGGCATTGGCAAATGGCACATCCCATTCCAACTTACCTTGCGTCAGTTGCGGTTGGTGATTATCTTTTGTATGCTGATGAATATATTGGTTTGGAAGATACCATACCAATACAAATTTATGTCCGTCCCGTACAAATAGATAAAGTTGCAGGTTCTTTTATTCATTTAAAGGAAATTATACAATGGTATGAAGACCGGTTTGGCCCATACCCTTTCAGCCGGGTTGGTTATACCGGCACTGCCATCGGGGCAATGGAACACGCTACAAATATTGCTTATCCGCATTCAGCAATTAACGGGAATACCGGCTCCGAATCTCTTTATACACATGAATTGGCACATATGTGGTTTGGTGACATGGTAACCTGCTCATCAGCTGAAGATATGTGGCTAAATGAGGGCTGGGCAACTTTTTGTGAGATTAGTTACCTGGAAGACATTTACAGTTATGAAGATTTTATTGCAATGATGAGGCATGAGCATCGTGAGGTGCTCAGGAGAACCCATAAAGTGGATGGTGGTTATTACCCGTTAAACAATATTCCACAAGAATATACATACGGCAGTCATGCTTACGATAAGGGTGGTTCGGTTACCAATACCCTGAGAGGTTACCTTGGCGATTCTATTTTCTTTGATGCCATGACTGCTTACCTCAAGCACTTTGAATACACATCTGTTTCATCAGAAGATATGCGGGATTTTCTGACTGATTATACGGGAATTAATATGACTTCGTTTTTCGATGCCTGGATAATGACCCCCGGAACACCACATTTTTCAATTGACTCTACCAGGGTTACTGAAGGCAATGCTCAATTTATGGTTGACATCTGGTTAAACCAGAAATACAAAGGTGCTGATTACCTTGCGCAAGATAATATCCTGGAAGTAACTTTTGTTGATGAATCCTTTAAAATGTCAACTGATACTATTCATTTTTCTGGTAAAACCGGTCACGCTGTTAAATATCTTGATTTTAATCCGCTGGAAGTGTTTCTTGATTTGTTTGAAAAAATCGGGGATGCCACCACTGACAATTACCGGTTCTTTAACGAACCTGAAGAATTCACGTTTCCAGACACCTATTCACGTGTAATTATCAACGAACTCGCCGACTCAGCTTTAATCAGGATAACACATAATTGGGTAGCCCCCGATAGCCTAAAAACATATATTGAGGGGTTGCGATTGTCGCCATACAGACATTGGAAGGTGGAGGGTGTTTTTCCGGAAAACATGCAGGCTCAGGGTCGCTTTCTTTATGATTATTCAAATTATCTTGATGATGGCTTGATTTTGTCAGACAATGATTCGGTTATTATTCTTTACCGCGAGAGCCCATCCCATGAATGGCATGAAACCCCACACACAAGTGTTGGCAATTGGAATGTTGGGTACATCATTACAGATGAGTTACTTAAAGGTGAGTATACTTTGGCCGTTTGGGATAAAACTGTAGTAGGTACTAATGAATTGGAAACCAACAATATTGTAAACATTTATCCAAATCCTTCACGTGGCAAACTGAATTTTGAGTTTGCTGAAAGAGGTAATTACAACATCACCATTTATGATGCAAAAGGTGCATTGCTTGATCAATTTTCGATCAATGGCAAATCAAAATCCTGGAAATGGAAAAATGAACTCTCTTTTACCGGTGTTGTTTTTATTCGTGTGCATGAAGGCCGTGAATTGCTTGCAATCCGCAAACTGGTTTTTACCAATTAACAAGGTTTACGGTTATGAAACCTCCTGAATATTTAATTGATCTCATCACAGCGTTTGAAAACAATGCTAATCCAAAGTATGCCCTTCAAATGAAAAAATACATGAAGGATCGCTTTGAGTTTTTTGGAATCAGTTCGCCTGAAAGAAAAGAACTATATAAAACGCACTGGAAAAACCATGGTTTTAAATACAATAACAACACTGAAGAAACAGTAAAATTTTGCTGGCAGGCACCTCAACGCGAATACCAGTATTTTGCAATGGAATTGCTTGGCAAACAGGCGAAAGAAGCTGAACAAGAAAGCATTAAACTTTACGAATATATTATTATTCACAAATCATGGTGGGATACAGTTGATTATATCGCATCAAATCTTGTTGGAGTTTATTTTCTCAAGTTTCCTGACCAAATTGAGCTTATAACATCTAAATGGATGAATTCCGGAAATATATGGTTGCAGCGAACTTGTTTATTGTTCCAGTTAAAGTATAAATCAAAAACCAATATTTCCCTTTTGGAATCATTTATTCACCCCTTTCGATTCAGACGAATTCTTTATTCGAAAAGCAATTGGCTGGGCTTTACGAGAGTATTCAAAAACAGATCCCGAGTATGTTATTCAATTTGTTAAGAATCATTCTCTTTCAGGGCTTAGCGAGCGGGAGGCCATGAAATGGATGAAAAATAAATCGATGATCAATTGAATTCACTTCAATAATTTATTTGATTCTGTCTTTTCACAGCATAGAATGAAAGGCGAATTTTCTACATTTGCGTTCTTTATGTATCGCAACCAATTAAAATATCTTGCAGCTTTTATTGTTCTGATTACTTCACGGATGTGCCGATAGAGAAAGCACATCTGAGGTTATTGAAGAGTTACTTCCAGTCGGCTCATCGAGCCGGTGATGCAGCTGGTCGACGGACCGGTGTACATGCACCAGTACAAGGTCAACGCCAAGGCCGCCTTCGACGGCGAGGTGTGGCAGTGGCACCAGGACTACGGCACCTGGAAGCGCGACGACGAGATGCCCGAGCCGCGGGCCATGAACATCGCCGTGTTCCTGGACGACGTCACCGCCGCCAACGGTCCGCTGCTGTTCATTCCGGGCAGCCACAAGCAGGGCGTGCTCGAGGCCGGCCACGACCTGGAGACCACCAGCTATCCGCTGTGGACCCTGGACCGGGACACGGTCACGCAGCTGGCCGAGCGCGGCGGCTGCGTCGCGCCCACCGGCCCGGCCGGCAGCATGCTCATGTTCTCGTCGCTGCTGGTGCACGCGAGCCCGCCCAACATCAGCCCGTTGGGACGCACCATCGTCTACCTGTCGCTGTGCCACGTGGACAATCACATCCGCCGCTTCAAGCGCGCCGAGTGGATCGCCCACCGCGACTTCACCGCCATCGAGCCGCTGCGCGGACGACTGCCTGCGCGAGCTCGTCGCAACGCGCAGCGCCGCCGCCTGAGGAACGCCGCACATGTTCATGCACCAGGATCTCCTGCAGCGCGCACAGGTTGGCAAACCGGTGCGCGTCGGACTCATCGGCGCCGGCAAGTTCGGCTCCATGTTCCTGTCCCAGGCGCCCACCACGCCGGGGCTGCGGGTCG
>CAVWXM010000021.1:0-27121 GCA_963759045.1 uncultured Bacteroidia bacterium
TGAGGGGATAGCTGCCTCAATTAAATATGTGAATCTTTTAAATTCCGGATTTTATGGGGGTATTAATCTGACAAAGCTATTCCCAAAAGAGTCTGATCAAAACTTCTTTGAAATTTCCGCAATGGTTATCAATACACAAGTAGGATATCGTTTTGGAGATAGCGACAATTATAAAGGACCTGTTTGGGGAAACAATAAAGTTTTAAGCGGGTTCAGCGCAAGCATTTTTTATCAATTTAGAGAAGGAACACCATATTACTATAAAAACACCCATGGTGCGACAGGAATTAAAACAACGCCTAATTTTAACTTATTCAACCTGAATATTCAGAAAGATTTTCACATCGCATCAAAAGCTATTATTAATATATACTTAACTGTAGAGAATCTTTTTAACACCCAAAATTCCTTTGAAGTATATTCTAAAACCGGGCTGCCTGATGATGATGGATTTTTAAACGATCCGGTCTGGCAAAAATATATTGCAAACCAGAAAAATCCAGAATCCTTCAGATTGCTTTACCAAATGCACTTGAATAATCCTGCCCATTTCGATATTCCCAGGATTTGGAGGGTTGGCTTGATTTTCAGGTATTAATAACCAAAACTAAGCCTAATTGCCTTAACCGACTTATCAGATAAAATTGAACCTAGCTGTTGAAGACCCGGGTATGAATATATCTCTATACCATCCATTTGGGCAACAAATACACGCTGATTAATGTGATCAAACTGTATATCTACAACATCAGATATAAGTGTTAAAACCAAATTGAATGTGTTGGTGTTTTTATCAAGTTTATAAATCCTATTTTCAATGCTCAACATATAAACACCCTCACTAAGCCTCGAAGAATGGCTGAAGGGTCCTTCTTCAAACACCATTAAATCCTTCAATTTATTGTCATCGAAATAATAGGTTGCAACATATCCTTTATCGTTTTTATTTCCAATTATATCCAATATATTCGTTTGCCCTGTTGGGTAAAATTCAAGCACTTCAATATCTGTTTCCAGCTTATTATAGGTAGCTCCTGTTGCTAAATAAAAAGAAACCAGTGTTTTAACCACTCCTGTTCTTTTTTCAAAATACCCAATAAAAAAACTGTCAGCTACCCCTATTTTTTTTGGTACTGAATCAACCAATATTGGCGTGCCAATTTGAAGAAATCCTGATTGACCATCGAATGCGTCTATTCTTTCATTCCCATATCCCACAAACAGGAAATTTTGATCAACTTTTAAATCGGTATAATAAGGAAATGGCATTTCTGGTTCTTTCTCCCATTTTATTTCAAGATTATCTTGCTTAAAGGCATAAAGCCTATCAGGGATAGTTGTTGTAATATAAAATAACTGGCTTGCAATTGAAGATGCTGCATCTCCAACATTTCCATTTAAAGTATATGTTTTTTGTTCAACATTATTTGAATTATACCAGCTAATGTGCGTTTTATTGGTGTAGGTGACCAGATTAAACCCCTGGTATTTCAATGGTGCATTTACTAAAATAACTTCAAGATATTTATGAGATAATTTTATGCCATCATCAACAGCAATATGCAGATAATATGGAGCGCTAGATGTTGTTGGGAAAACATCCATATCCAGGCTAAATGCAAGTTGCGCATTTTTATCTTCCGGGTAGAAAAAACTTGTTCCAAAAATCGGGGCTAAATCGCTGTTGTCAACACTGGCCCTAATAAATTTAATATTGTATTCACTGCTTACACTTAGTTCAACAAACATTTTGCCGGGCAAGTTATACACTGAACTAAATGTTGGTGTTAAAATTTCAATTATAGGCGCTGTATAATCCGCTTGCTTTTTGCATGCAGTAAATATGATTAAAAGAATCAATATCCACGATAAAATATACCCGTTTCTCAAAATTTTATTGCTATTTTAGTCAAATGTAATATTATTTTATTCTTTTGTAATCAAACTATCGATCATGCTTAAAGACCTTTCATTAGACGATGTATTGTTCCTCGACATCGAAACCGTATCTTCTTTTGCCAGTTTTGATCAATTACCGGAAAGGTTCAAAACCTTATGGGAAAAGAAAGCAGAATTACTCAGACGAAATGACCCTGATTCAACTGCTGATCAATTATACAAATCGGCAGGCATTTATGCTGAATTTGGCAAAATCGTTTGTATCTCATGCGGGTTCGCCAACGGTAACGAATTCAGAATCAAATCATTTTATGGGGATGACGAAAAAATCCTTTTAACGGAATTTGCAGATCTTTTAAACAAACATTACCTGGGAAGCCGATATTTGCTTTGTGCCCATAATGGGAAAGAATTCGATTTTCCATATATCGCAAGGCGAATGCTCATTAATCATATCGAATTACCGGATATTTTAAACCTTGCCGGGAAAAAACCCTGGGAAGTTCGCCACCTTGATACGATGGAATTATGGAAATTTGGCGATTATAAACATTATACCTCACTTGATCTGTTAGCAGCAATTTTTGATATTCCGACACCTAAAGATGACATTGATGGCAGCATGGTTGGCCAGGTTTACTGGGAAGAAAAAAACCTGGAAAGAATTGTTGAATATTGTCAAAAAGATGTGTTAACCATTGCACAACTATTACGTTGTTATATGGGAATACCTATGATTAAAGAGGAGTATGTATTAATAAAATAAGTAATCTAAACTATTTTAATCAGATACCGCGGACTTTAGCCCGCGGTATCTGATTTATATTATTTCTAATAAATGGAAAAACACCTATTATCAAAATCAACTTTTATAAGGGGTAATCAATGCCTCAAATCACTATATCTAAATAAAAAAAGACCATTTCTCAGAGATAAACTCAGTCCTGAACAATTGGCAAAATTCAGGCGCGGACATAAAGTAGGTTCACTTGCCCAAAATATTTTTCCGGGTGGAACTGACTTCCGACCTAAGTCTCCTGCACTTTATCAAAAAGCAGTATCACAAACTCGGGAAGCCATCCGAACCAATTCGTTCAATATATTATATGAGGCAGGTTTTCAGTATGACAGGCTGCTTATTTTACTCGACATTCTAATTAATGAAGAAGGCGGATGGCATGCATATGAAGTAAAGAGCTCTTATAGCATATCAGATACCTATATTCTCGATGCAGCCTTTCAATATTATGTGATAACCAACTCAGGATTGCAACTAAATGAGTTTACATTAGTCTATGCGAGCAGTGAATTAGATTACGAGAAGATTGAAGATTACGAAGAATTAGATTCATTGTTTATCAAAGAAAGTGTTCTTGACCGTATTTTACCCTTGCAGGATTATATTAAAGAGCAGGTAATCAGAGAAAAAGAAACATTATTGTTGAAAAGTTCACCTAAAATAGAAATGGGGCCTCAATGTCATGATCCTTATCCCTGCGATTTTATTGGACATTGCACAAAATCAGCCGCAAAAAATAGTTTTCAACATCCCTAATCGAGCATTTCATTATTTGTATTTTTGAACCCATGGATGAAGCCACTTCAAAAAGTAGGAAAAAGAAACCGGTAACACAGCAAAACAGCCTTTCACAACAGTATATCGAACATGGTAAAGTACCGCCACAGGCAGTTGATCTTGAGGAAGCTGTATTAGGTGCTATGATGCTTGAAAAAGATGCAGTTTCGTCTGTTATTGATATTCTGCAAGCCAAAGTATTTTATAAAGAAAGCCATCAAAAAATATTTGCTGCAATTGCCCGATTATTTGGAAAGTCAGAACCGGTTGACATACTTACTGTTACCAACGAATTAAAAAATGTTGGCGAATTGGAAATGGTTGGCGGACCTTATTTTATTACGATGCTTACCAGCAGAATTGCCTCCGCTGCGAATGTGGAATATCATGCAAGGATCATCCTGCAAAAACACATCCAACGAGAATTAATAAATATTTCTTCTGACATTATAAAGGAAGCATTTGAGGATACAACAGATGTTTTCAATTTATTGGACAAAGCAGAACAGAACCTGTTTTCGGTTTCAGAAACAAACCTCAGGAGAAATTTTGAGGATATGCAATCATTGGTTAAACAAGCTATTGAAGATATCGAGGCCGCCAGGGATTCGGATTCACATATGCGTGGTGTCCCATCAGGATTTGTTGATCTGGACCGGATTACCACAGGCTGGCAAAAATCAGACCTTATCATTCTCGCTGCAAGGCCATCGATGGGTAAAACGGCATTGGCCTTGACCATGGCACGAAATATTGCTGTTGAATTTGATCGCTCTATTGCTTTTTTTTCATTAGAAATGTCAGCTATTCAGCTTGTTATCAGGCTTATTGCCAGTGAAAGCGAATTGAGATCTGAAAAATTGAAAAAAGGAGAACTGGCTGATCATGAGTGGGAGCAGTTACACACGAAAATCCGGGGATTGGTTGATGCAAAGATTTTTATCGACGATACACCGGCATTAACCATTTTTGAATTACGGGCTAAATGCCGAAGATTAAAACAACAGCATGATATTCAGATGGTATTTGTAGACTACCTTCAATTGATGTCGGGAGGTGCTGATAACAAAGGTAACCGCGAACAGGAAATTAGCCAGATATCTCGTTCGCTAAAAGCGCTTGCAAAAGAACTTGATGTACCAGTTCTTGCCCTTTCACAGCTAAGTCGTGCAGTTGAGAACAGACCCGGACAATCAAAAAGACCTATTCTCTCTGATTTACGCGAATCAGGAGCTATTGAGCAAGATGCTGACCTTGTTTTGTTTATTTACAGACCGGAATATTATGGTTTGCATGAGATGGAGGATGGTACATCAACCAATCGCCTTGCTGAATTGATTATTGCAAAACACAGGAATGGGCCAACAGGAGATGTCAGGCTTAAATTTGTTGACACCTTTGCTAAATTCGAAGACTTTAATGAACATCGTTCTAATAATATCAATGCTCCAGATGTAAGGGAGGGCTTTACATTGCCATCCAAACTCAATGATATGACCGATGAAGAACCTTTTTAATCAATATTATTAAATATGAAAAAACAATCTTTAATTAGTTTTCTTACGGCAATCTTTTTAATTGCCTTATTTTCAAACGCAATAAATGCACAAAAAAGTGTTGATTTGAAATATGTGCTAAATCAGGGAGATGAATACAACTATGTAATTGATATTGATCAGGATGTTGTATTTGAAACCAATGGTCAAACAATGGCTTTAGATGTTCTTATAACATTTCAAAATTCCACCTTGGTTGATGTGGTTACACCTGATAGTGTCACCCTTGAGTCTACAATAAATAGAGTGAAAATGACACAGGGTATTTTTGGCATGACGGTAACGTACGATTCTGATGATCCGGCAACTGCGCAAAATCCAATGGCAGCTAAAATTGCTGAATCTATGGGAATGGTAATTGGTAAATCATATACCCAGGTGATGGATATTAGGGGTAATGTAATCAGAATGGACATGGGCAATCTAACTGAGAATGATGACCTTGCTGACAACCTTAATTCTGGCGCTCAATACGGTGTTTATCCTGATCATGCTGTAAAAGTTGGTGATAGCTGGGAAACGGATATTGCTCCCGTTAAAGGAAAGCGACATGAAAATGCATGCAAAATATACCTTGCTGAAATTGACCGGGAAAACAGCTACTATTCAATTTGATGGAACCATCAGTGCAAATACCATGCAGGATATGGATATGAAAATGGATGGAACACAAAAGGGAGAAATGATTGTAGATGTGAATACCGGATGGTTAATTGAATCAAGCGTTGACCAGGAAATTGAGCTTGACATCGACCAGAATGGACAAAAATTTCCTGCAACTATTAGTGGAACGATAAAAACAGTTTCTGCAAAAAAATAGAAGTTGTAATTTTTGCATAAAATTACTCTTCTATAATTGATATGGTGTGTGTTTATGAGACTCTGTAAATAAGTGCCTTATATTTAAGGAAACTATTGTTTAAGTCAGAGAACTCACTAACTCAATACCGTATTCACCAAATCAGCTGCGTCTTTCAGCTGAATAGCAGAATGTACTTTCAGACCAGATGCATCAATCAGGGCTTTTCCTTCTTCGGCATTGGTTCCTTGTAAACGTACCATAATGGGTACATTGATATCCCCAATATTTTTATAAGCATCAACAACGCCTTGAGCTACCCTGTCGCAGCGCACAATACCTCCAAATATATTCACTAAAATTGCCTTTACATTAGGATCTTTTAGAATGATACGAAATGCCTCTTCTACCCTTTTGGCATCAGCAGTTCCACCTACATCAAGGAAATTTGCTGGATTACCACCTGACATTTTGATCATATCCATAGTGGCCATGGCAAGACCAGCACCATTCACCATACAGCCTACATTACCATCTAATTTTACATAGTTCAGATCAAAACGGCCAGCTTCAACTTCCAACGGATCTTCCTCAGTAAAATCTCGCATTACTGCAATATCTTTTTGCCTGAACAAAGCATTGTTATCAATGGTAACTTTTGAATCTGCAGCAAATATTTTACCATCTGCAGCTTTAATTACAGGATTGATCTCGAACATACTTGAATCCGAACCCACATAAGCCTTGTATAAAGCAGAAACGAATTTCACCATTTCTTTAAAAGCAATGCCACTTAAACCAAGATTAAAAGCAATGCGTCTCGCCTGGAAACCAGTAATGCCAATTGCAGGATCAATTATCTCTGTAAATATTTCATCTGGAGTTTCTTCGGCAACCTGCTCAATATTCATACCTCCCCGTGGAGAATACATCACCATGTTTTTACCCAAATCCCTGTTCAACAAGATACTCATATAATATTCCTCTACATCCTCAGGGCCAGGGTAATAGATATTTTGCTCTACCAATACTTTACTAACTAATTTACCTTCTTTTTTTGTTTGTGGAGTTACCAGCATCATACCAATGATTTCATCAGCATACTGTCTCACCTCATCTAAGGTCTTTGCAATTTTTACGCCACCACCTTTTCCACGGCCACCTGCGTGGATCTGTGCTTTAACAGCCCATTTGTCGGAACCTGTTTTTTTCTTTATTTCTTTTGCAGCATCAACAGCAGTATCAGGCGAAGTGACAACAATGCCAAAAGGAACAGATACTCCATATCCCTGTAAGATTGATTTTCCCTGGTATTCGTGTAAATTCATCAGTAAAGTTTTAGGTGATCGTTTCAGGCTCCAAAAATAGAATTTTCCTGCAATTTTAGCTTACTGTTCATCAGGAAATTTTAGAGGTCGTGAAAATGAAGGATTTGTAATAAATTCATCATCATATAATGACCTGATAAAACTCAATAAGTCTGCCTTCTCATCGGGAGTTAATTGAACACCTCCCCTGTTCACATGGTGCATCAATGGGCTAACGGATGGTGACCAGGTAACTTCATGTGAGTAGAAGTTTATTACCTCATCCAGCGTTTTGTGACGACCATCGTGCATATACGGTGCTTGCAACTCAATATTTCTGAGGGTAGTAGCTTTATATCCGCCAATATCCATTGGGTCGGAGGTGATTAAAAAGCGGTCCATTGGGTCAGAAAAGGTACTATCTTTTCCATTATTATAGAAAAGATGGGTTGTAAAAAGCGGATTGCCAAAACCACCATGACAATGGAAGCAGTCAGCTCCCTCTTCAGTTGTAAACAACACAAAACCACTTAATTCGGATTGAGACAATTGAAGTTCTCCACGCATATATTTATCAAAACGAGAGTTAGCAGAAATCAGTGTCCTGATAAATTGGGCAATTGCTTTTTCAATATTTATAAATGTAATTGTTTCACTGCCAAAAGCTTTTCTAAATAAGTCAGGATATCCTTCAATGGATTGAAATAGCCTTGCGATTCTTACAGTATCTCCATCAATTTCATCTTTCGCTAATACGGCCAGGCGAACAAAATCTTCGATATTCCTCAAATTCTCATCAGCGTTTTCAGGATAAAGAAATCCATTCCATCCATAACCATTATGATTCCAAACCAGGTTGATTAACGGAAGCATAACGTGATGTGTTTTCAAACCAGATAAACCTTGCGGATGTCCATCCTCAAAATCAGGATGATCTATACCAGCTTCGAATGAACGCTCCTGACGATGACAAGTAGCGCAACTCATCAGCGAGTCTGGGTGTGTTCTTCCCGAAAGGCGACCATCATAAAACAAATACCTGCCAAGTTCAACACCTTCCACTGTCATTGGATTATCATCAGGAATATTAAGCTTGTTTGGAAATGCAAATGGTATATCAATTTGGTATGGAGTAGGTGTAAAAGGTGGCTCCTGAACTGGTTTATTACAAGATGCTTGTAAAAATAAAATAAAGATAAGCGTGAGGACGACAAAGTTGATTGCTCGCTTATTCATCAATATGTTATGATTCCATTTCACAAAGAAGTACTATTTCTCAAAGCTAAAAACATTCCATCCATTCTCACAAGCCTGCTTCATGGCATCCTGTTTTTGCATGATGTCACCTCCCCAATCATCATGGTTGTAGTTATTAGGATTATTGAACCAGTTTTCTATATTCATTGCTATAGTTAGATCTGTTGTTTCACCAGCTTTTATTTCAAATGAAGAATTTGGCAACTCAACCAAAAATGAATTATCAATATATTCTGTTATCGAGTCAGGAAATGAATAATAAATTTGACCGATACCGAGATGAAAGTTAAAAGGGGAAACCTGGCTTAATGTATCAAGCCATTTACCATTCAATTTCATATAGTGATATCCACCACCCAGCAACTCCGGCCAGAACATCAATGATTCAGGTGGATTTACAAACATAAGTGATTGGTTTTTTTGTTTGTTTATTCCAAATGTAAATACGATCTTTGAATAGTTACCGGGTGCGATTTCATCCTTTAAAGAATATATCTTGGTCTGATTTATATCAGTATCTATATAATGAATATCCTCCCATTCATCAAGCAAAACTTGTTCACCGATTGTGTGTGTATTGTTACATCTGAAATAAAATACTGGATTTCATTAACAAGGTATTGGTTACCTGATTCATTCGTGTATTTCATTTCATCGAAGACAATGGCTTCACCGTTTATTCGATGATCGAATGCAAACCTGATTTTACCATATTGATCATCAGGCTGAACCGGATCAGTTTTACAGCTTGAAATGAGGAGAGCCCCTGTATATAATTATAAAGAGCAGTTTGGAAAAAATTTTATCAGACTCGACCGTTTTTATTCATATCTCTTATTCAATTTACTACATTAAATCAGCAAATAAAACGATCAAGTGTCGAATTTATTGGCCGATCATTTATATGGAACTACACCACTGACCGTCAGGTATTTTAAAGTATCTCCTTCGTTTGAGACTTGCTTGTATATCTTTCCATCCAGCTTAATCAGCAAATTCAATCCCGAATTGATATCAGCATATTTACCAGATAAATAAACAATATTGCCTTCTTCTCCAGCAAATGAATATATCCATTTGTCCTGAGCGCTTTGCGGTATAACCTGTACCTCTGACAGGTCCCCATCAGCATCGGTATAATACAAAGAGTATTCCGAAATTGAACCTGTAGCCTGATAAGTTATTTTAACCTGATTATTTTTTGTGCAGGCTGAAAGTATAAAAGTAATTGCAGCTATAATTATGATCAGTTTTTTCATATCAATTCGGATTAAAGTTTGAAAATCAGGTTTGCATAAAACACCCTTCCAACTTCATATAGTGGTGCTTTTGATCCAATTACTCTCCGGTTAAGGTGCTCGTAATAAGCTTCATTAAGCAGGTTATTTACACCGGCATAAACTGTAAGTGTTTTATTGAATTCGTATTTCAGGTCGATTCCCAATAATACAAAAGAAGGCGTGTTCTGTTCGCCATAAGCTTCAGATATCCTGTTTTGAGCTGCTGCATACCTTACTTTTATTGATGGTACAAATTTTTGCTTAAACAGTTTGTATCCGAAATTTAAATTCATCTCGAAAGGAGGTATTTCAGGCAGTGGATCATTTTTTATGATTTCTTCATCAACTACCTGCCCGCTTTCATAAATGTATTTAACTGCCTGAGGGTTCCATCCGGTTGTATAGGCCGCGTTAAAATTTATATACCAATTGTATTTTACCGGAGTGAGGTAAGTGATTTCAAAACCTGTCAAAAAAGCCTGATCAATATTAATAAACCTTTTTACTCCCAGAACCCCTTTGGTTTGCGGTTTTACTTCTGATGGTGGTACAACTTCTGTGCTGATATAATTGTTGACATATGAAAAGAAGCCTGATATTTCAAAAGTACCCGCAGTAGCACGATTCAAACGATATCCCAAATCTATTTCATTGTTTGATTCGGGTTTGAGTTGTGGATTTCCAATATAGTCATAACTGTCGTAGCCAACAGGCAAAAGAATAATGAAACGCTCTGTCATATCCGGGCTCCTGGTACCTCGACCAAGTGAAGCCATTAAATCATTTCCATCTACCAATATGCCAGGTTAGCCCACCGCTAATGCTGAAATTGGTGTACTGACTTTCTGTATCACTGTTTTCATAGACCACTTCACCATTCATTGCTTTTCTTAGTAACGGATCAGAATTAGCAGCATTCATATCCAGTCTTGCAGAAGCAATCCAATCAATCTTTTCTCCCTGTTTCTGATACTCAGCGAAAATTCCAATATTTTGGATTACTGCATTATTCCATAAATCCTCGCTTCTTAAAGGAAGCATTGGCTGCATAATCAGATTCTTATAGCGGGTTCCATCCTTGTATATGTTTTCATAATCACCACCAACTTCCATTTTAGCCTGGCCAACATTAAAGTTAACGCCAAACTTTCCTCCAGTATTTCGTGCATGTATAGTTGAAATTGCTACAACAGTATCAGAGAATGGACGGTTTTTGTTATCCATCTCATGGTTAACATCAGATAAATAGGCTTTAAAACGGATAAAATTGATCGATTTTCCAAGGCCAGAGGACAGATAATTCAAACTAAAAAGCTTTGTATCGTCTTTGCGTTCATCCATCGGAAGTGATGGAAAATCAACATTGTTACCCTGGGATATATCTGCATCAGCATAAATTGTATGTTTATTTGCGATCTTAAAACCGAGCATAGCTGAATAGGATTGGTAATCGAGTGAAGCAGGTATAACCTCATCATTCCCGGCTTTATAATCACCATATTTTTTCCAACTGGCTGTTGCATTGTAGGTAATAAAATGATTTGAACCATTAACACCAACTTTAGTTTTAAAGCCTGTATGGTTTGTTTGTCCGCCAATCATCGCATCAACATGAGTTTCATATTGCTCGTAAAATTCTGGCCGATAAGTAGTCAAATCAATCATTCCTCCAAAGTTTACCCCATATTTAAGGGCAAAAGGCCCCTTCAAAATATTGATGTCTTTTAAATCACTTAAGTCAACATGAGCTGTGGCTGGATCCATGCGGTTTGGGCACCCTCCTTCTATCCTGGCTCCACCGTTTAACTGGACATTAAGTTGAGCATACTTAAACCCTCTTATTACCGGGTCGATACCCATGGCTCCCTTCCTGATACCATTTACATTCGGTACAGATCGTAAAAGAGCACCAATATCCTGAAGGTTTGAATGTTCCAGTGTAGTAATATCAACATACTCTGTACGGTATGGTTTATCTTTTACAGATATACCCATGATCTCTACTTCCTCTAATTCCTTTGATGAAGGTTGCATCATTATCGTGATGCCAGATATGGGATTCACTTAATGTAAAATCCCTTTCAACCGACTTATATCCCAGGTGTGAGAAAGTTAATAACGATGTGTTCAGTTTTATCGACGTTAATAATAAACTCACCTTCACTATTTGTTAAAGTTCCTGACTTACTATTGATGTCCTGAACCTGAACATTATATAGGGGATCTTTATTTTCTAATGATCGATTACTCTTCCACTAATGGTAACAGATTGAGCTTAACGACTTGTAAAGAAACAAACAACGTTAAAAATAGAACAGGAAATATATTTTTTCATTTGCTATCAATTTAATCAACTACAAAATTAATAATTGTTTTATGATAAATATCATATATAATAATTTATATAAGGTTCTAAATTGTCCGTTTTTATAGATGTCAAGAATACAGATTTGGTTATTTTCGCAGGCTACAAAAAAGTTTTTGGGATGAGATTCAAAGTAGGCGACAAGGTTAAGTTTTTAAATGAAAACGGGGGAGGAAAGGTAGTTGCTATTGTTGACAGCAAATTAGTTAAAGTTGAAACTGATGATGGCTTTGAACTTACCAGTTTTAAGTGTTGACTTAATTAAAGATTTCAGGGCAGCAGGAAAATAATGAAATTGATCCATCGCCTGCATTTTTTAAACCATCTGTCAACACAGCCACAAAAAGAAGAAGAGCCAGAAGAAGAGGAAAGATCATCTTTAATTAATCCATGGGGCACAATTCGGGAAGAAATGGGAATTTTCTTTGCTTTTGTCCCTCACGAACAACAATGGGTGCTTACCGGTGATATTGATATATTTCTAATTAACCACACCAATTACGATATCCTGTTTAATTTGTTTTTTAAACAGGCCAATACGCTTCAAGGAATTGATTTTGGATCGGTTCCGGCAAAATCAAAATGGTTAATCGATACCATTTCGAGGGATGATATTGAAGATTGGTGTGATGGCATCGTTCAGGTGATGTTCCATATGGATAACCCTTCAGCAGTTTATCTCCCACTCCATTCTATTATTAACCTAAAAGCTAGTCGTTTTTATAAAGAAGGGAGTTATCAATCGAACACCTTATTACAGGAAAAAGCATTGCTTCTTTCAATCGCTCCTGAATCTACATTTGAGAAATCCTCAGGAAGTGAACAAGAACAAAAATTCGGGATAACTACCCAAACAAAAATAGCAGAAGAACCCAAAAAGAAACCTTTTATTGACAAACACAAAAAAGCACTTTTCGAGGCTGAAGTTGATCTGCATATTGGTGAGCTGGTAGAAAATATTGCCGGTTTATCAAACCATGACATGTTCAACATTCAGCTGGAATATTTTAAAAAAGCCCTGGCAAGTGCAATCAGTAACGATTATCGAAAAATTACTTTTATTCATGGTGTAGGAAATGGAGTTTTGAAAAACGCCATCATCAAAGAACTGGATCACTATGAAGATCTGGAAAACAAAATGGCATCAATTAGTAAATTTGGCGTTGGTGCAGTTGATGTGATCATTAAAAGTAAAGAATGAAGCTGGTTACTGGTTACGCGTCGCTTGTTGCTCGCTTTTGGCTTAGTTATAAAACAAATTTATTAATGAGTTATAGAAATTTAGAAATTTGGCAGATTGCAAGAGAGTTAGTGATTGATATCCACAAAATGACCATATCTGAACTTCGAAAACTTGAAATATATGAGGAAGGTAGTCAGATCAGAAGGTCTATGAAGTCAGTAAAATCAAATATTGTTGAAGGTTATGGTAGAAAAAGGTATCAGCAGGACTATATCAGGTTTATCATATATTCCCTGGCTTCTAATGACGAAACAACTGACCATCTGGAGACCCTGTTTGAGACTGGTTCTTTAACCAACGCTGAACGCTGCAATAATCTCCATGAGAGACTTGATAAACTTGGCAGGAAAATTAATCTATTTTTACAAGCACTTGAAAGAAAATAAAGTAACAAATTCATAGCAATTTAAGAACCTGTCGAGAAACAAGAAACGAGTGACGAGTAGCAAAAATCTCAAATAAATTGCTGAAATTAAAATATTGGTAAATAAAATAAAGAAGAATTCATAATAACAACGTTAAAACAATGAAACGACTTTCAAATATATTTTTCTCGATGGAAACCATGAGTTTCCTCATTTTAGTGTTTGCTGCATCTTTAGGGGTAGCAACTTTTATTGAAAATGATTTTGGTATTCCGGCTTCAAAATCTGTTGTATATAATGCTACATGGTTTAATATATTATTGCTCTGGCTTGGTATAAACCTGGTAGTCAATATTTTCAGGTATAATATGATCAGTAAACGAAAATTTACACTTTTACTCTTTCATGCTGCATTTCTGATTATATTAATCGGCTCAGCCATAACACGTTTTGTAAGTTACGAAGGTTCGATGCATATTCGTGAAGGTGGCGCATCAAATTCTATTGTTTCTGATGAAACATCTGTTCAGGTTTGGCTTGATGATGGTACGATTGAAACTTATGATGAAGAAAAAGTATTACTTTCTGTTTTAAGGCCTAATTCTTATTCATCAAGCACCAAAATAGGCAGTAAAAAATTCACCTTTGAGACCATTAAATTTGTTCCAAACGCACAGGAAATCATCTCGGAAACAGGAACAGGCGGGAAACCATATATTGTGTTTGTTGCTTCGTTCGGAATGGGACGCCAGTCATTTTCAATGGAATATGGTAAAACTCAAAAAATTGGTAGAAATACGTTCAACTTTTCTGACAAATTTATAGAAGGTGCGATTAACATCAAAGTTGAAGATGCAAATTTGCTGATCAATACTCCCGACACTTTAAATTCAATGGCCATGATGGGAGGAACTTCTGAAGTTTTAACTCCCGGAGAATGGCATTCTTTTGATCAGAGAAAATTATACCAAAATGATATAGTCAGCATTGTACTGACAAATTACTACGAAAGTGGTGGATTAGATTATTTAACTTACAGTGGTAACGATATGAGCTTTAATGATGCACTTATTATTAAGGCCAGCAGTGGAGGCGAATCAACTGAGGTCGTTTTAAAAGGCGGCAAAGGTTATTTTGGTGAAGTAAGTTCTTTTAAACTGAACGGTGTTGATATTCAAATGACTTACGGATCAAAACGTATTGATTTACCATTTACACTTGAACTTGTTGATTTTCAACTCGAACGTTATCCGGGGTCAAACAGCCCTTCATCTTATGCCAGTGAAGTTGTACTGGTTGATGAACGAAAAAGTCTCAGAGAACCGCACAGAATCTTTATGAATAATGTACTTAATTATGGTGGGTATCGCTTTTTTCAATCCTCATACGACAAGGATGAATTAGGCACAATACTGTCTGTAAACCATGACTACTGGGGTACCTTATTTACCTATTTAGGTTATTTGCTAATGACAATAGGTATGTTCCTTACACCTTTTAATAAATATTCGCGATTTGCTTTATTGGGCAGATTATTAAGGAATGGTGGTGTTAAAAAGGGAGTTGCTGCATTATTAATTACAATGATATCGCTTTCGTCAACATTTGTTTTCGGGCAGCATAATCATGTACACCCCCCTGCTGGCCAGGTTAATGATATAGATAAAGCACAGGCCGATGCATTTGGGAGATTACTGGTTCAATCACACGATGGAAGGTTAAAACCAATCAATACATTCTCAAGTGAAATGCTCAGAAAACTTTCGGGAAAGAATAGTTTTGAAGGAATGAATCCAGACCAGGTTTTGTTGGGAATGCTCAGTGAACCTACAATATGGCAACAGGCTAAAATGATAAAAGTTAAAAATGATGAATTGAAAGAAATTATTGGGGTTAATGGCAAATATGCATCCTATATCGATTTTATTGATGTATCAAAAGGCTCTTACAAACTTAAAGATTATGTTTCTGCTGCTTACAACAAAAAGCCTGCGCAGCGAAATATGTTCGATAAAGAATTGATGAAAGTTGATGAACGATTGAATATTAGTTACCTGATTTTTACAGGGGAATTATTAAAAGTGCTCCCAGATCCAACTGATGCCTATAAAAGTTGGTATTCACCCGCATCAGAAGTAAGAAATCAAAATGTGGATGATTCAATTTTTATAAGAACGGTAATTCCAACTTATTTAAATGCTGTGGCTGTCGGCGATTTTCAAACAGCAAATGAGTTGGTTAATGGAATTGACAAATTTCAACATAAATACGGGCATGTAATCATACCATCTGATAGCAAAAGAAACCTCGAGATATCATATAACAGGATGAACATTTTTGACAACCTCAGTCGTTTATACGGTCTCATAGGTTTCATTATGCTGATACTGGCATTTGTTGAAATATTCAATAAACGAAAAACCATTAAATATGTCATTAGAGGACTTTCAGTATTGGTATTTATTGGATTTTTATTACAAACAGGCGGATTAGCAATGAGATGGTATATATCAGGGCATGCACCCTGGAGTAATGGCTATGAATCATTGATTTATATCGCATGGGTCACTTTGCTATCAGGCATTATTTTTTCACGCAAATCAAGTTTAACCCTGGCAGCAACTACAGTTTTAACATCGATCATTTTAATGGTTGCCCATTTAAGCTGGATGGATCCGGAAATCACCAACCTAGTACCTGTACTTAAATCATATTGGCTTACGATTCACGTTTCAATTATTACCGCCAGCTATGGCTTCCTTGCTCTGGGTATGCTATTAGGATTCCTAAATCTGATATTGATGATTTTCAAAAGCAAGAAGAATTACGAAAACCTTGAATTGAAAATAATAGATTTAACAGCAATCAATGAACGCGCCCTCATGATTGGTTTATATATGCTTACAGTTGGTACTTTTTTGGGTGGCGTATGGGCTAACGAAAGTTGGGGACGTTATTGGGGTTGGGATCCAAAAGAAACATGGGCGCTGGTTAGTATACTTGTATATTCGTTTGTACTGCATATGCATTATATCCCAGGATTGAAGAATTATTTTTCCTTCAACTTCGCTTCATTAATCGGGTATTTCTCCATATTAATGACTTATTTTGGTGTAAACTATTATTTGTCAGGTTTGCATTCTTATGCAGCCGGTGATCCTGTTCCCGTTCCAACATTTGTTTATTATGCGGTTGGTATCATCATATTCGTTGCTATTTGGGCCTACATAAATAACAGACGATTTGTAAAAGTGCAGGCAAAGTAGCAAACCTATTATCGTTTGAACTTATTATTGACACAGTTGTTAAACTTGAGTTAAGCAACAACACTTTTGGTTGTATTGTATGTTACTTAAATAATTTTGCGTTGATGAATAACATGAAAATATTGTTGATCGTACTCATAATTAGTTTTTATTTCGCCGGCAATAGCCAGGATATAAAAATTTATGAATCATTTGAAGACTTTGCACCCATCTTAGAAAAGAAGAATGATACCACTTATGTGATTAATTTCTGGGCTACCTGGTGCAAACCTTGTGTTGAAGAAATGCCATATTTTATTCAGGCTAATAGCAAATTCAAGGATCAAAAATTTAAAATGATACTTGTTAGCCTTGATTTTAAAACACACCTTGAATCAAAAGTAAAACCATTTATAAAGGAAAACAATATTGAACCAGAAGTTATTCTTCTGGCCGATTCAAAACAGCATAACTGGATTGATAAAGTCAATAAACAATGGTCGGGTGCTATTCCAATCACGATCATTTTAAATAAGGATTTTTACTTTTTCAAAGAAGGAACTTTAAATTATGAAGAATTAAATGAAATAATTACTAAAAACATAAAACAATGAAAAAACAAATTTTAACAATCATATTTTCAATCGCAATCTTTTTTGCAATGGCTGACGGATATGAGGTTGGAGACAAAGCTGCTGATTTCAAACTGATGAATATCGATGGCAAAATGATATCAATGAGTGATTATGATGATGCAAAAGGTATTGTAGTGATTTTCACATGCAACCATTGCCCCTATTCAAAACTTTACGAAGACCGAATTATCGAACTCGATAAGAAATATAAAAAGAAAGGATACCCTGTAATTGCAATCAATCCAAACGATTCGATCAGGCAGCCTGCTGATTCATATTCCAAAATGATTGCAAGGGCAGAAGAAAAAGGTTTTACATTTCCCTACCTTCTGGACGCGGATCAAAGTATTGCAAAAACATATGGTGCCAGCCGGACGCCCCACGTTTTTCTTTTGCAAAAATCAGGTAACGATTTTACAGTAAAATACATTGGTGCCATCGACGATAATTCACAATCAGCAAAAGAAGTTGAAGAAGCCTTTGCTGCGAATGCAATTGATGCTCTTTTGGATAATAAATCAATTAATCCTAATTTTACAAAAGCAATAGGTTGCACCATTAAGTGGGCTGAATAAAAAAACGCTCCACTGCGCGCAAAATGGAATGAAGCGCGGCAATCTATGAGAACAGTACGTGTTCCATTATATGAGAGTCTTTCGCTACGCTCAGAACTAAACGGCTAATCTAGAAAGTCCTGGCTAGTGCCTGCTTCTCTTGCGCGGATATTCCTAACACCAGTTATCAGCCATATAAAAAACTGCTGCTTAAATCTCGTTAAGCAGCAGTTACTCAAAAACAAACTATGGAAATGTATTTTAAAATTTAGTTGGATCTTTAAAGACTGAAGGTGCTTCCTTCCGACTAAATACCACAAACAAATAACTACTATAGATCAATGTTAAAATCAACTGTAAATACAGTGGTGTCGAGAATAATTGTCCCTCAATAATACCGTAGCTAAGAATTGTATACTTCATCATGTAATAAGCTACCTTACTGGCAAGTATGCTTAATACCATTGCACCGAAATAGTTTTTAATACGCTTGGCAAAGTAGTAAAACAACAATACATTAAACATCAATTCCACAGCCATAATCAAAGCTTTTGGCGGAATTGGATGGCCACTTAAAAAGTATGAAAAAACAGGTAGCGTTAATGCAATAATAATTGCATTTCTTTTTGAAGTGTGTGCAATTGCTAATATCAGCATTAATCTTATCGGTTCAATAAGGTAAAATGGAATACTGAACATATGTGACAATGCCGGTATAAAATAAATAACCACAAGGCCTAGAACATCGAAGAATACACTTTTAGTGATGGTGGCCCTTGTCGATAATGCTGACAATGTTGTTGACATACTACTTTTTTACTAGTTTCAAATATATTATACTTATGTAATCAAAAAAAGTTGCGTGAAATATAGTTATAAACAGACTTTTCAACATAAGTTATTGATTCTTAATGAAAAAAAAATATCGCCTTAAGTTTAATTATTCCACAAGATTTTCAGTTTCACCAGCATAAATTTTTCGTTGCTGATTGATTAGCCAGGAAGAAACGAAAACCAGTTAATATTCTTTACGATGATTGTCATGAATAGTTGCAAATTGCATTAGTGCATTATTTCAATAACAGGCTTACCCATGAATAATTGTATCATTAACAACTAATTAACAATTCATTCTTGATTTTACAAACAATTACCATTAATATTGTAATAGAAACTAAAACAAACTACCATGAAAGGATACACTGACATTCACTGCCACTCGGTTATGATGCATTACCGGAACCCTGAACTTAATAAAACTGCATGTGAGGAGATTAACAAAATGGGAATCTCTGACTCATTACGTTCAAGCAATACACAATCAGATTTCGGGAAACTTGTAAACGGAGGAGTAGGTGGCATTATTATTTCGCTCTACCCAATCGAACGCAAATGGTTTCTTCCTGATACCACTGCACCAAGATTAATCGCCGAACTTGTTAGCCGTGTAACAGGATTTTCGTTAAAAGAGGTAAAACGATTAATGAAAGAGGAAGACCGTGGTGTTTTAAATTACTATAAAGACCTTGTTGGAGAATACGAATACCTCCTGACTCAAGTAAATAAGTCGTGTAATGGAAAGCAAATAAAAATTGCAACCAACTTTGCTGAATTTGAAGCAAATTATCAATCAGGAGAAACGGTATCTATTGTTGTCTCGATTGAGGGCGGGCATGCTTTGGGAACTATAAGCCCGGATGATCTTACTAAAAAACCAGATTTGGTACAAATTGAAGATTATACGAACAAATACCGTAATAATGTATTTGCAATGAAAAAGTGGGGCCCGAATAGTGATGGATCACATACCCCTTTGTTTATTACATTAGGACACCATTTCTGGAATATGCTTGTCGGCCATAGCGAATCACTGCCTTTTTTATTTGATCAAAAAACAGGAAAAGAAACAGGATTTACAGATGCAGGATGGGAAATGGTCAGCGATTTGCTTTCTTCAAATGAAGAAAATGGAGAGCCGAACAAAACACGACGGGTTTTGATTGATGTAAAACATATGAGTCCATTGGCTCGAAAACAATATTACAATTACATCGATAAAATAAAGAAAACTACCGGTTTGAACATTCCAGTAATTAGTTCGCATTCCTCATGCGGTGATGCCAAAAGCCTAAATTGTTTTATCAAGGGAACAGAAGAAGAGAAGACATTTAAATCGCCTGATAATTTCTTTAACACAAGTACTTTAGGATTAAACGATGAAGATATTATACGTATTATCGAAAGTGATGGATTAATAGGTGTCATTCTCCATGAAGGCAGGATCGCCAGCAAGAAAGCGTTTAAGAAAAAGGCATACAAGATCGATTTTTTAAGAAAAGAGATTAAAAGAGATCAGGATGATATTGAAGAATTCCAGGCCGAATTGCTTACTGATATTTCAGAAAACCGTAAAAAGGTCCTGGTTAATAAAATTGCAAACCGGCATCAAAAAATCCTTGCTTCAAAGCAAGAAACACGCGAAGCATTCATCAGTATGATCATGGCAAATATTTATAAAATTATTGAAGTATATGCTCAATATGACAACCAAAATCCTGCAAAAGGATGGGAGCACATTTCCATTGGGTCTGACTTCGATGGAACAATTAATAAGATGGATTTTCTGGGTACGGCTGAGGAATTTCCGATCATTGACGATGAAATCATTAAATTTATCAATAACCCCAAGCCACTTACTGGCTTCAATGAAAAATGGAAACCTGCCTATTTAAAAAAGCTGCATTTTAATAAAACGCCTGAAGAATTGACAAACTTATTCATGTGCAGCAATACCGAAAGTTTCCTAAGAAAATATTTTACAGAAGATTATTTGGTTCATGGAATCAATCCTTAAATAGGATCTATTTAATCTCTTTAATCTCTTCTTCTTTCTTTTTATCTGTCATGTTCTCACTTTGTTTAATAGCAAGATAGGTTGCACTGCTGATTCCCATAATTAACAATAAATTACCATCAATGGCAGGAAATTTGTTTTTGCTGATCACTTCGTTAATCACATAAAACCCAATGAAAATAGTGAAGATTACATTTTGAAACCTGTGTACGCTTAAACCATTTGAGTCAGAACAAATATTAATGAAGAAATTATTACTGCTCTTTGTTTGCTGATGTGGGGGGCCATCACTCTTCTTGGCATCTCTTTTATCCAGGTAATAACCACCTATGGTTGTACCAGCACTAACTCCAATCAATGCCAATATTGTTTTATCGAGTGCGATAAGTTGATCATTGGCAAACCACACATAAAACAGTGACACCAATATTACCAGCATCCAAAATGCCATCTGACTTCTTGAAAGACTGTACGGTGGATCAATCATATTCACCGGATCTTTGATCATTTTAAACTTATTCCTACTGAGAACATAAAAAAACAGTACTCCTACTATAACCGCACATACTATCTTGATCCAATCATTTGCATTTATTGCTTCCATAATACAATCTTTTGTTTTTATAAAGTCTTCCTTTAAACAGGTATCTGTCAATAAAATGCATAACATTTCATCAAATCCATTACCTAATTAACTTCAAGCTAATGGCATTAAAAAGTAAGCAGGATTAATTTTAGGGTGAGGTTGATTTAAGCGGTTAATTCTCCAAAAATAATAGTTATTATTTTTAAATCACATAAAAGCAAAAAATATTATCAGATTAATTATTAAATTCAGCCTACTAATGGTTTTCTTCTAATTTTGCATTTATAATTCACTATTGTAATATTTACAAGATTGATTTTCCAAACAACATCCTGTAGTCTTCACAGATGAACAATTTCGCAACAGCCATATTAAAGTTCAGATGGATAATTATCATTTCTGTATTTGTCCTTACCGTTCTGATTGGTTACCAGATAAAAAATTTACAAATTAATTCAGACGTTATCAGTTCATTGCCTGATGATGATCAGCATGCTCTTCTTTTAAAGCAAATAAGTAACAAGTTCGGGGGAAATAAAATGGGAATGATCATCCTTGAAACGGATGATATTTTTAAAACTGACGTACTCCTGCATGTAAAACAGATTACCGATTCATTGAGAATGATGGATGGTATTTTGAGTGTTACCAGTTTAACCAATATCATCAATATCAGGGATGGCGAATATGGTTTGGAAGTTGGGAAATTAATTGACGAGTATAATTTGCCTGAAGGACAAGAAGAAATGCAGAAACTCAAAGACCGCATTTTGTCCAACGACATGTATAAAGGGTCAATTGTCTCGGAAGATGGAACAGCAACCATTATCATTTTTACTTTACCCGATGATGCTGATATACAAATAATAGCGAACCAGGTAAAAGAAAAAACACTTTCACTGAACCTGGACGAAAATATATATTTTGCGGGAGCACCCATGATGGTCACCTCAATTGCTGATCTTATATCTAATGACCTAATTACGCTTATTCCGATTACATTTATCGTCATCGCCATTGTCCTTTTTTTGGGTTTCCGTTCAGCAAGAGGTGTTATCCTGCCTTTGGTTACCGCGGCAATTGCAATCATCTGGACAATGGGAATTATGTCCTTACTCGGGTTTACCATGTCAATGGTATCCAATAATATACCTATTATTCTTGTTGCTGTTGGCAGTGCATATACCATTCATGTGTTAAATCGTATTAACCAGGAACCAGAGAGCAACAAAAGAAAAGCAATAGTGGTTGCATTGGCCTATATATTCATACCCGTTGTGTTGGCCGCACTAACAACTGCCATTGGATTTATGTCATTCATATTTGGCGCCTACCTTAATATGATACAAGTGTTTGGAATATTTACGGCTTTAGGCACATTTATCGCTTGTTTGTTATCACTTATTTTTATACCTGCACTCATTGCGGTATTTTCATCTGATAAGAAAAGCTCAGGTCCCAAAACACTTAAAGTGAGGAGATCATTTTTATCGGAATATCTCTTAGCACCACTCAAAACGCTTTTGTTTAAGCACCCAAAGTACACCATTATTACCTGGAGTATCTTACTAATGATAAGTGTTGTAGGGGTTTTTCAAATTGAGCGAAGTGTTGATATAAAAGATTACTTCAAAAAGGACAATCCAACCCGAATTGCCGAAGATATTATGACGAGTAAATTTGGTGGGACAAAACCAGTATTTGTTTTGTTTAAAGGTGATATGCAGAGCCCGGATGTTTTAAAAACGATGATCAGGATGGAAGAATATATGAAACAAAGTCCTGATATTTTAACTACTCAATCGGTTGCTGATTTAATCTTACAGCTTAATAAAATACTTGGCGGAGGAGATCAGATCCCCGATGACAGGAGCATGATTGAACAACTTTGGTTTTTACTTGACGGGAATGAATACCTCAACAGGTTTATCAATGAAGACATGAATGAAGGTATTATTATTTCAAAATTTATATCACCCGATAATCAATCAAAAATTGCATTTGATGAGTATATGACAAAATTTGTCAATGAAAATTCAAACGCAGATTGTGAGATACAGGTAACAGGCATGCCTTTTGTTGATGTTACCATGGATAATAGCTTGATTAAAAGCCAGTTTGGTAGTTTGACGATTGCAATAATAGCAGTGATTATTATTGTAGGTATTGTTATGCGATCAATTACAAAGGGTATTTATGCCACCATGCCAATTATCGGTTCTATTGTCATTCTTTTTGGAGTTATGGGATTTGCAAGTATTCCGCTTAATATTGCAACCGTTTTGGTGGCCAGCGTTGCACTAGGCATAGGAATTGATTACAGCATCCACGTGATCACACATTTTAATCATTCAATAAACAAAGGAGAAAGCATTCATGATGCGCTTGAATCAACAATCATGATCAGTGGTAAAGCCATCATCATAAATGTAGGATCCGTTTCTGCTGGTTTCCTCGTTTTAGTATTTTCACAAATGGTACCTTTACAATATTTCGGTTTGCTTATTGCACTAAGTATGGTTGGCTCCAGTTTAGGAGCACTCACTTTACTCCCAGTTATCTTGATCCTGGCGAGCAGAAAAAGAGGAGTCATCAATGTCTAATTCAAACACATTAATCATGAAACAAGTCCTTTATTCATTCATAATATTATTGTTTTCTGTTATTATAACTATCAACATACAAGCGCAAACTGCTGACGAATTGTTGCATAAAATGGACAACATCATTTTTGGAGCCAAGGATAAGCAAGGAAATGTAAAAATCATACTGATAAACAGTTCTGGCAAAGAAAAGGTGCGTGAAGCAACCATGAAGCAAAAAGGTACTGATAAAAAGATTTACCGGTATACCCAACCGGAATCTCAGGCTGGAATTGCAACCTTATCATTACCTGATGGAATAATGTGGCTGTATATGCCGGCATTTGGAAAGCCGAAAAAGATTTCACTTCTCGCCAAAAGCCAGGCTTTTACAGGTACCGATTTTTCCTATGAAGATATGGCAACCACAACCTATTCATCAAGATATACACCTAAACTCCTTGAGACAAATGAGGATGTTTACCTGCTTGAATTAACACCTATAGAAGAAAACCCGACCTATTCAAAAATCATTGTAACCCAGAACAAACAAAACTTCTACCCTATCAAGATGGAGTACTATGACAGGGTCAACAATAAATTTAAAGAAGCGAATTACGATTACGTCAAAATCGGAAAATATTGGAATGCAAAGCAGGTAATCATGGCTGATTTGAAAAAGCAGCATATGACCAAAATTATTCTTTCAGATGTTAAATTCGACCAGGGATTGACAGATGATGAATTTACCTTTGAAAAACTTGTTCCAGCAAAAGAATAACTTACAAATCTCATTACATTTTAGAAACAATACTCGTATAAACCGCTAGGTTAAAAACTAAGCATAAAACATCATGTCAGAACTCTAACAGTTGGTATCCATTCCCAATGCTAATAATTTATTCGATTCCAGTTACATAACTCCATCTTAAACAAGTGTATTTGTCAAATTAATACAAACTTATTTTATTTTATTTAAATCAAATCACGAAGTCAGATTACAGTTTGCTATCTTTACTAGCTCATTTAAAACCATAAAAATGATTAAAAAAGTCCTTTTCCTGGGTGTAAGTTTATTTGTGTACCTATTCGCTTTCTCCAGCTCAATTCCTGATTTAATTAAACAATCTGGTTGTATTGAAGATTACCCAAACCAAAACCTACTCATCATTTTTGATAGCACTTCGGTAGATATGCAGGAAAGTGGTTTGAGTTTTTACCAGACGCATAGCTTGTATAAGATACTCTCAACTAAGGGAGCAAAAGACTTCAATGTTTTTAAATATGGATATGATCCGCTTTCCGCATATGTTGATATTAAAAAGGTAGTTGTATATCGTAAATGTGGTGAAATTGAGGAGTTGGATATGTCCAAAGTTTATGATTATCCGGCACCTGCCAGAATGATCTATTGGGGAGCGAGGGAAAAAATGATAGAAATCGGACGGCTTGAGCCAGGAGATGCAATAGAAGTTTTTCTGTTTAAGAAAGGTTATACCTATGCACTGCTTCAGGATAATGATGACAAATATATTCCACCAATGCGGGGACACTTTTATGATATCGTTCCGTTTTGGAGTGATGATCCACTTCTGTGCAAATACTATAGTGTTGCCATCCCTGAAGAAAAGAAAGTTCAATACCGGTTTTACAATGGATCAGCTGAATCGTCTGCAATACCTATAGACGGCATGATGGTTTATACATTCATTAAAAAGGATATCATGCCTTTAAAACGAGAGCCCGGTATGGTGGCACTTTCTGATGTTGCACCAAAACTGCTTATATCTACCAGCCCCGACTGGTATGCGAAATCACTGTGGTTTTATAATGTAAATGAAGACTATGGCAGTTTTGAATCTACACCTGAAATCGATAAAAAAGTTACTGAAATTCTGCTGGATGCAAAAAATGAAATGGATTCAATCTCCCTCCTCACGCACTGGGCCGCCGATGAAATCAGGTATTCAGGAATTTCAATGGGGCCCGGCGAAGGATATACTTTACATAATGGAGAAATGAATTTTACTGACCGCTGTGGTGTTTGCAAAGACAAAGCAAGTATGCTCATCACTATGTTGCGTGCAGCAGGTTTTGAATCTTATCCAGCCATGACAATGGCAGGTTCAAGAATTGATTACATCCCTGCAGATCAATTTAACCACAGTGTAACTGTCGTGAAATTACGAAATGGTAATTACAAAATCCTCGATCCAACATGGGTTCCTTTTTTAAGAGAACTCTGGTCGAGTGCTGAACAGCAACAAAATTATTTAATGGGAGTGCCCGAAGGCGCTGATTTGATGGAAACACCAATTTCTGATCCCGAAAATCATTTTTTCAGGATTAATGGTAATTCTGAAATACTTTCTGATGGAACATTAACAGGGAAGTTTATTTTAACTGCAGAAGGTCAATCCGATGCTGCCATCAGGCGAATGTTTACAAGCAATTACAAAACAGAATGGGAAAAAACAATCGAAAGAGAATTGTTGAAAGTAGCTCCCCAGACTATCATTAATAAAATGGATTTTGGAAAACCTTACGCTTATTTAGATGAGCATATTCACATTACTGTTGAATACACTATTCCGGACTATGCGATTGTTACTGATGAAGAAATCATTTTTACACCTTTCGTTGCGGCTAACTTATTTAAACGAGGCATGTCGCACTTGTACTTTAGTACAAGTTTAAAAGAGAGAAAATATGCATTTAGAGACAGGTGTTCGCGTCTGGTTGAATTGAACGAAACCATAAAACTGCCACAAAAAGGAAAATTAATTGCATTTGACTTTGATGAAGAAACAGGAGACGAAACAGCTTCTTTTAAAGGAAATATTTACCTGGAAGGAAAGTCACTAACTTATAGTGAACAGGTGAAATTAAGTAAGCGAATATATGAAGCTGAGGACTGGGAAGCATTTCGAGAAGCTGTAATGAATCAGCAGAAATTTGCTGAAACACCTGTTATTATTGAACTGAGTAATTAATATTAATGAGAAACACTGATCCAAT
>CAVWXM010000022.1:0-16133 GCA_963759045.1 uncultured Bacteroidia bacterium
GAAAAAGACAATCATCATACTATTTTGCATTTCAATTTTTAATTTCTCATATGCTCAAAATGAAGCGGCAGATGCGGAGCTCCTAAAAGTTGTAAAAGAATATACCCTGAATGAGGATGGCAGTATTGACTTTCATTATACAAAAGAATTAAAACTGTTGAGCCATTATGCATTCCATCGTTTATATGGCGAAACATTTATCGTTTACAATACCGAATTCCAGACCCTGAAAATCAATTCTGCATATACCATAATGGCTGATGGAAAAAAGGTAATTACACCTGAAAATGCATTTAATGAAGTATTACCAAGGTTTGCAAATAATGCGCCGGCTTTTAATCATATCAGGGAATTGGTCGTAACACATACCGGATTGGAAGTTGGTGCAGTAATCCACCTCGATTACACCCTTCACTCAGTAAAAGAATTTTTTTCCGCTTTAATGCTTGATGAAGAATTGCAGGAGTCCTCCCCTATCCGGGAGTTAACAATCAAAGTGAATATTCCTGCCGATAAAGAGTTGAAGTATGATTTATTGAATATTGATGGAAAACCATCAACAACAACAGAAAGTGGAAAAAAGGTTTACTCATGGACATTCAACAATTTGCCAGCCACTTCAAAAGATGATTACCAGGTAAACAATCATCTTGACGCGCCCCGTTTGGTATTTAGCTCCGCAATAAATATGACTTCTGTTTACAATGAATTTGTTAAGCAGGGTGCTTTCAACTTGCTAACAAATGATGGCATGGATAAGCTCGTTAGCAGCATTTTATCAGAAAACATTGATGAACTATCAGTTGGCCTGGCACTGCAAAAAGTGATCAGCAATAACCTTAACAACCTGAATATTCCATTGGAACACACTGGTTTTATTTGCCGTTCGCCTGTTAAAACCTGGAATAGTAACCAGGGTACTAAGTTGGAAAAAGTGTTGTTATTGACAGCTTTATTACGAAAAGCCAATATAAAGGCTACACCAGTTGTTATTATACCTACGCAGCTTTACAATGAACAGGTGGGAAACCTTTTAACTTTCGATGACTTTGCAGTTTATTTAAAGACAGAAGAATACTGGAGATGTGATCATTTCTGCTCATAAAGAGGATAAACAAAACATGGTTTACAACCTGGCTGAAAAAACCATTCTTTTACTGGATAATAACTTAAAAACTCCAAAGTTTATTAATGTAGAAAATTTCACCAACAGTGTTATTATGAAAGGGGAGTTTATTCTAAGTGATTCCAGCTCATTATCCGGCAAATTAAACCTGGCATTAAAAGCCAATGCAAACCCCTATTTTTCAGTCTATAAAGACGCCTCATCTATTAAACAGCTAATCACAGGAGGAATTAACGCTAACGATATCAGTTCTTTCAATACGGTGCAGTTATCACCGGAAATGAGTAATGTTCATTGTGACATTAAAAAAGATGAAGCATTTAAAGAAATGAATACTTACCTGAGTTTTGAGTTGCCGTATGCAACTAATGGTTTAGATAGCTGGCATATAAACCTCTTAACTGCCCAACGAAATTCATCACTGGAAATTCCGGAAACCATTCATGAGCGATATCAATATTCGATCGAATTACCTGATGATATAAAACCAATATTAAAAGCTACTAATTTTGAGATCAACAACGAGGTAGGTCACCTATTAATTAAAATTGAAAAAACTGGAAATAAGTTATTGATCACAAAGGATATTAAAATCACCCAAAAAGTAATTGACTTAGACAAATACAATGACTTTAGAGAAATTATGAATAACTGGAATAACAATAAATACAGGCAGATTCTATTTAGAAAACGATAAAGGATAGCCTAAAAAAACCTAAATTATATTTCGATTTTCTGATTTAAAAGAGATAAACAAAAAGTCCGGTTACAATAAATTGCATCGGACTTTCTATTCATTTCTGAACCTGATGGGACGATTCTCGAACCAATTCTTTAAGGATTTGAAACACTTAAATTCATTTTTATGTTTTATGAGGTCCATTTTCATTGGCAGTGAGGCAATGAACTATCTCTTAACCTTAGTCCTAAATCAGTACACTTTATGCTGACGGGTCACATTAATGACTCACTATTACATAGTCCGTATGTGCTTCACCCATTTCAATAATCAACATTGAACCAAACTTATCCCATATAGCATCACTACCAAAATCGCCAACAAATTCACCAGATGGCGGATATATCCTGTTTCGATCCTCAATGTTATCAAATGTTAAGATTATTGCGTATTTATTAGTACGCATACCTCGGTCACCTTTAACCAGACTAAGATGCTGTCCCTCCATTTTATTATAAATTGGAGCGATTTCTTTCAACACAAATGTTTCAAACTCTTTTAAATCAACATCTGGTTTAACTTCTAAATTATGCACTGAGTAGACTTCAAAAGAAGATTCCTCTGATTCTGCAACTTTAGAATTAATGTTTTGAGTAAAAGCATTTAGAATTAAAAATACTAGTACAATTGAAATTCCGCTTAATGTTTTCATGTGTTTATTTTATTGATGGGGAATACAAGATACGATATTGCGACAGATAAGTCAAGCATATATGCCTTTTTCTAAAACATGCGGATTCAAACCTTAAGTCCTACATGATTTTCTTATGCATGGCGGTTCAATAAAGACTACCCCTCCAAAAATGTATCCATCTTATTAAGAGAAAAGGTACAAACTAGGTGGGTTACTTCAATCTCCTTCAGCGAATAAAGCTCGTTCTTTGCTTTGTAACGGGCATGCGAATGTCTTGGTTTGCTTATTTCATCGATAAAGCACCCCTGGACAAAGCGCATCACTTTGCTGATCGATGCCTACGAGGTTTGAAATGGAAGTGTGTTTACCTTCCAAATTACCTACCAATCAGAAATGTGTATTATTCTAAAACAAAGATGGTCACCTCATTAAGAAGTGACCAAAGTGATCCCACCGGGATTCGAACCCAGATCATAAGAACCGGAATCTTACATTCTATCCATTGAACTATGGGACCTGTTTGAATTAAGATTTATAAATGATGATTTATGATTTGGCTTTTTGTATTGTTTTTCGCGCAGCTATAAACATCGATGCCAACTCATGTGCTTCTTTAATCAAGGGTTTTGCATTATTTTTAGGCAATAGACTCAACTCTAAAGCAAAATCAATCCAAAACTCTGTCTCATCAGCCTCTTCTATTACAATACTTAATTTAGCAACAAAAGCAGCTTTTGATTGAGCCAATCGAGCAGCACGGTAATTAGATGCAACAGAAGTAGCACATCTTACTAATTGTCCGCGAATATGATTGCCAATCTTGCTTTCAGGCAGTTCTTCCGAAAGCTTAACACAATTAAAAGCAAATTCACGTGTTCTTTTCACAAATTCTTCAGAACTCATAATTTATTTAATCACATATAAGGTTGGTCTGCTAAAATATTAACATAGAATCAAAAATTCATCATTCTTAATTCATAAATTATAATTCAAATGTGGAGCTGGAGGGATTCGAACCCTCGTCCAAACAAGGAACAAACAGGCTTTCTACATGCTTATCCTGTTATTGGTTTTCGAGTAAAGCGAGGAAACAAGCACCCTAAACTTTACCTTATCTTCTTTATCTTATCTCAACTGCGAAGCGAAGTTGAAACCAGCCTGAAATTACGTGCGGTCCGTAACCAGGCAGGAATCAAGCAAGTCCACCTGCGAACCGTCTCGTCCCCGATAACCTAGACCAGGGATGATGCTTAATCTACTATAATTCGATTAGGCTGCGAGAGCAAAATTATTTTCGCCAAATAAAAATTGTGTGACACGGATTTACGAGCTTAATCACATTGCTCGACATGCTTACATATCCATTCTACCTGCTGTCAAAACCGGTCAGCCCCAAATGTCAAAGAACATTTATTAAAAGGAGTGCAAAGGTACTAAATAGAAACCATCCTTCTAATAAAGTAATATCAAAAAGTGAGCCGAAATAATTGTGCTGTTTACAACATCAAGGGTTCAACGTATTGTTTAACATCCTCCTTTGTGATTTTTTCATTGCTAAGGATCACCAGTCTTTCAACTACATTATGTAATTCCCTTACATTGCCACTCCAATGATATCCTTTTAATTCTTCAAGTGCATCATCCGTAATCTCAATGGGTGCTCTTCCCTGCATACCGGTAATGTCGGTAATAAATCGCTTTACCAATAATGCAATATCATCCCTGCGTTCTCTCAATGGTGGCACTTCAATAATAATAACACTTAAACGGTGATATAGGTCTTCCCTGAATTTTTTATTTTTAATCTCTTCTTTTAAATCTTTGTTGGTAGCAGCAATTACACGCACATCTACATTGATTTCAACTTCCCCTCCTACCCTTACGATTTTATTTTCCTGTAAGGCCCTCAGTACTTTGGCCTGGGCTGAAAGACTCATGTCGCCAATTTCATCAAGAAATAGTGTGCCACCATGTGCCAACTCAAAATCACCTTTTCGTTGCTTTATGGCAGACGTAAAAGAGCCTTTCTCATGTCCAAACAACTGACTTTCAATTAACTCAGATGGAATCGCTGCACAATTTACTTCAATAAAAGGTGACTTTGCCTTGGCACTCTGTTCGTGAATTTGCCTGGCTACAAGCTCCTTACCTGTACCATTTTCACCGGTAATTAATACCCTCGAAGTTGTAGGAGCCACTTTCGCAATAATTTCTTTGGTCTCTATTATCTTTTGCGCTCCGCCTACTATCTCGTATCGTTTATCAACTTCTTTTTTTAACTGTTGAGTTTGTGTAACCAGGTCTTTCTTTTCACTTGCATTCCTGACTGTAATAAGTAGCCTGTTTAAATCGGGCGGTTTAACAATAAAGTCGTAAGCACCTTTTTTAATGGCTTCAACGGCAGTTTCTATTGTACTGTGTCCTGAGATCATAATAATAGGCACATCCCTTATCTTCAACATCTTTTCCAGCACCTCCATTCCATCTATTTCGGGCATTTTAATATCCAATAACACGACATCAAATTCTTCTTCTCTGAAAAAGTCAAGTGCCTCCATTCCATTAGGAGCCAGTTCTACCTCGTGCTTTTCAAATTCAAGAATATCTTTAAGTGTTCGCCTAATGCTGCTTTCATCGTCAACTACCAGTATCTTCGCCATTTTTACTTATTTATTCATCTAAGGTACAAATATTGCTATTTTTATTCATTCGTTTAGTAATAATCGAAACAAAATGAATCTATTAAAATTGCATAGCATTTTAATTCACCTCTTACTCTCATTTGTTTTTTTTCTTGAAAGCAATATGATTTTTTCACAAAATGCTGATTTGGTAAATGTTATTAATGAGGATAATTCATTGCTATCTTATCCCTGGGCTGGTGGATTAAATGCTGTGCAGTTTGGGGGTATTGACCTTAACCAGGATGGTTTAGAAGATTTGGTTGCCTTTGACCGTCATGGGAACCGAAAATTATGTTTCGTCAATAATGGCGCGTTGAAAAAGTTAGCTATACTTTTAATTCTGAATATACTGATCTGCTTCCTGAATTATCTGACTGGGCCATTTTCATCGATTACAATGGAGATGATAAAACTGACATTTTCACATACTCTCCGGGCTGGGCCGGGATGAAAGTATATAAAAATGTTTCTGAGAATGTACTCAAATTTGAGCTTGTCGTTACCCCCTACTTAAAGTCGTTATATGGTGAAATGTATTTGAATCTGCTGGTTACTGAAGTTGATTATCCGGGGATAGTGGATATTGATTATGATGGCGATCTGGATATACTGGCTTTCTGGGGGCTTGGTCAATATGTTAATTATCATCGAAATATGTCGATGGAAAAATATGGGCATGCTGATTCATTAGACTATGAACTACATGAAAATTGCTGGGGTTTGTTTGCTGAAAGCGAGGAGTCGAATCAGATTTATCTCGATACTTGTTTTAATCAATTTCAAATTCAACCTAAGGCAATAAACCAAATCAGGCATACAGGTTCAACATTCCTATTGCTCGATCTGGATAAGGATTCAGTTCATGATCTCCTGCTTGGAGATGTAGATTATCCCGGAGTATTCGCATTAATGAATGATGGCTCTAAGTTTAATGCACATATTGGCAGTTACGATACACTTTTCCCTGCTTATAACGAAACTGTATCACTCTTTTCCTTTCCGGCAGCAGCTTACATTGACGTGAATAACGACAACAAAAAAGACCTTTTGGTTTCACCCTTTGATCCACAATTAGCAACTTCTGAGAACAAGAATAGCATTTGGTATTATCAGAATACCGGAGCCAACAACAAACCTTTCTTTTCATTGGTAAGCAAGAATTTTTTACAATCAGAAATGATTGACCGCGGATCGGGAGCATATCCTGTTTTGTTCGACTGGGATGATGATGGATTGCTTGATTTATTTATTGGTAATTATGGATTTTTCGATAGTGCTTTTTATGATAACAGTTTTAGACTTCATGCCAATTATACTTCCATGATAGCCTATTACAAAAATACCGGCTCATTACAAAAGCCCCAATTCCAATTATGGGTAGATGATTTTGGTGGATTATCCGGTCTTTCAAAAAACGCTTTATCACCAACATTTGGTGACCTTGATGGTGATGGCGATCCTGACCTTTTAGCAGGATACGAAGCTGGCAGGTTAATTTATGCTAAAAACCAAGATGATGAGTTTGAAATTGCCGACACCAACTATTTCAATATTGATGTGGGTTATTTCAGCACACCACAATTATTTGATCTTGATAAAGACGGACTGCTCGATTTGATTATTGGCGAAGAAAGTGGGAACCTGAATTATTACAATAATCAGGGGTCCACATCCAACCCTGATTTTGTTTTTATCACTGATAGTCTGGGAAAAGTAAGGACAACCGAAATTCCTAATCCATTCTATGGCTATAGTGTACCCTGGTTTTTCAGGGACAATTCAGAAGTAACTCACCTGGTAGTTGGCTCAGAAGACGGACTCATTTTTTATTATACCAATATTGATGGAAATATTGATGGTGCATTTACGTTGTCAGATGGATTAGGCGATCTTTTGGATACTACCAATGTATCATTCGACAGGGGAATTCACACAGCAGCAGCAATTGCAGAAATATCACAAGACGGAAAACTGGAAATGATAGTTGGGAATTACTCAGGAGGACTTGAATATTTTAATGGCAATGCAGAAGTATCACCTGGATACAATGATTATCAAAGCAATCTTAAAAACCTTATTCTTTATCCTAATCCTGCTACCAAGGTAATTTACTGTCGAACTGGCCAGGTCAATGCTTTAATCAATCAGGTTCAAATACTTGATATAAATGGCAGGTTACTTTATCAGGATGATAATCCCCAAAAGGAAGAAGGTTTTTACCATATCGACCTAAGAAATGTTCAAAATGGCATTTACCTGATAAGGGCCAAATCAGCAACTAAAATATATACAGGGCGATTCATTAAAGCCGGCACTCCTCAATAGCTTGATTGGTAAATCAATCTTTGCTAATGAAATAGTTGGTAACTCGCTTCAATTTTTAATAATTCCAAACAATTTATTGCTTTCTACTTTCTAAATTTGTGGTTTTAATCAAAAACCTAAAATACAATAGTATGTCGAAAAGAACCATAGTTGCACTTCCGGGAGACGGAATAGGAAGAGCTGTACTTGATGAAACGATACGCGTATTAGACGCTGCAGGATTTGAAGCTGAATATATTGAAGGAGATATTGGCTGGGAATTCTGGTGTAAAGAAGGTAATCCTTTGCCTGAGAGAACAATTGATCTTATTAAAAAACACAAGATTGGGTTGTTTGGTGCTATTACTTCTAAACCAAAAGATGAAGCATTTGAAGAACTGGCACCAGAACTTAAAGAAAAAGGCCTAGTATACTCCAGTCCTATTGTCGGATTACGCCAGCATTTCGGATTGGATATTTGTTTGCGACCTTGCAGGACTTACAAAGGAAACCCCTTAAATTTTATTCGTCGAGGACAGGGTGATTCCATTGAAGAACCAATGGTTGATGTAGCTATTTTCCGGCAAAATACGGAAGGTCTTTACGGTGGTGTTGAATGGTAGTGATCCACCAGAGCAGGTGTATGATGCACTCATGACCCATCCAAAATTCAAAAAGAATTTCGGCGAAGTACCGAAAAATGAAATATCAGTTTCAACAAGAATATTTACAAAGAAAGCAACTGAACGTATTTTAAGGGCAGCATTCAATCATGCCAAAAAATATGGTTACAAATCGGTCACTGTTTGTGAAAAACCAAATGTAATTCGTGAAACTTCAGGAATGATGTACAAGCTTGCACATGCAGATTCAAAAAGATGAGTTTCCTGAAATTCAACTTTGGAATACCAACATTGATGCACAAATGATGTGGTTGACAAAAAATCCTGAGGATTATGGTGTTATTGTTGCCGGAAATATGTTTGGTGATATTGTGTCTGATGGGTTTGCAGGTCTGATTGGTGGACTGGGATTTGCTTGTCAGTGCACAAATCAATCCTGATTCAGGTATTGGTGTATTTGAACCAACACATGGTTCTGCTCCAAAATATGCTGATTATAAAATTTCTATTGTAAATCCAATTGCCATGATCGAATCAGCTTGTATGATGCTCGATTTCATTGATGAAAATGATATTGCAGCTAAAATCAGGAAAGCTATAGCCGAGGTAGTTGAAGAAGGAAAAGTACGAACCTATGATATGATGAAAATGCGTGGTAGAGCAGATGTGGTTGAAAAAGGTGCTGCTTCAACCAGGCAAATGGCAGATGCAATTATTGCAAAATTATAAGAATACAAAGTTGTCATTTCGAACCACCAGATGGCGGTGAGAAATCTCCTGAGAAGCAACATTATGCTGAGGAGATTTCTCGCTTTAGTCGAAATGACAGTTTAATGATCATAAATCAATAAATATGAATAAAGAAGTATTAGCCCTTTGGCCTGAGTTAGAGTGGATAAAAGACGAAAAATTACGCGAACAGACAGCAAAAACATGGGAACTCGCTCTAGAAAGAAGTGTATTGACTCTTGAGGATTTGAACCGCATTCCATTTACCTTGCTTTGTGGCCCTGATTTGAAAGTCACATTTATGGATCATAAGCGTTCGGTTGTGCATATTGCAAAAGATGCAGGTAATACAATCAACGATATGTACCATGGTGAGTTACCTGTGAATATGGATGTGTTGATAGCAGGTGCGATTTTGGCCGATGTAGCCAAATTACTGGAATATGTGCTTGATGAAAACGGCAAAGCTATTCAGGGGACCTATGGTAAATATTTACGCCATCCATTTTCAGGTGTAAGTTTAGCCGAAGAGTGCGGTGTTCCACCTGAAGTTTGCCACATTATTGCTACCCATGCAGGCGAAGGAAATATGGTTAAACGAACAACTGAAGCATACGTCGTTCACCATGCCGACTTTATGACTTTTCTGCCATTTAAAGAGACGGTTGATCGTCTGATAAACATTCACTTATTGCAGTTTAATGAATTTAGTCCTATTGGCTCTTGCTCCTGTATTTATCATTCTGATTTATATTTATGTCAGGGATAAATACGAGAAAGAGCCAATTTCTCTTTTATTAAAAGCCCTTGCAGTAGGGATAATCATAACTGTTCCAATAGTATTTGCAGAAGATTATTTCTCAACCCTGTATTCAGCAACCACACAATATGCCTATGCCTTCTATAATGGATTTGTCGTTGCAGCATTTACCGAGGAATTTTTTAAATGGCTTGCCTTGGTAATCCTGATATGGAGGAATAAAGAATTTAATGAACGATTTGATGGTATCGTTTACGCCGTATTCATTTCTTTAGGTTTCGCAGCTGCTGAAAATGTGTTATACGTTTTTGAATATGGAACACAAACAGGCTACTTAAGAGCAGTTACAGCTGTTCCGGCACATGCCATTTTTGGAATTACCATGGGATATTATTTTTCACTTGCAAAATTTGAAACAGAGAGCACCCAACTCAATTTGTTCAAGGCCATCTTAATTCCTATTTTATTACATGGTATCTATGATTTTATCCTGATGGTAGAACACCCGCTATTCCTCCTCGCCTTCCTTCCTTTTTTGGTTTACCTTTGGGTAATGGGTTTCAGGAAAATGAAAACATTATCCCGCAATCATTAAATGACTTTGATCTTGTTCTCCTGCGTACCATCATAATCTTCTATTTATCAAAAACTCATCAGCCTTTTATTTTCATAGCCTTTCAAAAGTTAATGAAAATATAATGATCAGATAGGTGTTATCTATTACTTTTCCTCAGAAATAATCAAGAGATAAAAATCATTGTCAAGCGGCAGGTAACCATATTCGTAGCAGAAATAATAAATTTTGCCCTCTTTGGTTTTGTATGTATTGGTGAAATATTTAAAGCTGAATCCTTTTGCCTGAAGTGTCTGCTTTTTAACCTTTGTTTTACCATCCGGATTTAACTCCCTCAGAATCCTACGGTTTTTACGAAGTTGGTTGTTTATGTTCTTAATCAATGCTGACTCATCCTTGTTCAGGCGGTTGTTGTATGTATTCCGACATTGGTCGTTGCAGAACTTTTGGTCAATCCGGCCCATCAGCCTGGTTCCGCATTCAAGGCATACCCTGTCCATAGCTTCGGTTTTTCAGTAAAATTAAAAAAAATCCGCCCAACCACATTAAGGAAGGGCGGATTAAAAGTATGTTCTCAATATTTTAGTTCTTCAGAAAACGCATGGTTGCAGCATTTCCTTCATGCATAACCTGGATAAAATAGATACCTTGATCAAGCGAAGAAATATCTATTCGTTCAGAATTATTTGAGTTCTTCTTTGTAATCATTTGCTGACCCAGCATATTAACAATCCGAAATTCGGATCTTTCAGGAGTTTCTAAATTAATATAACTACGATGCCGGGTTTGGATAAACCTTTAATTTTTCAGCTAATAAGTTATCCTGTATACCTACTGTTGATTGATTTACATTTAGGCTTGAGGTATAAATCTGGTCTCCTGTTGTCCCTCCATTCCCATTGGCTGCATTGAATGCGGCATTAAAAATCACTTCTCCGACCTGATGGAGCTGTCCAGTCCACTGACCATGTATTCATACTCCCATTCGGTGCATTACCCGCCTGGGTATGGGTTACAGCATTGTTGGCATTAGTGAATTTTGTACGATCCGCATCTGTGATCATGAAACCACCGAGTTTATCACCACCAACATTTTCAGCAGTTAATTCAAATCCGAACTTCACCACACCTTCATGTGTTCCTGTTGCAGTTATTGAATAGGTTTCTCCTGGTGTATAACCTGCTTCCGGGATATTAGAACTTATCCATCCAATTTGTCCTGCAGAGGTGCCCGTGTGGCAATCAGTACATGTATTTGCTTCATCACCAACTGAGCCTGTTTTACCTCCCGGGCTACCACCTGAGTAACTGTAAAGCAATAGTATTGAAGGAATCGCGAGAATTGTTAATAGTTTGTAGATTTTTTTCATAGTTCTTTTAATTAAGTTTTAATAAGAATAAGACGCAAAAGTAAAGAAATCATTACATCATTTAATGATATTCCAGCTGGTTTCATTCTGTAATTCACTAACGTTCTCATATTACTTGACTTAGGCGTTATCATTTTGTACCTTTATCTTGAATATCCAAAACATGCAAATTCAGCTTTAATGATCAATCTTACAAATCATTATTATTAATTTTTGGGTAAAATGGCTGTTGATAAACAATTCCAAACAATTAAGAATGCGTGTTGATAAGTATAATTATGTTAAGATGCAACAATAATTTCGAACCGCTAATAACTAAAATTACCTAAAATGAAAAAGAAATTACAACCTGCTTTAAGGAGAAAATCTGAATCACTTTGTTGGCCTTCAGTCCTTCGTTTTTGCCTATTTATATTCCTCTTGTTATCATTGAATATCGCAAAATCAGATGACTTAAAATTAATTGGTGCTACACCGGTTGTTATGATTGATCTAGCTGATAAATCTGGCTCAGCGATAATAACCCTGAAAAATGAATCAAATAAAGAAATGGACATCCTTCTCAGTTCAACATCATTAAGGAGTCACGTTACAAAAAACATCATCCCTGGAAAAATCAAATTCAAATTTCAAGATCCTGATTCCACATCTCCTACCCTTCAAAACCAATTAAAACAGGGTGAGTTACTGACATTTACTTTGGAAATTACCGAATATACAGTTTCAGACGAAGCATGGTGCTATTTGTATAATAATGATGATACTTTAACCATGATAAATGTTTTAAGCACTGATATCCCATTTAATATAAGTCTTGATGCGGAGAATCCAAATTCGCCTGAAATCATACTGCAAAGAAATACACCAACATTAATAATTTTAAAAAATGATGGTAACAATAATATGTATATTGACTGGTCGATTTATATACCTGGATCCAATTTTATTTTAAAAGATACAGGAATACTTTGTCGAAGGAAGAGTTATATTGAAATAAGTACCTCCCCTCCCGATAGTTTGTTTAATTCACCACTTTCCGGTTTATTTAAAGACCAGGACCTCCAGGGTCATTTAATTTTAAATTATCGAAGATCAAGTAACATTGAATATGCATCTCCAACCAAAGTAATAAAAGTAAAAACCCGATTGAAATATTTTTCTGACGGTATTAAATACTGGTATGGAAGTGCGATAATTTTTTTCATCTTATTCCTGGGAGGTGCTTTTTCACTTTTTCTAAATCTTTTTATTCCTAATAAAACGAAACGACAGAGCTTATTAAAAAAATTAAATAAAATCGCAGTTAAAACCCAATCCATATCTAAGTATATTGATTCAGATCTAAGGGTAAGTGTTAGGGTTGAGCGCTTTCATTTTCAAGAGCTTGTACACTCTATTCATGCATTCAATCCTGACGCATCAATTATATACCAGGAAATAAAAAATGGAATTGATGTATTAAATAGAAGGGTCGATCTGATCCAAAAACTTGATATCGTCTCACAATTATTTAACGATTATAGTGGAAAAGCATTTGGTGCACCTGCTAAGAAAATGGATGATATTAAAAAATTACTGGAAGCCTCAACAGAAATTTTAAAATTATCAGTACCGGAAGAAAGTAATTTATTAATGGTGGCTGAAAAAATTCAAACTGCGGATATGAATTTGCGGAACATGATAAAAGAGGATTCCTTTTTTGCAAAAGACCTGTCAGAATCTGTGTCGCACTTAAATATAATTTATGCTGCTTTAATCAAGCACAAAAAGTGCAAAGAACTAAGAAATAAAACCGAAGCACTATTCAGTGTCTTTAATTCGGAAAATATTAAAAAATTCACAGATGCTGCAGAAATCAAACCTGCACATTATCATTGGCTCAGCTCAACTGTAGAGCGGCTGTATGTTCTTCGACATTATATTGAAACATGGATTAAATATAAAGAGCGAAGAATTAAAATGGCAGGCATAGAAGATAACTTGATGGATTTTTTGAATAACCGCACCTGGTATACCCTTCAACTTGCTCGTCAAAAGAGACTTGAATTTGAAGAAAATGTATTTGTTGATAAAATAAAAAAAGCCATTGAAGATGTAAAATTTACAGTAAATATTTCCCCATCTGAGAAACCTCAACCAAACAGGCGCGTGTGTATGGAAGTTACCTTTAGCGACCTACAATTGAATGTTAGCTCCGCCAGGAAAGAATTTACCTGCGAGTGGGATTTTGGTGAAATCGGAAAAGAAACAGGATGGAAAATTTCTCATTTCTTCCTTACTTCAGAAAAAAAACGATCTAAACTTTTCAAATTACCTGGCAGCAAAAGCCATAACCCTAAACAGATCCAGGAATCAAAAGAGTCCTCAACATCAATTAAAAAAGAAAACACTGAAGGATTTTGCAGAGTCAGGTTTTATGATCAAAGTGGTAACTTAATTAAGTCTGGCAATAGCGCTTATTACGAACCCAATATAACACTTCAAAAGCCAAAAAGAACCAGAACAAAGGGATGGGCACTTGAGAGTCTTAAATTTTTTATTGCATTTGGAATCGCAGTAATTGGCCTTTTCGCAGGTGCCAAAGATCAGATACTAAAGCTGGATATGTTAAGTGGTATAATTGCAGTCTTCATGATTGGGTTTGGCGCCGATGCAATTAAAAATCTCATTTCAAAGAATCAGCAACCCGAGTCATAAATACAAGATTCGAAGTTCACCTAATAATATAGGAATCGCTCTTTGATAAATGGGTGTGATTAAATATACAGGATAAGCATAATCATTATACTCATATTGATACTCAACTTCAATTCGGTTGTTGCTGGTTCCAAGAAACAAATCATCATCAAAGAAACCCCACACCATATAACCGGCCATTGGATTGATGTAATCGTCATAATCATAATTAATTACAACTCGGTTAACGCAGGCGCTACTCAGGTTACCTTCGTTCCAATCATATTCGCAGATATAAGATTCATTCCATTCACCAAAAGGTTTTCGTGTCATAAATCTTAAATTTTTATAATAGCCAAACTGATCGTCAGTAAATAAGTAAGCAGAAGTATCATTAGTTATTGTAAGCGTTCCGTCTGTCATATAACTGATATCATAGGAAACATTTTGTCCGTTTTGTTTTACAGTTACAATCCGCTCTTTTAGTTTCTTATTCTCAAAATAAAAACGGTTTGTTAAATCCCCATACCTGCGCTCTAAACAAATTATTTCGTATCCAGCGTCATAGTAAAAAGTGTCAACTATCATATGGTCACTGTAATAGGTGTTCACTTGTTTTAACAACTGTAATCCTGTAGGAATTGAGTTCATATAATCGGGTTCTGTCTTCTCGCAGCTTTGATTCGCGAAGAGTATGCCTGTAATGAGCAATAATATTATCCAGTTTTTCATGAGTTCAAGTGTTTGATATATAGCATTTGTACACGAGCATACGAACAAACTCAGCAAATGTTACCCTTTAAACAGACTGGAAATAATTACTTTAACTATAAATAATATACTGTTAACAAAAACAAAAAATTAACTGTTTTCAATTATTTAAACCTATAAATTTGACAAAAAAATAACTTGGGGTTAAACTGCAAACAATTTTATTTAACGAGTAAATATTCAAAACCATCAGCCATGACAGGAAGAACATTTGTCGAAAAAATATTTGAAGCCGAAGCAGGCAGCATTGTATTTAAAAAACCTGATATCATTTTAACACATGATAATTCAGCCAGTATATTTAACACATTCCGGAAAATGGGAGGAGAGTCTGTAAAGGATCCATCAAAATTGATGATTGTTCTCGACCACAACGCACCACCAACAAGTGCAGCCCTTGCAAACCAATACCAGAAAGTCAGGGATATTGTTAATGAACAGGGTATTACGAATTTCCATGATGCCGGAAAGGGTATATGTCACCAAATCATGTCAGACTATGCAAAGCCGGGAATGATCATTGTTGGCAGCGACAGTCACACTTGCACCGCAGGTGCTTTCAATGCATTTGCAGCGGGCATCGATCGTACCGAAGCTGCAGGACTATGGAGTCAGGGTGAAACATGGTTCCGCGTTCCTGAATCATTAAAAATAACCCTGACCGGGAAATTGCCAAAGGGTGTTTATGCAAAAGATATATCTCTGTGGATTATTGGTATGATTGGATCAAGCGGAGCTGATTATATGTCGATCGAATACCATGGCGATGGCATCAAATACCTTACTATTGATCAAAGAATGACCCTGGCGAACCTTGGCTCTGAGATGGGTGCTAAAAATGCTGTCTTCCCAAACGATGAAGTTTTGTCCGAATGGTTAGGCGAAGAGTATGAAGGTATCTGGGCGGATGATGATGCTAAGTATACCAAAGAAATCGAAATCAACCTGAATGAACTATTTCCATTGGTTGCAGCACCTCATCAGGTTGATAATGTGAAATCAGTTGCCGAGGTGAAAGGCACCAAACTTCAACAGGCCATGGTTGGCACCTGCACAAATGGGCGATACGAAGATCTTGAAATTGTAGCAGAAGTATTGAAGGGGAAACAAATTCCGGCAGGTTTTCAGCTGATTATCGTCCCC
>CAVWXM010000023.1:0-56992 GCA_963759045.1 uncultured Bacteroidia bacterium
GCCTCAGGACCCGCTGCCCGGAGAGTTCCCCGGGTTCTACGGGGTGGCGCTGGACGCAGCGGGCAGCGTGTACACCACCGACCTCAATCTGAGCAAAGTGCAGGTTTTCGACAGTAACGGCACATTCCTTTACGAGTGGGGTACGGAGGGCTTCGGCCCCGGCGAATTGCTTGGCGCGACACACGTTGACGTGGGACCCGATGGCTCGGTCTACGTCGCCGATTTTGTGCCCCGGATCCAGCGCTTCACGAGCGACGGCGTCTTCCTCGGCGAGTGGGGATCCTTCGGGTCAGGTCCCGGGGAGTTCAGCAGTATCCGGGGCCTCGCCATCGATGAGGTCGGCAACGTCTACGCCACCGACTACAACGGACGGGTGCAGAAGTTCGATGCCGACGGCAATTTCCTCCAAATGTGGGGAAGCGAGGGCCAGGGTGAAGGCCAGTTCTTCTTCCCGGAGGGGCTGGATGTGGCCAACGGCCACGTCTTCGTTGCCGAGGGCGGCAACCGCCGGGTGCAGAAATTCACGGACGACGGCACCTTCCTCGCCATCTGGGGTCGGGCGACCTTCGCCGCAGGCGAGCTCGGCCTGGCCTTCGACGTCACCGTTGGTCCGTCGGGCAATCTCTACATCCTGGACGGGGTGGCGGACCGTGTGGTCAAGCTCAGCCCCAGCGGCGCCCCTCTGGGCGGGTGGGGTCAGACCGGCGACGGTCCTGGGGAATTCTACTCCGCCGCCGGCATCGCCACCGATTCTTCGGAAAACGTCTACGTCGCGGATCGGAACAACGGGCGCGTGCTGAAGTTCGACGCAGACGGGGCGTTCCTGACGGATTGGGGCTCGTCCGGCTCTGGGCCCGGCCAGTTTTCGAACTTGAGAGACGTAAACGCCGGACCCGACGACTCGATATACACCGCCGAGTTCCGGCGGATCCAAGGTTCCTGCCGGACGGTACCTTCCTCTTGGAGTGGGGTACGAGCGGCAGCGGCCCGGGGCAGTTCAACTCGATTCGAGCGCTGGCCGTCGACGGAAGTGGTGACGTCTTCGTGGCCGAGGGCAACCGGGTGCAGAGGTTCGACGTCAACGGTAATTTCATCCTCCAGTGGGGCGTCGCGGGAAGCGGCCCGGGTGAATTCACTGCGGCGACAGGAATCACGGTCGACGCCGCCGGCGACGTGTGGGTCGCGGACGGTGCCGACAACCGCATCCAGAAGTTCGACGGGCTCGGCAACTTCCTCGGGCAGTGGGTAGCTAGCTCCGCCCGACAGCTGGCGCAGATCGATGTCGACGATCAGGGCATTGTCTATCTGGCCGACCGCCTGGACGGGCGTGTCCAGCGCCTGGGGTGTGCGCAGCCATTGGTGTGGTACCAAGGACGCCGACGATGACGGATTCGGCGACAGCCTGACGGATCAGATCTCGTGCTCGCAGCCAGCCGATCGTCCCGGTGGCGGGCGACTGCGACGACACCGACCCGCGCGACCGACCGCCGCCCGCGAGCTGTGCGACGGCATCGACAACGACTGCGACGGCACGGTGGACCAGGACGACGCGGAGGCCGGCTATGACTGCGAGAGCGGCCTCTCCGAGTGCGCCGAGGGAATCGGCGACTGTCAGACGGGGACTTCGTCTACGACGTCCCGGCGGACGCGGAGGTCTGCGACGGCGGTGACAACGACTGCGACGGCGTGGTCGACAACGGCAACCCGGGCGGCGGAGCCATCTGTAGTACCGGGACCGGGGACGCCTGCGACCCGGGGCTGGAGCAGTGCTTCCTCGGCAATCTTCTCTGTGTGCCCGATCCAGGGCGGTGCTGTCTGCGACGGCTTGGATCTCAATTGTAACGGCGTGGCCGACGCCTGCGCGGAGAAGGTCTTTCTGCAGTCCATCGGTGCATCGGGGACGGGCTTGGGAGAGATGAAGTATCCCACAGATGTGGCGATAGACGCCCAGGGGAACATCCTCGTCGCCAACCAGGCCGGCGGCACGGTGCAGATCTTTGACACGAACGGCTTTTACATCGGGCAGTTGGGCAGCAGCGGTTCCGGTGCAGGTGAGTTTGAAGGCCCTACGGGGATCGCCATCGCGGACAGCGGGAACATCTTCGTTACGGACATCGGCAGAGCCCGTGTGCTGAAGTTCGATGAGAGCGGTTCCTTCTTGACCGAGTGGGGAGAGTTCGGCACGGAGCCCGGCCAGTTTACGTCTCTCTACGGGATCGCCGTCGACAGATTCGAGAATGTATTCGTCGCGGATGTTTCCGACGAGCGCATTCGAGATTCGACGCCAACGGCAACTTCGTCGTCCAGTGGAGCATCGACAGCGGAGGCTTTTCGGTGGCCGCCTTCGTGGATGTGGGACCGGACGGTAATGTGTATGTGGCGGATCTCTACAACAGCCGTGTGAAGATATTCGACGTTGATGGTCTACTCGTCTCCGAGTGGGGTGTCTCCGGATCGGCCGACGATGAGCTCAATTTCCCCTGGGCCATCACAGTCGACGATGCCGGGCAGGTTCTGATCAGCGACACCGGCGTCAACAAACTGAAAGTGTTCGACGGCGCCGGCAACTTCATCCGGGCCTTCGGCATTCCCGGCACTGGCCCCGGGGAACTCGATTTCCCCGAGGGAACAGCCGTGGACCGTCGCGGCCGAGTCCTGGTGGCGGACGACGGCAACCAACGCGTGCAGCGGTTCTCGGCCGACGGATCGTTCCTCGATCTCTTCGGCGCGCCGGAGATCGCGCCAGGCGAACTGTGGCTACCCATGGACGTCGCCCTCACCCCGGCGGGCGACATCGTCGTGGCCGATCGACGAATCTCTCGATTCGACGCGACCGGAGCTTTCCAAGCGGAGTGGATCCGCCCGGGAGCCGGTGAATTCGATCGCCCGACGGCCCTCGACGTCGCGCCGACCACGCTCCCATTTGATGGAAACGGAAACGTCTTTATTGCAGATCGCTTGAACGACAGGATCCAGAAGTTGTCACCGGGCGGCACTCTGCTGGCGGAGTGGGGCTCTTCCGGAAGCGGTCCGGGACAGTTCGGGAACATGTGGGATATCGCGATCGACGGGCTTGGGAACGTCTATTCAACCGAAACCTCCGGACGTATCCAGAAGTTCGACAATGACGGCAACTTCTTGCTCCAGTGGTCCGAGGGAGTGCCCGGGCGAGACCTTCCGGCCGCGAGACATCGACGTAAGTGACTCGGTGCGGTTCGAAGTTCTGCGAGACGAATTCGGCAATCCCATAGATGTTTTATCTTTTGTTGTTGTTGCCTGCAATACAAAGCAACAGCCTGAAGAAATTACCCTTATCCCACCTGAGCCTGTTTCTAATTATGAATATGGTATTTGTGTCGACAGCCTTGTTGTTATCAATGACGTCGTTAAAAAAAATGAGTTTCTTGCTGATATATTACTAAAATATGGTGTTGATTATGCAACAATCGATTATATCGCGAGGTACACCAAAGACACTTTTGATGTTAGAAAAATCAGGGTTGGAAACAAGTACACAGTAATTTGTACAAACGACTCAGTTCAAAAAGCGCAATATTTTGCTTACGAAATATCTTCTTCAAATTATGTACTTTACCAATTCTACGACTCCCTCATAGTTAGCAGAGGTGCAAAACAAATTACCATGAATCTGGATTCGCTGACTGGAACCATTGAATCATCTTTATGGAATTCTCTTGTTGAACAAGCAGCCGACCCAAATCTGGCAAATGAGTTGTCTGAAATATATGCATGGACTATTGACTTCTTTGGTTTGAGAAAAGGTGATGCTTACAGGGCAATTTTTGAGCAAAATTTTGTAGAGGAGCAATACATTGGATTAGGTAAGATCATTGCTGCAAAATTTAACCATCTTGGAAAAGACCGATACGCGTTTTATTTTGAACAAAATGGAAAAGGCGACTATTTTGACGAGGAGGGGAACAGTTTGCAGCGTACTTTTTTAAAAGCACCTCTTCGGTTTACCCGGATAAGTTCAAAATTTTCTCACAGCCGTATGCATCCTGTGCTTAAAATCCGACGACCACATCATGGCATCGATTATGCTGCGCCTTCAGGAACTCCTGTTTACACAGTTGGAGACGGCGTGGTTATAAAAAAAGGATATCAAAAGCGAGGCGGCGGAAATTATATTAAAATCAAACACAACGGAACCTACTCGACAACTTATATGCACCTTTCAGGATATGCAAAAGGCATGAACATAGGAAAAAATATTAAACAAGGTGATCTGATTGGCTATGTTGGAAAAACCGGACTTGCAACCGGACCTCACCTCGATTTTCGTTTTTACCGTAATGGTAAAGCAGTTGATCCTCTAAAGGTTGAATCACCTCCATCTTTGCCGATTGATGCAAATTACCAGGCCGCATTCGATTCTGTTGTCATGCATTATAAACATCGACTGGATTCAATCAATTAGTCCGGTTTAACACTCTTTCAGATCAATAATTTTGTTAATTCACTAAATTTTAACAATTTATATCTTACAGTTACGTAAGGCTTGTGTCTATTTTACGACAAATTTTAAAATACGAAATGAAAGTACTTGCCTATATATTTCTATTGTTCGTCATGGTTAGCTGCCAAAAACAGGAGAATACGAATTTTACCGGCCATACATCAAATGATGATTTGTGGCTGATCCCAATCGATGAAGTTTTGTATTTGTACGGGGAAAAAGACAGGATACAGTCCATCGACAACCCTGAGTTTATACCAATTAATGATAGCCATCTCAATCCGGATGACCTGGTATTGGTGGCGCACCTTGACAGGACAACTAAAGTTTATCCCGTTTCTGTGATGGATGCACATGAAATTGTTAATGACAATATTAACGAATACTACTTTTCAATTACTTATTGCCCTTTAACAGCAAGCGGAATAATATGGAATCGCACGATTGATGGCGAGATTACTGAATTTGGAGTATCTGGAATGTTGTATAACGATAACCTGATGCCTTACGACAGGAACTCGGAAAGCATTTGGTCGCAGATGGAAGCGAAATGTGTAAATGGTAGTTTGATGGGGCAAGTTCCAGAATCAAGTGCACTTATTGAAACAAAATTTTCAACAATTAAAACAGCTTTTCCTGCTGCAATGGTACTTGACCACAGTAGCTGTGATTCAATTTCTTGCGAAAGATCAAGTTACCAGAAAAATGATCCACTTGATGGAGAAACTGTTGATCTACCATTCGATCAACGCTACTTTGGTTTTGTAAAAGATGATAATCTTATGCTTTTCAACCTTGAATTATTTAAACAGGGCACACAAGTTTATACAACTAATTTTCAAGGATCTTCTCTTATCGTGTGTGGCAATAAAGACTTGCATTTTTATACTGCATTTCTGAAAAATAAAACCAGCGAATTGGTCAGTTACAATGCAATTCAAAATGAATTTCCGCTTATCATGAAGGATGATAAAGGAAACAAATACGACGTATTTGGAAAGATAGTTGATGGCCCGGAAAAAGGTGGTAATCTTAAACCTGCAAATGCCTATCATGCCAGAACATTTGCATGGGAGTTGTTTTTCAAGAGTATAGCGCTATTTGAGAATTAATGGCAAATCGAATCGCAACAACTTGAATGAATATTCAATATGAGTCCAGTCATAGCTATTCCGCCCCTCAATGAGGTGAGGTGTCCGTTGACTGGCGGGATGGAGGGGTCTGCATGTGGAATACTTCATAATTCTTCAAATTTAAAGCAGAGATACAATGGGACGGACGGAAATTATTAAAAATAAAACTGCCCGCAATTGTTCGATGATCAGAGTAGTTTAAATCCCCCTACCCCCCTTTTTAAAAGGGGGAATATACATTTGACCCCCTTTAAAAAAGGGGGAATATGCACACCTCGAATCATAGGTTTCTAATAAAAAAGACCGCCGAAAATAATTTCGGCGGTCTTTTTACTTTAATTATAAATTTCTCCTGGACTATTTGTCCCAGAATAAAGGAGTCTTTAACAAATCTCCACCAATAGCACTGGCAGCTTGTGTATAATTTGCTCCATTTAATGTTTGCTCAGCTATAGGATATGTCATTCTCCTTGGAACAGTACCACCTGATCCTTCTGCAGGAGACCCAACTGTTTTCAATACAGGATAATGTAATCTTCTATAAGAAGTGTACCCAACGAAACCCCTGTAATAGAAAGCAAGCCACGCCTGGTTGCCAATCTTTTGCATCCAGTCGCCTTCAGCAGTTGCATAAGCAACGTCTTCCCTGGCAAGATATGCAGCAGTCATGGCCTGCACTTCATTACCTGGATAGTGCTTGCTTAACCACCAATTCATAGAGGCCGTAATACCGTTGGTATACCATTGCTCTCCTGAACCACCAACAGAGAAACCTCTTTCAGCAGCTTCCGCCAGGTAAAAACACATTTCGATATAATCCAACATCACCATAGGGAAAGTTGCATCACCTACATTGCTTCCTTCAGCATCAGAGTCAAGCCTGTCTCCGCCATTACCTGCCGCATCATAAGCAGTGTTAGGTGGATGAGAAAAGAGTGAGTATGGTGAACTATAACCTGGTTCACCACCAACATAAGCTAATTTAGTTACTTCAGGGTTAGACGAAGTATCCGTCAAAGTGAAATAACAATACCTGCGAGGGTCTTCTAACTTATTCATCATTTCGATGATCGTACTGGCTGCCACAAAGTCTGATCTTCCGCTTTGGATTAAATCCACATAAATCTGGTTTGAATTAACACCACCAAGATAATGCAGCTCACATCCTTCACCTTCGCCGAATGCACCAGCATAAGCAGATTCAACTGTAGTTTTTGCGAGTCCGGCATCAACTGTCGACAAAGTGATTCCTAATTTCACCTTAAGGGTATTGGCAAACTTTTTCCACATGGTTACATTACCACCCATATAAATGTCAGCGGCACCAAAGCTACCATATCCTTCATCTAATGTTGCTATTGCAGCATTTGCTCTCACGATCAAATCCTTGTAAATCGTTTCTGCATCATCATATACCGGTGAAATATTTTCAATATCCAGCGCTTCATAATATGGAATATTTCCAAACATATCCACCAAACGCTGGTATGAATAAACCATCATGAGGTCGATAATAGCAAGCCTGTTGTCTTTGGCTTTTTGTTCCTCATCGCCAGGCAACCACTTCTTCAGCAATTAATTTTGCCGCTTCCGCAAGGTCAGCCAGGTTATCACGATAATACTCCTCGAATTTATTACTTGCGATATCCCTGGTAACTACGTCATAATTGGATTCGTCAAGGTAGGTTGTTTCTGTCCAATATTGTGACCCATAACTTCCAGTTATTAAGGTTAACATTGGTACTCGAAACCTGGTCGGCCAATGCTTTTTGAGCATTAGAGAACAAATAGTTCCCAGGAACTTCTGTTGCACTTTTAGTGTCAACGTTCAATTCCTCCATGCTTTTCTTACAGGATACTGAAATCCCGATCAAAACTATAAAAATTAAATATATTTTCTTCATGATATTCTTGTTTAAAATTGTACATTAACAGTTAATCCAAAAGTGCGGAATGAAGGTGCAACACCTGATTGCCAGCCTTGAATATTACCAGCACCCTGGCTAGATTCAGGATCAGCATGTGGCAGATCTTTAGAGATAATCCAGAGGTTTCCACCAACCAGGCTGAATGATACACCAGCGAGAGCTTTTGATTTGTCCATCATTTTTTGCGGCAATGAATAAGTTAATACAACTTCTCTAAGTTTGATATAAGAAGCAGCATAAACAAACGCACTATTCGGATTCCTTGCCCAACCAAATATACGATAGTCGCTAGCAGACGTTCTATCGGTGTTTTCTGTCCATACTGGGTTTTCTTCAGTGCCTGTATTAACAACACCTTCCAAAATCACACCACCACCGTCGTCCAGGTCACTTCTAACAGGATTTCCAAGATCATTGGTAAAATCTGTTTCCTCATATAATCCTGTTCCCATTCCATAATATTGGTCTAATGAGAATATACTTCCACCTTGTTGCCAGTCGATCAAGAAACTGAATGACCAATTGTTTACAAAGGTGAACCTGTTGTTAAGACCACCAATCCAGTCAGGATTGATGTTACCTAGCACGATATCAGAAGTAGATGTTCTCAAATAGTATCCGTCTGATCCAATAATTCGGCTGACCATCTTCATTATAAACATAATCAGTACCCTGGATGGTTCCGTAAGGTTCACCAACACGCGCATTGATTGAAACACCACCTTGAAAGAAGCCGCTATTTGAAGGTTTTCAACACCTTCTGCCAACGACAGAACTTCATTATTATTTTTCGACCAGTTTAATGTAATGTCCCACCTGAAATTTTTCTTTGCTAACAGGAGCTCCAAACAAGAACTTCACAACCTGCGTTTTGAATTTCACCGGCATTTACATATTTATAGGAATACCCGGTTGCTGTTGAAACAGCTACAGGAAGAATCTGGTCAACGGTATTGTTTTTGTAATAAGCAAAATCAAATCCCAATCTTTTGTTGAGCATGGTCATTTCCAAACCTGCTTCAATACTGGTTGTTCTTTCTGGTTTCAGTTCAGCATTGTTTTTTGTACCGGTAGTGAGAACAAAGGAATCTGATCCAAATGAAGGATATTGGAAATAGGTATCAGTTATACTGGCAAATGGTGCATCGTTACCAACCTGTGCATAACCCAACCTTAATTTACCCAGTTGTAACCAATCAGCATCTTTCAATAATTCTGACCACAACCAACTTGCTGAAACTGCAGGATAGAAATAAGTGTTGTTATCTTTTGGCAACGTTAGATGATTGATCCATCCTGATGCTACCGTCAACATAAATTTGATTTAAAATTCCTAATGAAACGCTTGCATAATATCCGTTAACACCGAATTGTTTCTAAACGCTCAACAGGTGGAGACTGCGCATCGATACTGTTACCCAGTGAATAGAGACCGGGAACAATTAAACCACCCTGGGTTGAAGCCCAGATATCATCAGTTTCTAGTATCTTCTGAGGTTTGTACCCAATAATACATTCAGGCTAAGACTTTCCCATGCCTGGTTGTATCTTGCCATAAAATCAGTATTGGATTCAGTGAAATTTTATATTTCTCCTGGAATAACCTGAAGTAACATCCGGACGACCAACTCCAAATTCACCAGATGCGGAACCAACTGCTTTTCTGTCTTCCAATTAAATATGAGTAGGTATCAAAACCAAATCGGCCCATCAGGCTGAAATGATTGTTAATTTCCCATTCTAACATGGCATATCCCAATAAACGGCTTCTTTCGTCGGTTTGATAATTCTGGTAACGCAGCCAGTATGGGTTGTCCCAGTATGCCGGACGAAGGTCATTCGGGCTATTAGGGTTCCATGTTATGTTTCTTGTATTGTCCAGATAAAGCTCCTGTTGTTCTTTTACATCAACATTCGTTTGCCACCACTGGCGGAACATGGAAAGAATATTATCGCTATAACCGGTAGAGTTACGACCTTTACCTTTTGAGTTAATATAATTCAATTTTGCAGTTGCGGTCAAACCTTTTGTGATTTCATAAGAACCACTCAGGTCAATACTGTTTTTCTGTAAGCTACTATTGACAAACATACCATTTGATGTATTGTTGGTATAGCCTAACCTGAAAGTTGATTTATCACCGCCACCAAAAACTTCAACTGAATTTACAAAGGCCCAGGTATTTTGCATAAAATAATCAGCGCCGTTTTCTGAATTTACCCATGGGCTGGATTTTTGATACATTGGGGAAGCAGGATCATACGAATTGTATTGATAAACCTGTAAATTTGGATCAAATCTTTCTCCGAATGAACCATCATCATAAGTAGGTACTGTTAAATCCAGCGTACCATCTCCATTGATGTCATAATCTCTATTTAATCCTGGATTGTCTGCATCAGTACCAAACCATGTAGCATAACCAGCGCCGTAATTTGATTGGTATTTAGGGAATGTAGCTTTTGTCCATCATACCAACTGTGGCATTTGTACTAAGATTTACACCCCACCTTTTTTTACCAACACCTTTGGTTCCTTTTTTAGTCGTGATCATAATTACACCATTGGCGGCACGTGAACCATAAAGTGCAGTCGCAGCAGCACCTTTCAGTACGTCAATCGACTCGATGTCAGCAGCTGGAATGTCAGAAGCAGCATTACCAAAGTCATATCCATTACGACCGGTTTGCTGTCACTGATTCTTCTATTATCTGATTGCTAATTGGTACACCATCCACAACGAAATAACGCCTGGTTATTTCCTGTTAAAGAAGATGAACCCCTGATAATAACATTGGTGGAACCACCCATATTATTATTCACCTTAATATTAACACCTGCAGATTTACCCTGGAGGTTGTTAATGAAGTTGTCATTTTTAACTGTGTTGAGATCATCGCCATCAACTTTTTGTGTTGCATAACCCAGCGATTTCTTTTCGCGGGTAATACCAAGGGCGGTAACCACAACTTCTTCCATCTGCAGAGCAGATGCGTTGAGTGTAACACTAATTACTGATCGGCCACCAATAGTTTCTTCAACAGTGGTCATCCCTACATAAGAGAATATGAGCACTTCGTAACTTGGTTTAGATTCGAGACGGTAATCACCGTTAATATCCGTAGTTGTACCAACTGTAGTACCTTTCACCTGGATAGTAACTCCCGGAATACCTTGTCCGTCCTCCGAACTGGTAACCTTACCACTAATAGTCCCCGTTTGAGCAAAAGCATATTGCATGCCTGCTAAAAACAAGAACGTCAGCAAAATTGTAATTTTTCTCATAATGAAAATTTTTGGTTATTGATATAATTAATTACGTAAGATTCATTTCGAACCCTCAAAAACGTTGCAATTTATTAATAATTATTTAATGTTAACATAAATTAACATAAAAACAGTTGAATTTTTTATAAAAACAATTGTATCAAAACAAGGTTTTTTATTACTGGTTATCAATCTGTTGAACAACAATGTATATTTTTTATTAAGAAATTTATTTAATTTTTCTTTTAATAATTTTCAGCTACTTAAAGGATTTTACATAGTACGACAATAAAATGAGCACAAAAATGCCTGTCATTAAGCCTAACCAATTGATTTGATTATGCAATAAATAGCTTGCTGCAAGAAGGATTGTTATACTAAGTAAAACAATATAAATTCCTTTTTTATCAAGTTTTAGAAGGTAATATGCGCTAATAACTAATCCAAAATGAACAATGGCGTAGATAATCAATATAACGTTAAGAAAACTTCCTGAATAATGACCATAATCCCAGTTTGATATGAAATCCGGATTGAATAGTTGGTATATGAGTATTATTGAAAAAAATAAAAATCCCAATATACCCTCAAGCATGATTATTGTTGAGATCACCTTTAACAGAAGGGGAATTTTTCTGTCTTGTTGAATGATAGATTCTTCTACAGTTGTCATGAATTTATTAACTCATGTATTTTAGGTTTCGGAAATATAAAAGTACAAAAATTATAGTAACAACTAATGCTAAATACGGAAAAGGAGCTGATGGAATAAACGTTTTATAGACAATTATTAAAGAAATTTGAGCAATTGCATAGAAATGAAAGCCCATTTTTCGAAGCTTCCACATCAAATAAGCACCAAACACAGATGATGCATACAAAACAACATGGAGAAAAAAATAAATTTTCGGTAGGGCGAAAATTTCAATAATCATATTGCGCTCTTCTTCAGTCCGAAAAAAAGTCAAATTGATCACTTGATGCAACTTCCATAAATAAATCGCTATAAAAGAATAAAAGCACATAACTCAACAAAGAAAAGCCACTACCTACAAAAGTAAGTATACACAATATTTTGAGCAATTCAGGTCGCGCTATCTTAGATTCAGGATGATCCATCAGTGATATTAAAAATGATTTTGTTTAATCGAGTTTACCCACCTCTTTTTCAACTTCTTCCAGTATCTCGCATGATTTCACAAGTTTTTTCATGGTGTTGTGGTCTTTATACAATGGCCTGTCGATATCAAGAAATTCAACATGTTTGCGAATAACTTCATGTGCCTTTTTAACTCCTTTTCCAAATTTGTATTCCCTGAAATCAAGTGCCTGTGCAGCAGCCATAAATTCAATTCCAAGAATTCCGTATGCATTATCCAGTATCTGAAAATTCTTTAAGGCAGTGTTCATTCCCATTGATACAAAGTCTTCCTGGTCAGCAGCAGCGGGTATGGATTGAATTGAAGCAGGTGCAGATAATATTCTTTGTTCAACAATCTGCATATCTGCCGTATACTGACTAAGCATCATACCTGAAAACATACCGGCACCTTTGGTTAAAAATGCTGGTAATCCAACGCTCAAGGCTGGATTATTTAAACGGTTCATTCTTCTTTCTGACAAGACGCTTACCATGGTAATTGCATATACCAGCCATATCCATTGGCAATGCAACCGGAGTTCCCTGGAAGTTAGCGCCAGATAACTGGGTATTCTCATCCGGGAAGAAAATAGGGTTATCCCCTACTCCATTCAGTTCTATTTCCACTTGTGAGCGTGCATAAGCCAGCGCATCATGGGCAGCACCAATAACCTGTGGTGAAGAACGCATTGAATATGCATCCTGAACTTTATGTTTTACTTTTCCTGATTTAAGATCACCACCATCCACCAATTTACCAATTGCCTTAGCAGATCGGACGGCACCTGCAAACCCCCTAACCTCGTGAAGTTTGGCGGTGTAAGGTCCCATATTTGCCTTTAATCCTTCAAGTGACATGGCAGCTGCTATTTCAGCCTGTTTTAACCAGTTGTTGGCATCATATAGAAACAGGGCACTCATAGCAGTAAGCACATTTGATCCATTGATCACTGCAAGTCCGTCACGGGCATGAAGGCCAGGTACATTAATTCCTGCTTTTTCCATAGCTTCTTTTCCGTCCAGTAATTTATCTTTGTAGTAAGCTTTTCCTTCACCCATCATTAACAATGCGATTTGCGACATTGGTGCCAAATCACCTGATGCTCCAACTGATCCTTTTTCACATACAAAAGGTGTAACACCTTTGTTTAACATTTCAACAAGCGTTTGTGTAATTACTGGCCTAACACCTGAATTACCATGGGCATGTACATTGATCCTTCCAAGCATTGCTCCACGCACATGATCCAAAGGCATCGCATCGCCAATTCCGGCAGCATGGTTATAAATCAGATATTTCTGGAAATCCTTTACCTGGTCATCATCAAGGACGATTTCGGAAAACTCACCAATTCCGGTATTAACGCCATACATGATTTCATGTGCATCTATTTTTTTTTCGACCATGGCACGGCATTTTTCCATGCGCTCTAATGCCTCAGAACTGATTTCTACTTTTTGATGGTTTCGGGCAACATTTACAACATCTTCAATTGTCAGACCTGAACCCTTAATAACTAATGTCATATTGATAAAATTGAAAAGTAAATTTGGCCACGAAATTAACTAAAAACCATCCCGAATTAGTTAAGTTGCTTTCTAAATTATCGTATCTAAAAGAAATACTCAAGCATGCAATAATGCTTAATTTTGTACTCAAATTGTTTAATGTATGTATCCAAATGAAATTGAGAATATTAAGCAGGCGGAATCTTTTATTCAGGATAACCCGGCCATCTTATTCTATTTTTACAATGACCATTGTGCGCCATGCCAAAGTTTAAGGCCAAAGGTGATTGAGTTAATCTGCGACAGATACCCAAAACTTAAGATGATGTTTGTGGATTCAGAAAAATATCCTGAAGTAGCAGCATATTTCAATTCGTTCAGTAATCCTACATTGATTATTTATTTTGATGGCAAAGAACACCGGAGAGTAAGCAAATACGTTGGGATTCCTCAATTATCCGAAGAAATAAAAAAACCCTATTTCTTATTGTTTGACGAATAGATTAAACCTCTGACGACAGGGCGTCAGGCATATCATATTCCACTTCCTGCAGGAATTGTATAGATTTTACAATTTCATCGTGCATTACAATATCCTCGCTGATGAAAGCTACTTTTTCACGGTATTTATGCAGAAAGCGTTCAAGAAATCGGGATGATTTTTTTGGTCTCCTGAAATCCATAGCCTGGGCTGCATTAAACAACTCTATGGCTAAAATCCGTTCCAGGTTTTGAACCACCTTAAAGGCTTTGGTTGCAGCATTGGCTCCCATACTAACATGATCTTCCTGACCTTGTGAAGATTCTATTGAATCGACCGAACAAGGTGTACACAATTGTTTATTTTGATTAACCAGCGATGCCGCTGTGTATTGTGGAATCATAAACCCTGAATTCAATCCCGGGTTGGCAACCAGGAATGGTGGCAATCCCCTCTTGCCATGCAACAATTGGTATGTTCTTCTTTCGGCAATATTGCCCCATTCAGCAGCAGCGATGGCAAGTGTATCGAGGGCGATTGCCAGGGGCTGACCATGAAAATTACCCCCTGATACAATGACATCTATATCAGGAAAAATAGTTGGATTGTCAGTGACTGCATTAATTTCAGCTGAAAACACGGAGGCTACATAATTCACAGTATCTTTTGATGCACCATGCACCTGTGGAATACAACGAAATGAATATGGGTCCTGAACATGTTCTTTATAACTTGCCATTAATTCGCTATCATCCAATAACATTCTGAAGCGTTCCGCAGTCTGGATTTGCCCTTTATGTGGTCTTATCCTGTGTAATTCATCCATAAAGGGTTCGATCCGGCCATCAAATGCATCCAAAGAAATTGCACCTATAATGTCGGCAAGCTCAGACAATCGAAATATTTTCAGCAAGGAAGTTACCCCGTAAGCACTCATGAATTGGGTGCCATTCAGCAATGCCAGGCCCTCTTTTGACTGAAGTGTAACGGGTTCCCACTCAAATATTTTTAAAATTTCTTTGGTTTTATACTTTTTATCTTTGTAGTAAACCTCTCCTAACCCGAGCAATGGAAGCGAAAGATGTGCAAGAGGTGCAAGGTCTCCGGATGCCCCTAAGGAACCCATTTGGTAAACAACCGGAATGATATCGTTGTTAAAAAAATCAAGCAAACGCTGAACTGTGGATAATTGAACGCCTGAATGTCCATATGAAAGTGATTGCACTTTAAGCAGGATCATCAGTTTTACAATCTCTTGAGGTACTTCATCTCCAATACCACATGCGTGTGATTTTACCAGGTTTTCCTGGAGTTTACCCAGATCAGCTTTAGAAATTGTTTTGTTATATAATGCTCCAAAACCTGTATTAATACCATAAATCGGCTCGATATCTTTTTCCGTTTTTTCGTCCAGATATTTACGGCATTTGATAATCTTATCAGTGGCATCTTTTGATAAACTAATTTGAGGCCTTTCATTCAAAATCCTGAAAATAGTTTTGAATGTAAGTTTGCCTGTATTTATCTCGAATTGTTTCATTTAACTATACATTATGACTTAATCCGATTGATCAAATCAGAGAAAGTACCTTTAGTTTGGTCACCGGAATTCATATCTTTTAATGAGTATAATCCTGATTTAATTTCTTCTTCGCCAACCAACATAACATAGTTAATCGCTTTGTAATTTGCATAGCGCATTTGTTTTTTCATTTTATCTGCCTCAGGGTACAACTCAGCACCAATACCTGATTCCTGAAGAACTTCTAAAAGTTTCAAGCAAAAACGAGCTTCGGATTCTCCAAAATTTACGAGCATCACATCGGCAGATTGTTGCACCTGTTGTGGAAAAAGATCAAGTTCTTTCAGTACATCATAAATACGATCGGCACCAAAAGATACACCAACTCCTGAAACCTCGGGCAAGCCAAAAATACCAGTCAGGTTATCGTATCTGCCACCACCACAAACACTTCCAATATTAACATCGTCGGCTTTTACTTCAATAATGGCCCCTGTATAATAATTAAGTCCTCGTGCCAAAGCCTGGTCAAACTCAATGTTGGCTGTTGTTTTTATTTCCTTTAGATAAGAAAGCATGGTTCGAATTTCTTCGATTCCTGCAGATCCATCTTCCGTAATACCTATTATTTCTTTCAGTTGCGTTAATTTCTGCTGGTTGCTGCCACTTAACTCAATGATCGGCAATACCTGGTCAATTTTTGATTGGGGCAGACCTCGTTCAAGTAACTCTCCTATAACCTTATCAATTCCAATCTTTTCCAATTTATCGATAGCCATAGTAATATCAGTCAACTTCTCGGGTTCATCAATTAACTGCGCAATCCCACTTAAGATTTTCCGGTTGTTAAGTTTGATCGTAACCTTGATTTTCAGCTTTTTAAAAATAGTATCAATCATCCTGATCAACTCCACTTCATTAAGTAACGAATCTGACCCAATTACATCAACATCACACTGATAAAACTCACGATAACGGCCCTTTTGCGGACGATCAGCCCGCCATACCGGCTGTATTTGATAGCGTTTAAAAGGGAAAGTAATCTCATTCTGATGTTGCACAACGTAACGTGCGAAAGGAACAGTAAGATCGTATCGTAAACCTTTTTCACTGATTGAAGCAGTTACTTTGGAGACGCTATTATTATCAACGTCATCCTGATTAAGTTTTTTCAGAAAATCTCCAGAATTCAATATTTTAAACAGAAGCCTGTCACCCTCTTCACCATATTTTCCTAATAGGGTAGACAGGTTCTCCATGGCCGGTGTTTCAATCGGTTGATAGCCATAAATTTGAAACACTTTTTTAATGGTATCGAAAATGTAATTTCTTTTCGCCATTTCGTCAGGAGAAAAATCACGTGTACCCTTAGGAATTGAAGGTTTTTGTATCATAATGAATTCTTAATTCAGGCTATTTACTTAGCCGGCAAAAGTACAAAAATGAAGTTGAATTGTTTTTAATTTCTTTAGAAGTCAGCTTAATTGACCGACCGCTAAACTTTGCTAAAATTTAAACTCAGCGTATCCTTGTCTGACCTCCAATGGATAATTGCCCTGGTATACATTTCCGGTGTATCCGTCAATTGCTATTGAATCACCCGTTTTAAAGATATAGTTGTTCAGTTTACATTGTTTACCAACATCATCCACAGAAAGACTTGTACAATTAACAACAGCAGTTTTTCCAAGTCGAACAGCAGTTACAGCAGCATGAGAAGTAGCACCGCCTTTTGCTGTGAGTAATCCATCTGTCTCGAAAATCATACCTATATCATCTGGAACTGTATCGGGTCGAACCAGTATAATCAGATCGTTTTTATTCTTTTTCCTCAATGCAGCAATATCCTTCGCATCAAAAGCAACCTTACCATTCAATGCACTACCCCCAATGCCGATCCCCCTTCCAGATAACACCATCTGATCAACAGGAATGCTGAATACATTTACTGCCTGGTGTTTTGCCATATCCAAATCACGGGTTTGCAGTATATAAAGATCATCCGGCGATGCAGACTCAAAAGTAAACTCAATCTCCTGGGGTGAATAACCATGTTCTTCAACCAATTCGATAGAAAGTTCACGGATACGATTATATAATTCAGGATGTTTTTCTTCAAGCGACTCTTCAAAACCATTTTCGGGTGATTTTTGATTTTTACTGACAGGTAGCGGTTTTACCAGGCCGGCGACAATATCCTCACCCTGGCTGCACATTGTAAAATCGCCATACAGGTTTACACCTTGTTGTTTCTTCTTTGGATTTTGCGTAAAAACAACTCCTGTTCCTGATGTTTTACCAAGGTTTCCATAGACCATACGCTGTACGATTATAGCAGTTCCCCATTCATCTGCGATTTCAAGGTGCTCACGATAAACTTTTGCTCTCTCCGAAGACCATGAAGCAAGAACTAGATTGATGGTTTTAATCAGTTGCTGAAATACATCCTGTTCAAAATCAATATTGTTTTCGTCTAACTTTTGCAAATACGCCATAGCAATTTCCTTCATTGCTTTTGGGCTAAAGTCCATTTTCTGGCTAACCTTATACTTGCTTTTAAATTTGGTGATCAATTCATCGAATACATCCCTGCTTAAGCCAAATGCCATTCCCCAGCTTTGTAACAACCTACGGTATGAATCCCATGCTGTCCATCCAAAGTTAGGTTTCTGACTCAGGTTCTCAGTAATTTCATTATTCATTCCAACATTTAAAAAGGTATCCATAGCCCCGGGCATTGAAATAGCAGCCCCTGACCTAACCGATAAAAGCAAGGGGTTTTGAGGATTGCCATATTGTTGGCCTGAAGATCTTTCTATTAATCGCAAATGTGACCTGATCAATGCATGCATTTCTTTCCTGAGTTCATCATGACCTAAAATGGCTTGATGACGACGGAATACTTCTGTGGTTAGCACAAAACCAGGTGGGATAGGAAAACCAGCCATCCTTAAGTTTTTCAAATGGTAAGCTTTTGATCCAAGAAAAGCCTGATTATCAACAAGTGGGTTAGGTTTTAGCAATCGTGTAATGATCAAGTCAGAATTATACGACATCACCTCTTTAATCATAGACGCAGGTAAGAGATCGGCCATCGTGCGAAGTGAATCCAGTATCCTTGCAATAAAATTATCGAGGGGTTGCATCAGGAAAGCCTCGGCAATAACTTCGCGATAAAATGTTTCAGACGTTTTATTTACCAGGTTTACCTTTTCTTTTTCAGTTAATTTCTGGCTTGAATCATGCAGCTGTGGTATAACAATTTGTAAAGGAATTTCATAGGTTTTAAGGAAATGTCTAACAATGATACGTTTGACATCTTCGGCAATAAACTGAAAGATATTGATGTATTGCTCGAATGAAAAACTTTGTGATTGCAGGCTGTATTTCAGCATTAAAAGGTTTGCATTAAAACTTTGGTTTGTAATACCGTCAAGCTCAAGCCCTTCCCTGAAATAATCAAGAATAAAATAAATATCATTTAGTGTTTTAGCTGATATATAATTCAGGTTAATGCTGTCAACCACTTTTTCCATTAAGCGAGTCGCCACATTTTCAAGGCGGAATGTCAGTCCAAGTGCCTCAAATTTAGATTCGCGATAAACACCATACATGGATGGAATTCCAATAGCAATATGACGCTTATGATAAATATTTTCCCAACTCTGGCTTGGATTAGGATTAAAAATGACAGCCTTCAATTTATTCATGAAAGCATAAATCAGCTTCAATGATGTTTCAAAATTATCGTTATCAAGTGCGTTCGCTAACTTTTTTATTTCGTTCTCTTCGATAAATGAATACCTGCGAAGCAATTCACTGATATTAACAGTTTCGAATGAATATTTTTCCTTCAAAAACGCATATAACCGCCTGATATCCCTCAATCGTTCTGTGTCTCTTATATTGCCTTTTGGCAGTTGTGCCAGTAATATCTCGAATTCATCTTCATCATATGAAATCAACTCGTCAGGACTTTTGAATGATAGATCACACATTTTTACCACCATCTGGTGAATGGGGGCATACCACTCACTTTCTTTATCTACCAAATTGAACACATTGTGCGGCAATGCATCTTTAAGGTTATTTAAATCACCATCATACCAAAAACGAAAAACACGACGTGTGAGATCAATCAAAGTATTGTTGCTTTCGGTATGCACCTGCTTACGCAGGAAATGGACAAGCACATCTTTGCGATGTGAAATCTCATCCATGGTTGTGGTTACTTTTCTGATTTCACCTTCAGCGCCAATTTCATTAAAATAAACCGGAAAAATTCGTGTAAGTTGCTTAACCTTTTTATAATAAGGCGCTATATTTGAATTCAGTATGTTGGTAATATCACGCTGAAAAAGGTCAGTATCACTTAAGAATATTCCACCAAGTTGTAAATTCACAATAAGTGTGGAAAGCAGATGCTCCATCCGGGAACTGGAATACTCAATTAATTGCATCCATACCCTGATGTTCTTAAGATGATTGGTATTAACAGCCAATTGCCAGTTTTCGTTTACATAAACGATACCCGGAGTTTCAAAACCAAAATTAATGAGTTTGTTCTCGAAATAGTCAATGATTTCAGTTCCCTGGAGATCAACCATATCAATGACTTTCTTTCCCATCGTCAGGAATATATCCAGAAGCGACGAAATATGCTCTTCCCTCAACTCCTCAGCAAAATCAAAAATCATTTTAATAAATGATTTCAATTCTGAAGGCTTGATTTCGTCTATCGTGAGGATCAGCATTTTATTCAGCTGCCATATCAGCCGTTCGCGATGCAGAACCATTCCTTTTAATTTGAGCAAATAAAAAACGAAATAGAATTTTTCGATAAAGGTGGGGAACAGATCGACAGTGTTTTTGAAGCGTTCAGCAACCTGGTCAAAATTCGGTATTGTTTCTACGATTTCATCCCAACTTTCGATTTTCTCAATGTGCTCAGACAATTCATCAAACCAGCATTTGTCCAATTAAATCGCATACCGATCCAGGGTCAATCGTCAAGATATCTTTTTTCTCTTTTATCCAATTTTCTATGGAGGAATCTGACTTCCAAATCCGAATATTCTCAAGGTATATTGACTTTGTAAGTTCAAGAATTTCTTCATCAAAATATCCAAGATTTAATACTTCTTTTAAATATCGTTTAAAATAAACAGCTGCCAGTACAAAACTATGTGCATCGTTTTCAAAACCAAGTTTAAGCGTTTCGCAACAATAGGTCAGTGTAGTTTTATACTCCTTTTTTTCATTGGCAATCTTTTGGGTAAATTCAAGCAAAGTCCTGATCACCATAATGTGTAAATCGCTATTTCCATCTGACAATAACAAACTTCGCATCAGGCTCAATGGTACCTGAAATGCTTTTTCCGGCTCATTTAAACCGATATAAAACCAATAATCGGTTAATATTATGCCACGGAGTTCTTCAGCTACAAATTTTTTATTTGAAAAAGGGTGTTGAAATTCAATAATGCAATCGTTTGCGCGTTTATTGATCCCGTAATACTTTTTTGATAGATTTATAAACTCCTGATATTCAGGAGGTATTTTAATGTCTTTATAGCGGGTTTCGGCTAAATTTGCCTCAAGTGCCTTCGATATTAATTTTTCTTCCATATAGGCTTTTAATGATGCTTTTGTAAAAAGTTTTTATTATACTTTTGACAACGAAAAAATACAGATACCTACAAATATAGGGTTAAAGTTGAAGTAAAAAGAAATCAAAGTTTAAATTAAAAACATAAAAAAATGACTAAAATTAAAATTGGAATCAATGGTTTTGGACGTATTGGCAGAAATGTATTGAAACTGGCAGTAGAGAGGAAAAATATGGAGATTGTTGGTATAAACGACCTGACCGATACCAAAACACTAGCACACCTTCTAAAATATGACTCAACTCAGGGAAAATTTAACGGTGATGTTTCGTTTAACGATAACAACCTGATTATTAATGGTAGTTGAAGTTCCTGTATATGCAGAACGCCTACCGATTGATATTAAATGGGCAGTAACACCCGATGTTGTTGTTGAAGCAACTGGTATTTTCCGTTCACGCGAAAGCAATAAAGGAGGATACGGTGACCATCTTAAAAATGGCGCTAAAAAGGTAATATTAACGGTTCCTGCAAAAGATACCATCGACCGCATGATTGTATTGGGCGTAAACGATAATGAACTACGTGATGAAGACCAATGTGTATCAAATGCTTCTTGTACAACCAATTGTCTGGCACCAGTTGCCAAGGTTTTAAACGACAGGTTTGGTATTGAAAACGGTTTTATGACTACCATTCATGCTTATACAAATGATCAGCGCATATTGGATGCACCTCATTCTGATTTGAGGAGAGCACGTTCAGCAGCTGTTTCACAAATTCCGACCACAACTGGAGCTGCTAAGGCAGTAGGTAAAGTAATTCCTGACCTTGCCGGTAAAATGGACGGGATGGCAGTACGTATTCCTACACCAACCGGATCGCTCGTTGACCTGGTTGCAAACCTGAAAACAGAAGCCACCAAGGATGAAATTTGTGCTGCAATGAAGGAAGCTGCAGAAGGTCCAATGAAAGGTATCCTTGAGTATACAGAAGATCCAATCGTTTCTGTTGATGTAATCCATAATCCGCATTCATCAATTTTTGATGCTGATAGTGTAATGGTGCAGGGAAAAACTGTTAAGGTACTTGCATGGTATGATAACGAATGGGGATACTCAGCAAGGGTTGTTGATTTAATTGATAAGTTTAATTTTTAGTATTTCGATAATACATTTCTTAAACCGCTTCAAAATATGGAGCGGTTTTTTTGTTTATACGAATAGTATAGGATACAATTAATCTGTTTTGTGTTGAATCAATTTCCACGGTAAATCGTAATTGAACCTCTAAGGTTGATCGTTTGAATTCCATCTAATGTAACGAGATGAACATCACAAACGTAGAAATAAACTCCTGAAGGGCAATCCTGGTTATTATTTTGGTTTTTGCCATCCCATTTAATAAATGGATCGTTGGTGGTGTACATCACTTTGCCCCATCGATTGAAAATGGTCATGTCAACACTTTCAACATTTGGATTGAATGATTTTGGTTCAAATAAATCATTGTAGCTATCATTGTTGGGCGTAAACACATTAGGTAACTCATATTCGGGACAAGCATCAACACATACCAGGTTACTGATTCCACTTTCGTTTCCATTATCGTCAACTGCAATAACATAATAACAGCCAACAACAAACTCTATATTGTCATGCGTAAAATAAACGGTATCATTAAACATATAATCAATGGAACCAATATTCTGGTAGTCATCCTCAGCGGAGGCTGCATAGTAGATTTGGTATGAAACCGCATCACAATCACACGAATCATACAGATTACATGTATCTATCGGGATGATCATTTTTAGTTCATTGTATTTTTCTACACAATCCGTTAAATCAATCCACAATTGTGGTGCACAAGGTGGTCGGTTATCATTCGGCATGTCGCATGCCAGTTGTGAAAAATTAATGATGGGACTGATCAGACCCGGTAATGAATAGTTACCAATGGTTTTGATATAATAACAATACTCTTGGTCATTCTCAAGTTCCAAGTCAATATAAAATGGCAGGTCGGTCACATCGAGCGAATCATAATTGTTCTCACCGGGTCCTTTCCTGTATATAATAAATCGCTCGTTGACCCATGGAACTATTGGAAACCATGTTAGTTTCATTTCTTCGTCAGAAGGCTGGAGGTTAATAAAAACTGAGCTTGCCTTTTGAGAACTACCTATATAACCAACGGTTAAACTTTCAAGGTCAACCCGATAGCTGTAAGGTCCATCATGTGTATTTAAATTGATCTCTGTATCTAAATAAATGGTATCATTCCAATCATTGAATTCGGTAACCAATTCCGGGGTTGTCCATTGTAAATTGTCACTTCGATATAAAAGATATTTATATGGTCCCGGGTATTGTATGGTATCCAATTCAATTGGTTTCGACCAGATAACCAATGCTCTACCTGTTATTAATTGTGTACTGTCGTTACTTACATGTGTAATTATTGGTACATCTCTTTTTAAGTAAGCACAAGCCTCGTTCGAAGCCATACTTTCTGCTTCGTCAATAAAGGTGGCTGTCACACGATAACAATAGTTTATTCCATGAACCAGTCCGTCACCAATATTCTCATCCCTGTATTCCAGCGTATTAATGCCATCAATGTTTTTAATCAACTTGAATCCGGTATAGGAAGGAACACCATTTTCACAGTAATCAGGTGTCCATCCTGACTCTCCACTTCGCCGGTAAATTTTATACCCGACCGCATTCTCGCAAGGACTTTTTTCCCAGCTCAGGTTTATTCCATTTCCCAGTGCCTCAGCCTGCAGGTTTTCAGGTGCAGGGGCATTTACCTTTATAAATACTGTTTTAAAGTTAACCAGGTTCACCGGTTCTCCATTATCCCTTGCTTTAAAAATAGCAGTGTAGGGTTCAAAACGAACATTTGAACAGCCCGTAGGCCATTTGAACGTTGTTGTAACAGTATCGTTTCCGCTAGCCGGATCAGGATCAATAAAAGCTTTATCGAATGTTTGCTCAAATGGACCGCCAAATGCAGTTAATTCAACATTGGTTCCATCAGGATCAATGGCGGTAATATCAAATTCAAGGAAATCTCCGGCAATCACACAAGTATCTTCAATTGAATAAATTTCGGGTGGATCATGATCACATGCGACAATTTCTATTTGCATATCACGCCTTACCGAGCCAACTTTTATTCCATGTCTCCACTCAGTTATAACAAACGCAACATTATATTCTCCCTGAACGATGGGATAGTCCCAGATCAAATCTCCTGTTAAGTTATCAATTCTGAAAATTTTAGTAGTATCGTGGTAATTTGGATATCTGTAACCAGGAATATCATATCCACCGGCACCCTTACATACAACCAACTGATATGAGAGGCTATCCCCGTCAACATCATATGCTGCCGGATTATGAATATAAGGTTTACCAGCACACCCCTGATCAATAGGTGGATTTAATAGTTGAACAGAATTATTAGCACCTAAAAATGGATTTATCACGATCTCCGTTTCAATATACATAGGTACATTAATTGAATTTGGTATGTTTATTACTCCGCCGTTTCTATTTGGATCTTCAACAGAAATTAGATAACTACCTGGTGCAGGATAAGTATGCCTGCCAACATACTTATTGTAAGAAATATCAAAAACGTCAGGAATTGGATACCATTGAGTCCGGGGAATTTCATCAGCACTATTGTCACCCCAGTAAATGGGCATTACTGTTCGCGTATCGTCAGCGGGGCTGCTTGTTTTGGTAAACATGGTGACGGTGAACTCAAAGGTTAATCCCTCGATATGCTTATAGGTTATTTCAGCCGCCCTTTGATGGGTGGCAAAAACAAAACCATTAAATATAATGCTTAAAAAAAGGGTCAATAATACTTTCCTCATCACTTCCAACCTATGAATACCAAAACTACTAATTTATGCAAAACCAATGCCACATCAAGTTAAATCTTAAATTATAATGCGATTTAAAACGTGGCGAAAGCCCTTTCATCTTATTTTTCATTTTCATTTTAAAAAATGTTCAGAATATATTGTTTTAACTAATTTTGTAGGTTCGGCTCTTGAGGAAAAATGAAAAAAATTGATTCAGAACAGGAACGTTTAGAAATCATACGGCGATATCGTCGTTTAATCGAAATATGGGATACCCGCAAGGAAACCATTGACCGATGGATGGTACGTAAAGCATTTCGCCTGGCTGCGGATTCACATAAAGATATGCGGCGAAAAACAGGTGAGGCTTTTATTTTTCACCCCTTGGAAGTGGCTACAATCGCAGCGGGTGAAATTGGACTTGGTCGAACTTCTATAATCGCTGCTCTGCTGCATGATACGGTTGAAGATACTGATCTTACTATTTCAGATGTTCAGGCAATGTTTAGCGATGAAGTAGCACGGATCATCGATGGTTTGACAAAAATTGATGAAATATCTGATAGTTCCTCCACTGCACAGGCTGAAACACTTAAAAAGATACTGTATACTTTATCTGATGATGTCAGGGTTATTCTTGTCAAACTGGCCGACCGACTTCACAATATGCGCACGCTTGAAGTCATGCCTCGAGAGAAACAACTAAAAATAGCTTCTGAAACATTATATATTTATGCGCCATTGGCTTACCGTTTAGGTTTATTTGCGATAAAAAGCGAACTCGAAGAGCTTTCTTTCAAATATTCTCAACCACAGATTTACAGGGATATAAAAGAAAAATTAATAGCAAGAAAACCTGCACAAATTGAATTTTTTGAAGAGTTTAAAAATCCGGTTGAACTCCAGTTAAGTAAGCAATATCCAACTTTTGAGATTAAATTCAACGAAAAAACTACCTATTCAGTCTGGCAGAAAATGCGATTAAATGAAATACCGTTTGAAGAAATTTACGACACCTACAGCGTTGATATCATTATTGATACCGACCTTGAAAAGGAGAAGTTGGCTTGCTGGGCGGCATATTCGATGATCACAAGTATTTACAAACCTAACAACAAAAGGCTACACGACTGGATCAGTACACCAAAAGCCAATGGGTATGAAGCCATTCATACAACTGTGATGGGCAAAAAGGGTCACTGGGTTGATATTCATATTCGAAGTAAGCGCATGGATGAAATCGCCGAACGTGGTTATGCGGCTTATTGGAAATACAAAAACCAGGAGAATGTAGATGTGGGACTTGATGAATGGCTGAATAAAACTCGGGAACTTTTGACCGAAAGTGATGAAGAGGCCATTGCTTTTATCAACGATTTTAAAAAGAATCTTTTTTCTGAAGAAATAGTGGTTTTTACACCTGATGGTGAGATGATATCATTACCCACAGGGGCCACCGTGCTTGATTTTGCTTATGCCATCCATACCGATCTTGGTAATCATTGTATTGGTGCAAATATCAATCATCGTTTAGTTCCGGTTGATGCGCAGGTTAAATCCGGTGACCAGGTTGAAGTGATTACTTCAAGAATTCAACAACCCAATGAAGACTGGTATAAATATGTCGTTACTGCCCGATCCAAATCCCGTATTAAAAATGCTATTAAAACTGAACGAAAATCATACCGGGAGGAAGGGCAAAAAAAATTGGAAGAGTATTTTTCACAACTCAAAATGGAAAACTCTAAACCAAACATCAATAAACTAATCGTTGCTAATAAGCTAAATGGCGTAATAGACTTATACTATTTTATAGCAAATGATAAAATTCCGTTTAAAAGTGTTAAAGAAATACTTCATCCGCAGGAATCACTTGTGAGCTGGATGAGAAATATCCGTTTTCCTTTTGTAAGGCCTAAAATTACAGCAGCATCCCTTGAGAACAAAAGTGAGGATGATCATATTCATGATCCACTGTTTAAGGAAAATGGAAACGATGAGGTTTTTAATCCGCTTGAGTATTCTGTTTCTAAATGCTGTAACCCGATTCCAGGTGATAATGTGATCGGGATCATTTTTCCAAATGAGCCCATTCAAATTCACAAAACCAATTGCAACAATGCAATCAGGTTGATGGCACAATACGGTAAAAATATCGTAAAGGCAAAATGGAAACAGAAAGAGGATATTACATTTTTGGCAGGAATAAAAATTAAAGCAGTTGACAAGGTAGGGTTTATCAAACAAATCACCGGAATGATAACCGATGATTTTAAACTAAACATCAGAACATTTAACCTTGAAAGCAAAGAAGGATTAATCAACCTCAACCTGAGCCTTTATGTGGGTAGTACCGAAAGTCTGAACAAATTAATCCAGCAACTAAAAAAAACCAAAGAAATAATAAAAGTTACCCGCCTCGATCAATTTGATTGATCACTTTATTTCAATCGTTTGTTAAACTATGATATTTTATTTGGAATTAAACCATATAAAAATAAAAAATAGTATTTTTACGCCTCAAATGTGATGGTGTATGAAGTCGAATAACAAAAAAGATACGTTTGAATCCGTAAAAAAAATTTTCACTGAATATCTTGAATCGAGAGGTCACAGGAAAACACCCGAACGCTACACTATTTTAAGGGAAATTTATGCCACCGATGGTCACTTCGATATTGAGACACTCTACATTCGGATGAAAAATAACAAGTACAGGGTAAGCCGTGCAACCTTGTATAACACCATCGAGCTTTTACTGGATTGCAACCTGGTTACCAAACATCAGTTTGGAAATAACTGTGCCCAGTTTGAACGCTCATTTAAATTCAAGCAACACGATCATTTTGTTTGTATTGAAGATGGAACTGTGCTCGAATTCTGCGACCCACGCATCCAGGAAATCCAGAAATCAGTTGAAGACCTGTTAAGCGTTAATGTAACATACCACTCTCTCACTTTTTATGGTAAATGCAAAGACCATAAAGAAGCAACCAAAGTAGTTAGTAAAAATTGATAACTACCTTTTCTTTAACCTGAGTATTTTTCTACATTTGTTTCATAACCAAGCCCTGAATGTGCAGGGTTTTTTAATGTAAAGTTCATCATGAAAGTTGATGTATTATTAGGCCTCCAGTGGGGCGACGAAGGAAAAGGGAAGATTGTAGATGTCTTAACGCCAAAGTATGATATCATAGCCAGATTTCAGGGTGGCCCTAATGCAGGCCATACCATTGAATTCGATAACAAAAAATTTGTGCTTCATACAATACCATCAGGTATATTTAACGACAATACCACCAACGTGATTGGCAATGGTGTAATTATTGACCCATTCGTTATTAAAAAAGAAATCAATATGCTGAAAGATGGTGGCATTGAAATAGGCGACAATTTACTCGTCTCTAAAAAGGCCCACCTCATTTTACCGACACACCGTTTGCTCGACACCGTATTTGAAGCAGCCAAAGGCAAACAAAAAATAGGCTCGACATTAAAAGGGATCGGCCCCACTTATACAGATAAAATTAGCAGAAATGGATTGCGAATTGGTAATCTTGAGAACAGTGATTTTGATGAACAATACCAGAAAGCAAAAGAGAGACATTTAAAAACCATTGTTCAGTTCAACCCTGATTATTCTTCCCTGACAATTGATGGCCTCCCCTTTGATGAATATGAAGCAGCATGGATGCATGCCCTGGAAGTTGTGCGAGGTTTGAAAAAAATTAACAGTGAATACTTTCTGAATAATTCGCTCGATAAAGGCCATTCTGTATTGGCTGAAGGCGCGCAGGGTACCATGCTCGATATTGATTTTGGCAGTTACCCTTTTGTTACCTCCTCAAACACCACCACTGCTGGCACTTGTATTGGATTAGGAATTGCACCTGCACGAATTGGGAAAGTGTTTGGTATTTTTAAAGCTTATTGCACACGTGTTGGAAGCGGACCGTTTCCGACAGAACTTTTTGATACTGACGGCCAACTCATGAGGGACATTGGCCGTGAATATGGCTCAACCACCGGAAGACCCCGCAGGTGCGGATGGCTTGATTTGCCGGCACTTAAATATGCCATTATGTTGAATGGTGTTACAAAATTAATGATGATGAAGGCCGATGTAATGAATTCATTTGAGCAACTAAAAATTGCAACTTCATATTCCTACAATGGTCTACAAACTGATGAATTACCTTTTGACGGCGTGCTTACTGCTGTTGATCCAATATATGATACGATGGAAGGTTGGAAATCTGATTTACATGATGTTACTCAATATGATCAATTTCCGAAACCATTAAAAGATTACGTTGATTTTATTGAAAAGCAATTAAATGTACCAGTAGGTATTGTTTCGGTTGGCCCCGATCGCAGTCAAACTATTTTTAAAAAGTAAGATCAGTAGATTAAAAAGGTGCGCTCAGGATTAAAGGTAATAAATGCATTGGCAAAGAAATTCCAGATGGTGACTACACCAATTGCAAATATTTTAGCCACATAAAAATTCATTTTAAAACGGCTTACCAACAACCATAATACGAGCGTATTTATTCCTAACCCAATTAATGAAATGACAAAAAATTCGGTGTATTCTACCATCATTTCCGGGTTGGTGCTTTCAAAAGTCCATACACGATTAAGAAAATAATTGGTAGTTGCTGCTGTGCAGAAACCTATTGCATTAGCAACATACTTTTGAATACCTAATTTTTCTTTGGCAAGATATGTTATGCCGAAGTCAACAAATACACCGGTAAAACCAACAACACCAAATTTTAAAAATTTGTAGAAGAAAGTTTTTGATAATATTTGGTCCATTTAATTAGCCGTTGAAGTTTATCATCGTTATAATACAACGACCAATACCTTCTTTTCATTATCCCTCACTATATCAACAGAAATAGTTTGGCCCGGTTTCAGTTTTTTTAAGCGGTTCATATAATCATAAATATTGGCGATTTCCATACCGTCAATGGCTACAATCCTATCGCCTTTTTCCATGCCTGCTTTTGAAGCCGGCCCGCCATTCGTTACTCCGCCAACACCAAGTCCGTTATTCTCACTTGAGGTAAAATCGGGCATTATACCAAGTTTTACTTTCAGGCCTCTGCCATAACCGGTTGTTTTTTTCTTCGGCCCTGCTTCCTGAAAAGTTAAACTCTCATCTCTATTAATTAAATCAAGAATAATTGGATAGGCATAATCGAGAATTAGTTTTTCGCCTTCATAATTAACCTTTTCTGCATCGTCGAAAGGTGTATGATAATCTTCATGTGCACCTGTGCTAAAAAACAAGACCGGAACTCCGCTTGCATAAAAACTGGCATGATCCGATGCACCATATCCTTCCGGTGAATGACCAAAGGTTAATTCACTTTCTTCTTCGTATACTTTCAGATAGTTATCTAATTCAACGGCAGTTCCGGTTCCGGCAACCATCACACTGTTCTTCTCAGGATCAAGTCTTCCAATCATATCAAAATTGATCATAACTTTCACATTTTTCAAATCAATAAGTGGGTTGGCAGCAAAAAACTGGGAACCAAGCAGCCCCATTTCTTCAGCACCAAATGCCATAACGACAACACTTCTTTTAAATTTACCTGCGTCAGCAGCAAGGCGTTCAGCCAGTTCGATGATTCCCGCTGTACCTGAGGCGTTATCATCTGCACCATTATGTACGGCTGTTGTATCAGGCATACGGGAACCTGAACCCCAACCACCAAAGCCCAGATGATCAAAATGAGCACCGATTACAATAAATTCATTTGTGAGTTGAGGATCGTTGCCTTCAATCATAGCAATTACATTGGAAGTAGTTACTTTGATCCTTTCCATATCTATGTTAAAATCGATAAAAGTGCCTGAATTAAAACCACCGGCTTTTTTTTCAGCAATTATTTTTTCTTCCATTTGCTGAATAGTTTTTCCGCTTTTTGCCAGGATTTGATCTGCCAGGCTTAGGCTAATATTTGCGGAAGGAATACCAACTTCGGCAGTTACCCTATCGAAAGAGGCATCTTTTAAAGCAGTATCATTGGCAAATTGGGTGCCTTTTACAAAAAGAATACCAGCTGCTTTGTTATCGCGGGCAGTCAGTGCTTTATCTCTGATACCAGCATAAGAAATAAATAAACTTTCACTGTTGTCAGGTTCCGGGTCACCTCTTAAAACAAGCACCCATTTTCCTTCCACATCCAGGTCATTATAATCGTTCCATTTGATGGAATCATGATCCACGTCAAGGCCAAAGCCTGCAAAAACAACTTCAGCATTTACTTCCTTGTTTGAAGAAAATGCAGATGGATAAAAATCTTTCTCTAATATCAGCTCAGTTCCATTCAATGTCCCCCGGTTATTTTCACCCGGCTGCACACTCATAATCACTTCAAAGTATTGGAAACCATCTTCACCAATCGGATTTAGCCCAAATGAAACAAATTGATTTCGGATGTACTCGGCAGCAAGTTTTCCTTCAGGTGTTCCTGGTTTACGACCTTTTAATGAGTCAGAAGCTAAATAATAAATATGGTCTTTTAGCTCCTGGACTGTAATCTCAGGTTCTTCCTGGGCACATAAATTCAATGCAAACAGGGAAAATATAAGCGTAAATATGGTGTTTCTCTTCATGATATTAAATCGCTTTTTTAAAATTTGTGCAAAGGTAATATTTTAAAAACCTCATCTACTTAAAACACAAAACCTAACAGGTCGATTCAGACCTGTTAGGTTAGGAATTGATCTTTTCTCGACCTGACAGGTTCAAGGCAGCCTGTCAGGTTAGAAATATATTATTCAACAATCATTTTACGTGTTACTTTTTGTTCACCTACATTAATGGTATAAAAATAAACACCGGATGTAAACTTCGAAGCATCAATAGTTAAGGTGTGAGATCCTTTTGAAAGGTACCCATAATCCCAATTATATATTACCTGACCTGTTAATGAATAAACTTCAAGATTCAAATTTTCTGATTCACTGAGGTTTACAGTAATATAAGTTTCTGCACTACAAGGATTGGGAAAATTTTGAGACACATTTGCTTTTTCAACCACCGGATTTTTTTCTCCAATACCCTGAATGATGAAATTGGCATCGGTATAATAAAAGTCTTTGATGTATTTAAATTGGACAGGTGCCAGATCGCTGGTTGGATCACTTAATTCTTCGTAAACAAAAGGAATGATATATTTACCATCGTTAGTGAAGCTATAATTAGCTGCAGTACCAAAGTATGCTTGCCACATGCCTGCTGAGAAATTAGTAACATTATCAGGTAAGTCTTCTCCTGAGGCGTTAGCTGTTTTTAAATAAGTGGCCGGTACAAATCCACGGCACCAAAGATTAGGCCTGTTGTTGTCCTCTTCTTCTTCAAGATCTGTATCAAGCCAGGAAACAAAGATTTTTTCGCCCATTTCATCAGTGGTAATTCTGATTCTGTTGTCTTCTGTTATGGTACCGAAAGTTCCACGCAAAGTTCTGATGTATCCCATCGTTTCAGCAAAAAAGGTTGTGCCACCGTCATTGGTAAAAATATCGTAAGCAGCCATATAACCCGCAGATGAACCAATTGAAAAAGGATCGGATCCTGTTGGACCAATAACTACAGAAATATGAAGGTTGCCATTTTTATCCACAGCAATATCATGATCAAAAGCGGTTGTATAAGATATTTCTTCACGAGCGGGTACAGGCGGTTCAAAATATTCTTCAATTTGTTGATCGGTTAAATGATGATTAACAATTCCGCCAAGCCCATCAGGGCCTCCTAATTGAATATAATGGGGTCCGTCCCAGGTTTCGCCGGCATCGGTTGATTTCCAGAAGATAGGGTAAACGCCAAAATACCCACTAATTTGTTCGCCTTCACCATTATCACCTAAAATGCAAATGTACCCGGTTTGTCCATCGGGTGAAAAGGCTACTTTTTCATCATATGGGTATAGAATATCAGCTGTCATTTCAGCGTCCAGCTGGCTTTGTTCATACATAAAATCCTGCTCCCCTTCATCCCAGTAACCTTGTGTTAAAATTAGATTTCCTAAATATTCACTGCCAACAAGATCATAATTTTGATCAATTGACATGGATAAACCCTGGCTTGAAAGGAAATAACCAGAAGGAACGGCCTGGTAATAATCATCATGGAACCAAAGCAGGTTTTTTGTTTTAACCGAAGTATCACCAAGATTAACTACACCATGTGTATATCCACCCCAAATATCATTGGCTCCTTCCAAAACAGGACAAAAATAAACCAGATGTGCATCATTTGGATCGTTGCTGTTAGTAGGATTATAAACGCTATGATTGGTATACCGTGCTGCATCTTTGAAATATTCGCCACCCTCATTTTCGGTTGCAATATAAAATTCCAGCTGCACATCAAAGGTTTCGCCTCCATCAAATGACACATCAAAACCCAGGTCACCTGAATAACCTCCGGGATCCAATTCTCCTCCCATTCGATGAACAACCGTTACACTATTTAATGCATGATTTACATTCACCAATGATTGCTGCCCCCCGGCATATCCCCATCCATAAGGGTTGGCAGCTGTTCCAAGATCAATGACAGTAACAATATTTGTATTTCTGTCAGTTGGTGGTTCAATAACAGGTTTTTCAATATCCGATTTTGTGATATTAGGGCTTAGAATGGGTTCAATTCCAAGCTGTGGATTTTCAATCCTGGTATTTTGTTTTGCGTCCGCCTTTATTTGATAGGCCTGCTGGGCAATGACCGAGAATCCAAAACCCATGATTAAAATAATGAGTAATCGTTTTTTCATGATGTTATTTTATTAATTAAAAAATAATAATTGCCGATTCCTGAATGAGGCATTAATGTGTCCTCCAAATATACTAAAAATGTGAATGTTTATCTACCCACTTTAAATCCATTCATCTGATAAAAGACGTGATTTGTATAAAAAAAGATGCTTTAACCTAACAGGTCGGTTCAGACCTGTTAGGTTGGGATAGTTCTTTTCCCGACCTATCAGGTTCAAGGCAACCTGTTAGGTCTTTGGGTTAAAAAAAAGGTGCCCAATTTGAGCACCTTTTTACTTTTTCATTATAGGGTTTATACCCAAATACTTTAAATGAAATTATTCAACAATCATCTTACGTGTTACTTTGCTTTCACCTACTGTTACAGTATAGAAGTAAACACCAGATGTAAGTTGATCTCCATTGATTGTTAATGTAGTTGTTCCTGTTGTGAAACCGTAATTATCAGAAGCAACCTGCTGGCCTGTTATTGAATAAACTTCAAGGCTTAATTCAGCTCCTTCAGTCAGGCTAACTGTTACATACGAATTGCCATTGAAAGGGTTTGGATAATTCTGAGAAACAACAGCATTATTTTCTTTTGCTTCAAATTCATCGCCAATACTTGTAATGGTGAAGTTGGCATCTGTAAATTTAAAATCAGTGATATATTTATATTGTACCGGCTGAAGATCGTCTGTTGGATTTAACTCAACATAAGTCATTGGTATGAGATAAGTTCCTTCTGTAGGTTCTAATGTCATCTTTGCAGTTGTGCCAAGATAGGACTGCCACATACCAGCTGAGAAATTGGTTACATTGGTAGGTGCAGCCTCACCTGCTGCATTTGCCGTTAACAGATATGGATTGGAAAATGGATCAAAACCGCGACTCCATATATTTGGTCGGTTATTGTCCTCTTCTTCTTCCAGATCAGTATCTAACCAGCTAATGAAAATTTTATCTCTGTCGTAATTGGTTGCGATGCGTATCCTGTTGTCATCTATAAGCGTCCCAAAGGTTCCTCTTAAAGTTCTAAGTGTACCCATATGTTCAACTTCCCAGGTTTCGCCACCATCCATTGTAAACAAATCAACAGCTCTCATATATCCTGCAGCTGAAATGATGCTGTGAGGATCGGAACCGGTAGGACTTATGACAACGCCAATATGAAGGTTGTTGTTTTTATCAACGATAATGTCACAATCGAAAGCTGTTGTATATGAAATTTCTTCACGCGCTGGAACAGGTGGTTCAAATAATTCTTCAATTTGTGTATCGGTGAGGTGATTATACACAATACCACCTATACCGTCATCACCATCCAATTGAATAAATTGCGGATCAGACCAGGTTTGGCCACCATCAGTGGTTTTATAGACAATGGGGTAATAATTCAGAAATCCGCTTAACTGTTCAGCTTCTCCATTGTCAGAAATCAAAACAATATACCCTGTCATTCCATCAGGTCCAAAGGCTATTTTATGGTCAGCGGGGACAACAACATCGGCTGTAGCTTCAGCATCAATACGGTATTCAGTATACTCAAAATCCTGCTCATCTTCGTTCCATTCTCCTATGTCAAGTAATAATTCCTGCTGGTATATAAGAGAACCCGTTGTCCAGTCTTCATTTAAGCCCAAGCAATAAGGTACGCCAGTCGCATTTGAAAAAGTAAATCCCTGGGCTACCTCCCTGTAAACATCCCCTTCAGAAGGCCATATTGTGCGGTTCCTTTGTGATGTATCACTTATTTTAATTGAACCGAAAAGGTATCCGCCCCATGAATCCGGTGCGTTTGTATTATCAAGTACGGCTGCAAACCAGGTAATCCATGCATCATCCAGATTGTCTGTTGGATTATATAAGGCATGATTAGGATAACGGGCCGCATCAATAAAATACTCTCCACCACCATTATCTTCTGCGACATAACACTCTATCTGATTTTCCCAAGAAATACCGCCATCAATCGAAATATCATAACCTAAATCACCTGAATAACCACCTAAATCAAGAGCTCCTCCCATTCGATGAAAATGCGAGACTGTATTTAACATTGGGTCAGCCCACAAGGCGGAAAGCTGGGGGATGGCATAACTCCATGGATTCGCGGAAGTTCCTATATCAATTACGGTAACAATGTTAGTATTTCTGTCACCTGTTGGTTCAACTACTTGCTGCTCTATTTTTGATTTAGTGACAGGAAGGTTTTGAACTGGCTCAATACCTTTTGCCGGCATATCCAATGCCTTTTTTGCTTTGGTATCGATTTTGAATTTGTAGGTTTGCTGGGCAAAGACCGAGATTCCAAAGCCCAGAATTAAAACGACGAGTAATAGTTTTTTCATGATGTTCATTATTAATTAAACAAAAAATACTGCTGATTACGAATAACTTATTATTGACTTCACCAAATATACTAAAAAAAATACTGTACATCTTTTAATCTATATATCATTCATATATCAAAAGACGTGATTATTAGAAAAAAGATGCATCAAACTAATAGTCTTAAGTCAACCTAACAGGTCCGGGTCGACCTGTTAGGTTGGAATATGTTATTTTTCATTTTTGACCTAACAGGTTCAAGGCAACCTGATAGGTCTTTGGGTTATAAAAAAAGGTGCCCGTTTTGAGCACCTTTTATGTTGTTTGAAACAGGACTTTTGCCTGTATTTTTGTAAATATTGTTATTCTACTATCATCTTTCGGGTAACTTTGCTATCACCTGCTTTTACTGTATAGAAGTAAACACCTGGCGTGAGTTGGTTACCACTGATTGTTAGTGTAATGGAACCTGCTGAGGTGTATCCATAATCCTGTGATGAAACTTGCTGTCCTGTGATGGTATATACCTCAAGGCTCAGATCAGCTCCTTCATTCAGGTTTACCGTTACATATGAATTGCCATTGAATGGGTTAGGATAATTTTGTGAAACAACTGCATTGTTTTCATTTGCTTCAATACCATCACCTATACTTGTAATTGTGAAATTTGCATCAGTATAAGTAAAATCAGTAATATACTTATAAGTTACAGGCACCAATGGGTCACTTGGATCCATTTCAACATAGACCATTGGAATAACATAAGTCCCTTCAGCAGGCTCTAAAGCCAATTGGGCTGCAACTCCCAAATAAGATTGCCACATTCCCGCTGAGAAATTGGTTACATTGGTAGGAGCCGACTCACCGGCTGCATTGGCAGTTAACAAATAAGGACTTGCAAAAGGATCAAAACCACGGCACCAAATATTTGGACGGTTGTTATCTTCTTCTTCTTCAAGATCAGTATCTAACCATGATATAAAGATCTTATCACGGTCGTAATTTGTTGTTATCTGAATCCTGTTGTCCTCAGTTAAATCACCGAATGTACCGCGAAAAGTCCTGATTGAACCCATATGCTCAACTTCCCAGGTTTCACCACCGTCCGTGGTAAAGATATCAACAGGACGTATGTATCCGGCAGCCGAAATAATACTATGAGGATCGGAACCTGTTGTACTGATTACAACCGCAATGTGCAGGTTGTTATTTTTATCAACTGCAATGTCACAATCAAAAGCTGTAGTATAAGAAATTTCTTCGCGAGCAGGTACTGGTGGCTCAAATAGTTCTTCAATTTGTGTATCAGTGAGGTGATTATAAACGATACCGCCAATACCATCGGCGCCGTCCAATTGAATGAACTCTGGATCAGACCATGTTTCACCACCATCTGTTGTTTTGTAAACGATTGGGTAATAATTTAAGAATCCGCTTTGCTGCTCAGCTTCTCCATTGTCAGAAAGTAAAACAATATACCCGGTCATGCCATCAGGACCAAAAGCAATTCTGTGATTGGCAGCTACAACAACATCAGCTGTAGCTTCGGCATCGATCAGGTATTCTGTGTAGACAAAGTCCTGTTCGTCTGCGTCCCATTCTCCCCTGTCGTATATCATTTGTTGCTGATAAACGAGTGCACCTGATGTCCAGTCTTCATTCATACCCAGACCATGTGAAACTCCATTTGCAGAGAGGTCATAACCTTCAGGAACTTCCCTGTAAACATCATTTTCAGTCGTCCAGATTGTCCTTGTTCTCTGAGATGTATCATTTACATCAATGGTACCGAAAAGGTATCCGCCCCAACCTGTTCCATCCGAATTAGTTGCATCAAGCACAGGAGCAAACCAGGTTAAATAAGCCTCATCAATGCTTCCGGTAGGAGAATATAAACCGTGCATAGGATAACGGCCTGCATCAAAAAAATATTCTCCTCCACCGTTATCAACGGCAACATAACACTCTACCTGGTTTTCCCAGGTCATTCCACCATCAAAAGAAATATCATAACCTAAATCTCCTGAATAGCCACCCGGATCCAATTCTCCACCCATACGGTGAAAATTTGTAACTGTATTCAGCATCGGGTCTGCAAATAGCATATTGTTTCCGTTTACAACATAGCTATAAACATTCGCAGAAGTACCAAGATCAATAACAGTTACGATATCCGTATTTCTTTCATTTGCAGGATTTACAATTTTTTGTTCTGCCTGCGATTTTGTAATGGCGAGATTTTGAACAGGCTCAACACCAGGTATTGGCTTGTTAACTGCTTTATATTCTTTGGTATCAATTTTAAATTTGTAAGATTGTTGAGCAAATGAGGAGATACCAAACCCAAAAGCCAACACAAAAAGTAAAATTTTCTTCATGGTAATAAACTTTTATTAATAATTAGATGAATACAACTTCTATGAAAATATCCTGTTACAAAGATAATTTAAATTGTTTATCCATTTAGGATAACTTTTTCTATCCTTTTTCAACCTAACAGGAGCTCCTCAACCTGACAGGTCAGATACTAAAAAGGCGCCCAATATTTGGACGCCTTTGATTTATTAAGCACAGGATTGCTCCTGTTTAAATATCGATTATCTACTCAACAATCATTTTGTGGGTTACTTTGCTTTCGCCTGCTTTTACTGTGTAAAAATAAACGCCAGGTGTTAGGTCAGCACCATTAATTGTTAAAGTAGTTGTTCCTGTAGCATAACCATAATCCTGTGATGAAACTTGCTGTCCGGTGATGGTATATACCTCAAGGCTCAGATCAGCTCCTTCAGAAAGGTTTACTGTTACATATGAATTGCCATTGAACGGGTTTGGATAATTTTGTGAAACAACGGCATTGTTTTCATTTGCTTCAATATCATCACCAATTCCGGTAATTGTGAAATTTGCATCTGTAAAGCTAAAATCAGTGATATACTTAAATTGAACAGCTGCTGCAGGATCAGTTGGGTCCATTTCTTCATAAGTCATAGGGATAACATATTTTCCCTCTTCTGGTTCAAGTGCCATTTGGGCAACTGTACCAAAATAAGACTGCCACATACCGGCTGAGAAATTGGTTACATTGGTTGGAGCTGCTTCTCCAGCTGCATTAGCTGTAAGCATATAGGGATTAGCAAAAGGATCAAAACCACGACACCACAAATTAGGGCGGTTGTTGTCTTCTTCTTCTTCAAGATCTGTATCTAACCATGTTACAAAGATTTTATCCCTGTCAGCATTAGTAGTAATTTGGATCCTGTTGTCTTCGGTTAAATCACCGAATGTACCTCTAAATGTTCTACATGAACCCATATGTTCAACTTCCCAGCTTGCACCACCATCCATAGTGAAAATATCAACTGGTCTTATGTATCCGGCCGCTGAAATAATACTGTAAGGATCGGAACCTGTTGGACTAACTACAACACCAATGTGTAGGTTATTATTCTTGTCAACAGTAATGTCACAGTCGAATGAAGTGGTATATGAAATTTCTTCACGTGCAGGTACAGGTGGCTCAAATAATTCTTCAATTTGTGTATCAGTAAGGTGATTATTAACAATACCACCTAATCCGTCAGCACCATCTAATTGAATAAATGTAGGATCGCCCCATGTTTCACCACCATCTGTGGTTTTAATAATACAAGGATAGAAATTAAGGTAACCGCTTTGTTGCTCTGCTTCGCCATTGTCAGCTAATAAAACGATATATCCTACATCACCACCAGGTCCGAAGGCAACTTTTGCAAAGGCAGGTCTTCCCTGGTCAACTTCGTTAGCAATTGGGAAATCATAAGTAGATTCTTCGAAAACAAAATCCTGCTCATCATCATCCCATTCTCCCATATTGATAATTAATCCACCTGCATAAACCAAAGCACCACTTGTCCAATCCTGGTTGACGTCAACAACAAATACTTTTCCTGCTTCAGTTAAATCAAAAGCATCCGGGATATATTGAAAAATATCATCGTGAGATGATTTCCGGTTATAATTACCAGCTGTATCAGCAGGGTTGCTAATATCATCAGCACCAAAACTGTAACCACCCCATGTACCATTAGATTCATCAAGGTTTGGAGCAAAAAATGTAATTTTGGCATCTTCAATATTACCAGTTGGATTATAAATGGCATGGGCTGGATAACGTGCAGCATCAATGAAATATTCACCACCGCCATTATCAGTGGCTACGTAACATTCATGTTGATTAACCCAGGTCATACCACCATCCAAGGAAATATCGTAACCTAAGTCACCTGAGTAACCACCAACATCCAAATCACCTCCCATACGGTGGAAGTTTGATACGGCATTCAAGCCAGGTTCAGCATGCAGAATGTTTTTCTGCCCGCCAGCATAACCATAACCATAAGCATTGGCTGATGTACCAATATCAATTACAGTTACAATATTAGTATTGCGATCACTGTTAGGAGTAGCAACCTGATGGTCGATATCCGATTTAGTAATGGCAGCACTTTTAATAGGTTCGATTCCAATTGCAGGAGCTGTTACAGCTTTTTGCGATTTAGTGTCAATTCTGAATTTGTAAGCTTGCTGAGCGATAGTGGCATAGCCTACACCCAAAGCCAATACAAAGAGTAAGATTTTTTTCATGATTAAGGAAATTAATTTAACAAATGGTTTTCTAAAATATTTTTCGAATGAGCAAAGATAATTTTTTTCTTATTTCTTGGCTCTTTGTTTATAAAAACAGGGAAATTAAATGTTATATCATTTGAAAAGGGGATTCCATTTCAAATTAAGTTTCTCATCCCTCTCTATCAATGACATCTCAAAAACCGAATGGTTGCATCCAATTATGTTAAAAAACATGATTTTTAATTATTTAACATTTTAGGTAATCCTAAAACAATAATAACAGACCAAAAACCAAATGAATGCGTTATCATTCCGATTTAAATATCTTTGCAAAAGAGGCAATACAGTAATGAAGAAGCTACATATATACATGCTCAAATCCTACCTGGGACCATTCGTATTCACTTTTTTCATAGCCTTGTTTATTCTACTTCTTCAGTTTTTATGGAAATACCTCGATGACCTAGTAGGAAAAGGACTCGAGTGGTACATTATTGCCAAACTGATGTTTTATGCATCATCTACTTTTGTACCACTGGCGTTGCCACTAGCTATCTTGTTGTCATCATTAATGACTTTTGGTAATCTCGGAGAACATTATGAATTGGTGGCGATGAAATCGGCTGGCATCTCGCTCAGGAAAGCAATGAAACCACTGATTTTCCTGGCTGTATTATTAAGCCTTACAGCTTTCTATTTCTCAAATTATGTGCTCCCTGTTGCCAATTTGAAATTTGGCTCATTGCTTTATGATGTCAGACAGCAAAAACTAGCTTTTAACCTGAATGAAGGTATATTTAATGATGGACTTGACAATTTCGTGATTTATGTTGGTGAGAAGGACAAAGACAATAAAACCATTTATGATGTAAAAATCTATGATCATTCTCAACGAAAAGGAAACGTTAAGGTAGTCTCAGCAAAAAAAGGTATTATGGAGCTTTCGCCTGATCAAACTAAAGTCATCTTTACTTTATTTGATGGCAGCAGGTATACCGAAATAACAGATAAGGGATATAAAGAAAACAGACCATTTGAGGTATTGCATTTTGAGAAGTTTGTTCGGTCATTCGACTTAACCCAATTTAAACTGAACCGTACAAACGAAGAACTATTTAAATCGCATTATTCAATGCTAAATATGAAACAATTGAATTATTCAATTGATTCACTGAGTAATACCAGAATAAGGCGTGTTGAATTTTACCAGAAAAAAACCATGAAGCAATATCCTCATCTACTTAAGATGGATGCGCCAGAAAAGGAAATCCTTGCAAAAGTTGATTCTACAGGAATAGATTCTACATCGACTAATTCAGAGTTAACAAAGACGGACATAATTGACTCAATAATTAAGACAAAACCAGATTACAAGAAATTAATACTGAATGCGTTGGCATATCATATTACTGAGTATAACGGATTAAGTAAACCTGACACCATAACTGTAGCTGAATTAAAATACCCTTTGATTGACAACTACGATCATGATGATCAGATTATGATTATTGAGACCTCCTTAAACGCTGCCAGTAATGCTAGGAATAATGCTAAATTTTATAAAGATGAGTTAGAAAGCAGACGAATGGTGATTGCTAAGCACCAGGTTATCTGGCATCAGAAATTAAAATTGTCATTGGCCTGCCTGATCTTTTTCTTTATTGGAGCACCTCTAGGGGCGATCATTCGAAAAGGAGGGCTTGGGTTACCTGTTGTGGTTTCAGTTGTATTTTTCGTCTTGTATCATGTTGTTTCGATGACTGGAGAAAAAGCAGCAAAAACCGGCGAGTGGGATGTTATTTTCGGGACATGGTTATCGACAATTTTAATATTACCATTAGGGCTTTTCCTAACTTACAAGGCAACAACTGATGCCCCATTGCTCGATGCCGAAAGTTGGAAGAAGTATTTCGAAAATTTCAGAATAGTGAAAATGATTAAAAAGAAAAAATAGACTCTCCCCCTCGGTCCCCCTCTCTTTAAAAAAGAGAGGGGGACGTCGAGCATTGCGAGACTGGGGGTGAGTTGTATATTAAAAGTACAATTACTGAATCAAGTAAAATATATGTGAGGCTACAAAATAGACTCTCCCCCTCGGTCCCCCTCTCTTTCGAAAAAGAGAGGGGGATGGCGAGCATTGCGAGACAGGGGGTAAGTTGATTATTAATATGCGAAAAAAAGACATCATAAAACTTGCCAGAGAATTAAGAAGAAATCAAACTCCGGCTGAAATTTATCTCTGGCGATTATTGAGAAATAGAAAATTCGATGGTAAAAAGTTTCTCCGGCAACATCCTATTATAATTGAGGAAAAAGACTTCAATTTCGATTTTTTTATAGCAGATTTTTATTGTCATGAACATAAACTGGTGATTGAAGTAGACGGTAAAATTCATGATTATCAAAAAGAACATGACAAACAACGAGATCTTATAATAGAAAATTTAGGATTGAAAGTGCTAAGAATTAAAAATGAAGAAGTGTTAAATCATATTGACAAGGTTAATATTAAAATAAGAAAGTATTTTTAACCCTTAATATTCCCTCTCTTGCAAAGAGAAGGAGATGTCGAACACTTTGAGACTGGAGGTGAGTTGTTTATTAGAATAGTATTATTGAATCAAGTAATATAAAAAATGAAATTATAAAATAGACTCTCCCCCTCGGTCCCCCTCTCTTTCAAAAAAGAGAGGGGGATGTCGAGCATAGCGAGACAGGGGGTGAGTTAAATTAAAACCATGAACCAAAAACTAAACATACTTATACTGTCAAACAAATCACCCTGGCCTGCCCATGAAGGTGGCCCCATAGCAATGAATAATATTATTGAGGGATTGATTGATGCTGGTCATCGTGTAAAAGTACTGGCATTAAATACCAATAAGTATGCTGTTCAACCCGTGGATATTCCTGAAGATTATCGATTAAAAACAGGCATTGAACTTGTTTATGTTGACCTGAGTATTAAAGTTCTTGACGCTTTTTTCAATCTTTTTACAACCAAATCATACCATGTCGAGCGGTTTAAATCAAAAGCATTTGAAGAAAAATTAATATCTGTATTAAAAAATAACAAATTCAATATTGTGCAAATTGAGTTGCTATTCATGTCTCCTTATATCGAGACAATCAGACAATATTCAAAGGCGAAAATTATTCTACGTGCGCACAACATCGAACATTTGATATGGGAAAGACTTGAAAAAAGTGAAACTAATCTGCTTAAAAAAATTTACCTGAAGCACCTCGCCCGCACATTGAAATTGTACGAACTAAATATTTTACAATCTTATGATGGAATAGTACCAATTACAAAAAAGGATGCAGTTATTTTTGAAGAACATACCATTGTTCCTGTTTTTCCAGTCTCTTTTGGTATCAACACAAACAAACTAAAAATATCTGCAAACAACAACCCTGAACATGCCTTATTCCATATTGGGGCGATGAACTGGCTACCAAATGAAGAAGGTATAAAATGGTTTCTGGATAAAGTGTGGCCGGAAGTACATCGCAACATGCCTGACCTAAAACTTTATTTAGCCGGCAGAAATATGCCCAAATGGTTACTTAATTATAAAATTAAAAACGTTTTTGTTTTAGGTGAAGTTGATGATGCAAAGGAATTTATTGAGTCTAAAACTATATCGATTGCTCCTTTATTATCTGGCAGTGGTATTCGCATTAAAATAATCGAAAGCATGGCTTTAGCTAAAGCAGTGGTTGCAACATCAATCGGTGCCGAAGGGATTAACTATACAAACGGACATGATATTTTAATTGCTGACACACCTGAAGAGTTTGTGAATGCTATCAAACTATTATATGCTAAGCCTGATAAATCAAAAGAAATTGGTACAAATGCAAAGTTTCTTGTTAACCAGCATCATGATTCAAAAAAAATAATCGATCAATTGGTGCAATTTTATAACAGGATTTTTTGATTTTTGCATATCCTTTATTGCAAACTCAAATAATGAGAATCTTAATCTTGCTTTCGCGTATTCCTTACCCACTTGAAAAAGGTGATAAATTAAGGGCATTTCATCAAATAAAAGAATTGGCAAAAAGCAATGAAATCATCTTATGCGCCCTCAATCCAAACCGGAAAATAGACAAGCAGAAAGCCTTTAGTGCAGTTCAACCTTACTGTCGATCTATCAATTTTATTGATCTGCCCTGGACTGGCAGACTATGGAATATGATGTTTGCATTTTTTAAAAACCTTCCATTTCAGACCGGTTATTTTTACAACAGAAGAGCCGCCAAAAAAATCAACTCTCTTATCAATGAATATAAACCCGATCATATTTACTGCCAGTTGTTGCGAACTGCGGAATATGTTAAAGACGTTGATATTCCTAAAACTATCGATTACCAGGATGTTTTTTCATATGGTATTAAACGAAGAATTAAAAGATCATCTGTCTTCATGAGGCCATTTTTAAGCATGGAATACAGGCGATTGATTGCTTATGAATCGAAACTGTTCGATATTTTTGACAACAAAACCATTATCTCATATCCTGACCGTCAACTGATTCAACATCCCAAAAAAGATAAAATAGAAGTTATTCCTAACGGAGTAGATCATGATTTTTTTACGCCTAAAGAATCAGAAAAAACCATTGATATTGTCTTTACAGGAAATATGGCATATCCGCCCAATGTTGATGCCGCTGGCTTTTTAGTTAAAGAAATTATGCCCCTTGTTTGGGCAAAAAGACCTAATACAAAAGTGATGTTGGCCGGTGCAAGTCCTGATAAAAAAGTTCTGGCATTAAAATCGGACAAGGTTACAGTTACCGGATGGATGGATGATATCCGCGATGCATATGATTCATCCAGAGTATTTATTGCACCAATGCGTATTGGCACAGGTCTTCAAAATAAATTGCTTGAAGCCATGTCGATGAATATACCATCAATCACTACTCCATTAGCTAACGATGCATTGAAGGCAAAAGACGGCGAAGAGATACTCATTGGGCGAACGGCTGAAGAGCTTGCTGAAAAATTATTGTTTTTACTAAATGATAAGGATATTTATAATAAAATTGCTACTCAAGGAAACCAGTTTGTGAAATCGAATTACAGTTGGGAAGAAGCTACTGAGAAGTTAAATCGAATAATTCACAATACTTTAGAGAACATTAAAGATGATGCTTAAAAATATTGTTCTAAAAAACCGCAGTTTCAGGAAATTTAAAGCCAATGAGGCCGTATCTTATGATACTCTTGAAGCATTAATCGATATGGCACGAGTGACACCATCTTCGAAAAATATTCAACCATTAAAGTACCTCTTACTTAATCAAGATACGGATACTGATTATGTGTTTGAACGCTTAAAATGGGCTTGGTATTTAAAGGATTGGAATGGCCCGACCAAAGAGCAGCGACCACCTGCTTATGTTGTGATGTTACTTGATAAAAATCTGAATGAAAATGCAATGATTGATGCAGGAATTGCCTCCCAAACTATTTTACTTGGCGCTGTCGAGCAAGGTCTTGGAGGTTGCATCATCAGGACAGTTAACCGTTATGAAATTCAAAAACATTTCAACCTACCCGATCATTTGGAAATCATACTAGTAATTGCTCTTGGCAAACCAGATCAAATCGTACACCTAACCAACATAGATAAAGATGGAAATGTCCAATACTTTGAGGATGAAAATCAAGTACATTATGTGCCTAAACGAAGTATAAATGAGGTCATTATTAACAAGAAGAATGCCTGAAGTCATCCATTAATCTAGATAATACAAGAGAATTTTACCTTATCTTTCAACTTAAATTAATCGTACTTTTGCGCCGATGAAAAATATCCGCAACTTCTGTATCATTGCCCATATCGACCATGGTAAAAGCACCCTGGCCGACAGGCTTTTAGAATATACAGGAACCGTATCTGAACGCGATGCACAGGAACAGGTGTTAGATGACATGGATATTGAACGTGAAAGAGGAATTACTATTAAAAGTCATGCCATTCAAATGGATTATGAGCATGAGGGTGAAAAATATGTGCTCAATTTAATTGATACGCCCGGACATGTTGATTTTTCATACGAAGTATCACGGTCTATTGCAGCTTGCGAAGGTGCCTTGCTTATAGTTGATGCAACACAGGGCATACAGGCACAAACCATTTCAAACCTCTATCTTGCCATTGAGAATGATTTAGAGATTATTCCTGTTCTGAATAAAATGGATCTTGACAATGCCATGCCTGAGGAGGTAACTGATCAAATTGTTGATATGATTGGTTGCAATGAAGAAGATATTATTGGTGCAAGCGGGAAAACCGGTTTTGGTGTGGATAAAATTCTTGAAGCTATTATTAGCAAGGTACCTGCTCCAAAAGGTAATCCTGAAGCCCCGCTTCAAGCCTTGATTTTCGATTCCGTTTTTAATTCATTTCGAGGTATTATTGCCTATTTCAGGATATTTAATGGTGAAATTAGTAAAGGTGATTTTGTAAAATTCGTAAATACCAAAAAACAGTACGAAGCTAATGAAATTGGGGTGCTCCGCTTAAAACAAGAACCAAGGAAAAAGTTAAGTACAGGTGATGTTGGTTATATTATTTCAGGCATAAAAACCTCCAAAGAAGTTAAAGTTGGTGATACGATTACTCATGTTGAAAGTCCATGCGACAAATTTATTGAAGGTTTTGAAGACGTAAAACCAATGGTTTTTGCAGGTATTTATCCGATTGATCCGGATGAATATGAGGAATTACGCGCATCGATGGAAAAACTCCAATTAAACGATGCCTCACTCACCTGGGAACCTGAATCATCAGCAGCATTGGGTTTTGGTTTCCGATGCGGCTTTTTGGGTTTGTTACATATGGAGATTATCCAGGAACGTCTTGACCGTGAATTCGACATGAACGTAATTACAACGGTACCAAACGTTTCATACCAGGTGGTAACAAATAAGGGTGAACGCATTGAAGTACATAATCCTTCAGGTCTTCCAGAACAAAAATACACCGATCATATTGAGGAACCATACATTAAAGCTCAAATTATAACCCGGGTTGATTATATTGGTCCCATCATTAAACTTTGTCTTGATAAACGTGGCGAACTAAAAAACCAGATTTACCTCACAACTTCACGTGTTGAGCTTACGTTTGATATGCCACTGGGCGAAATTGTTTTTGATTTTTACGACAAATTAAAAAGTATTTCAAAAGGCTATGCTTCTTTCGATTATCATATAATTGGGTATAAACCTGCAAAACTTGTTAAGCTTGATATCTTATTGAATGGTGAATCTGTTGATGCACTTTCTTCCTTAATTCATCATGACAATGCGTACAATTTTGGCAAAAGAATCTGTGCGAAATTGAAAGAACTGATTCCTCGCCAGCAATTTGACATTGCCATTCAGGCAGCGATTGGTGCCAAAATTATTGCACGCGAAACGGTAAAAGCACTTCGTAAAGATGTAACTGCAAAATGTTATGGTGGCGATATTACCCGTAAACGCAAACTCCTCGAAAAACAGAAAAAAGGCAAGAAACGTATGCGCCAGGTAGGTAATGTAGAAGTACCTCAATCTGCTTTCCTTGTTGTGTTAAGGTTGAATGATTAAGTTAGGTCACAAATTCTGAGCTTTACCACCACTCATTTACCATTAACCAATCACTTTTTTCCACTTTCTTTGTAACAAACTAATAAGCTTATTCGTCATAGTTTACATAAGCAGCATTTTACCAATAAATGACCATCAACGAGTACAACAAATGTGTGGATGATTTCTCTGACGGAATTTACCGATTCCTTTTGAAGAACACTCGAAATGATGAATTGGCTCGCGACCTGGTTCAGGATTCGTTCCTGAAAATGTGGATCAAAAGAAAAGATGTGCAATTTAAAAAAGGTAAATCCTATCTTTTTTCAACTGCATATCATACCATGATAGATCACATCAGGAAACATGAGCGGATCACAAATTTTGATGGAAACGAATACGAAGGAGGTATTACTTACGACAATTACTCTGACTTAAAAGAGATACTGAACGAAGCCGTAGACAGACTACCCGATGTTCAGAAATCAGTGGTTTTACTGCGTGATTACGAAGGTTATTCATACCAGGAGATCGGTGAAATAACTAAATTAAGTGAGGCACAGGTTAAAGTATATATTTACAGGGCACGTTTATTTCTAAAGAAGTATATAGTCAGCCCCGATTTAGTAATATAATGAAAGTGAAAGTCAACATATCGAACTACGAGGTTTGGATGATCGATTATTTCGATGGCAAATTAAATGCTGCCGAAATAGCTGAATTAATGGCTTTTATTGATGAACATTCAAATATTAAGGAGGAGTTTGAAACTTTCGAAAACATTGGAATAGCTGCAATAGAAACAAGCTACACTTCAAAAGACGAACTGAAAAAAGAGCCAATAAAAGGAACAACCAATATCGGCGAAGAAAACTATGAAGAATATTTCATCGCCTTATATGAAGGTGATTTATCTGCAAGTGAACAAACCGAATTACTGACTTTTGTTGAATTAAATCCAGCATTAACGAGTGAATTTGAATTTCATGGTAAATTGTTGCTAAGTGATAATCCTGAGGTAGTTTTTACAGGTAAACCAAGTTTAAAACGGAAGGCTGTAATTGGGATTTATTGGCAAATTGCCGGTGTAGCTGCAGCTATCCTGATTTTATTTGGATTGTTTAACCTTTTTGATTTTGGCTAATTCGGGTTCAATAAACAGATCTGAAAATAAATTTATTCTATCTGAAGTTCCATCCAAAACGATTGGCATTGATTTAAAAAGAAATACTAGTGCTGACATTATCAGAAAACAAATACAATTTGCTGAAACAGCTGTTTTATATGAAGAAATATCAAGAAATGAATTGATAAGCTTCCATAAATTAGAAGCTCACTCACCTGATATTTCAATTGCAGAATCAATTGACTACCCTGAACTGGCTGAATATCAAACTGATTATTTTGACATTTCAAATGCATTAGCAGATGTAGATCAGCCAAAAAGAAAGAATGCTTTTGGGAGGATCATTCAGAATTTATCAAGAAGGCTTACCGGAAATTTACCCGTTGAGAAAGGTAAGCAGGATAAAAATGAACCCACCTTTGTAAAAGCACTTGGAAGAAGCATCACCGTTTTCAATACCATTACTGGTAGCGACACAGAATTGGTGAAAGCTTATGACCAAAATGGCAACCTGACCGGATACGCTGTAGAAGGTGAAACCATTGCATGGGGCCGGGATATTGCATCGAGAAAAGAGTAAAAAAAACTGCTAAGAAAAATCAGCCTTAATTTATTTTTTCACGTGGAGACGCAGAGAACGCTAAAAATTTATGCGTAATTATAAAAGTATCATTCCAAAAAAGAAAATTCTATTGTAACTATTGAATTACTCATCCGTCCTACCCTTAAAAGCAATTAAATCTTAAAATATGAAAACTTCAAAATTAACACTCATTTTTTCCCTAATAACCTTCTTAACAGGCACAACTATATATGCCCAGATAATTGGTTCGGGTAATATCGTAAAACAGGAGCGTCAGGTTGGTGAATTTGATGCGGTGAAAATAGATGGAGCACAGGAAGCCCATTTATTGCAAGGTGATCAATTTTCAGTAGTGATTGAAACCCATGAAAATTTACTTGATGAGATCAGCATTGTGATTCAAAACAACATGCTCTCTTTTGAATACAAAAACATAAAGAAATATGATGTAATGAAATATTATATTACAGCACCTGGCTACAAAAAGCTTGTTATTTCGGGGGCTTCAGATGTTTATTCTTCTGATACACTGCGTGGTGACAATATTAAAATTAGCGCTAATGGAGCATCTGAAGCAAAACTTACACTGGACTATAGCAGTATTATATCTAAAGTTTCAGGAGCTTCAGAGTTAACGCTTTCAGGAAAGGCATCATCACATGTAATTGAGGCAAGCGGAGCTTCAGAAGTAAAAGCCAAATCATTGCAAACTGAATCCACATCCATCAATGCAAGTGGTGCAAGCGAATGTTTTGTAGAGGCAAAAAGCAGCCTGACTTACAAAGTTTCTGGTGCTTCCTCAGTAAAATATGTTGGCAAACCTCAAACCCTCATCATTCAAAATTCATCAGGATCAAAAAATGTAGTCATTATGAAAGACTCGACGAGGACATCGAGTTATTATTCATACAATGATACAACCACTGTTAACCTTGGTGTTCTGGATGTTGAAGTTATTGAAGGTGATACAACGAAAGTTTCAGTCGGCCGACATACACTTATCGTTGATGAAGATGGAAATGTAAAATATAGTCGGAACAAAAAATTAAAATTTAATGGACACTGGGGTGGTGTCGAAATAGGCATTAATGGTTATGTAACACCACAGTTTAATACCAATTGGGGTAAAGAATATGATTATTTGAACCTTCGTTACGAAAACTCGATTGCTGTTAATCTGAATATCTATGAGCAGAATATTGCCTTAAATAAAGCTAAAAATATTGGATTAGTTACGGGTATTGGTATGGCATGGAACAACTGGCGGTTTAGTTCGACAACATATTTATCGCCTGATAGTTCAAATATCAAAGGGTATTATATGGTCAATACTGATGGAACTAATTTGTCAGTTAGGAAAACCAAGTTAACCGCTATGTATATCACGGTACCAATAATGTTTGAAGTGCAAACGAAAAACCCAAATCGTTACAAACGTTTCCATTTTGGAGTTGGTGCTTTGGTGAGTGCGAGGGTACGTACACACACAAAAATCTATTTTAACGAAGCGAATAAAGTTTACCAGATGAAAGATCCGGGAACAGGCCAAATTTACCCTTTAGAGTATCGTACACCTAACACGACTGATCGAAATATAATTAAGAGTTACAATAGCTTTCAATTACAGCCCTTCCGCTTTGACGGTATGGTTAGGATAGGCTTTGGTATGATCAATTTGTGGGGACATTTTGGCTTGAATCAATTCTTTAAAAAAGATCGTGGACCTGAATTATATACATGGGCAGCAGGCATAACGCTCGTTGGATGGTAATGCTGCTTATTACCTGAAAGCAAAGCTCCGTCAGCACATTTGATGGGGCTTTTTTTGTATTTTTGTTCAAAGTAAGTTTAATCTAATTTCCCTAAAAATATGTCAGGTCACAGCAAATGGTCAACCATTAAAAGGAAAAAAGGAGCAGCCGATGCCAAGCGATCGAAGATATTTTCTAAACTGATCAAAGAAATTACCGTAGCTGTTAAAGAAAGCGGCGCTGATCCTGACGGCAACCCACGTTTGCGGATGGCCATTGCCAATGCCAAAGGGCAGAGCATGCCAAAAGACAATATAGAACGAGCCATCAGCAAAGGAAAAGAGAAAGATGAGGCCAGCTTTACCGAATCAACTTACGAGGGTTATTTATCACACGGCATTGCGGTATATATTGAAACTCAAACTGATAACTCGTTGCGAACTATTTCCAATGTCCGGGCAATTTTCAATAAGTATAACGGCAATCTGGGGACTAATGGTTCACTCAGTTTTTTATTCGACAGGAAAGGTGTTTTTACTGTGCCTAAAGGCGAAATTGACCAGGATGAATTTGAACTGGAAGTTATTGATGCTGGAGCTGAAGACATCGAACTTGATGATGAAGATTTTTTCCACATCACAACTTCGATGGAAGATTTTGGTACAATGATGAAAAAAATAGAAGAGCTGGGCATCGAGCCAGAATCAGCAGAATTGCAACGCATCCCACACGAAACCATAACATTGGATCTGGAAGCTTCACAGAAAATTATGAAGGTGATTGAATTGTTTGAAGATGATGATGATGTTCAGCAGGTTTTTCACAATATGGAAATGACTGATGAACTAGTGGCCGAGATGTAATTAATATTAACAAATACCAACAATTAAAACAATGAATATACTTATTCCTTACTTACACTATATTGGCATTATGGCCATGATGGGTGCATTAATAACAGAACATGTCCTGTTAAAACCGGGAATATCGAAAGAACAAATTAAATCACTTGCTATGGTTGATGTGATTTACGGAATTTCTGCTGCCGTAGTATTAGTAACTGGTCTTTTAAGATGGTTTGTAGTTGATATTAAAGGTGCTGAATTTTTCACCAAAAACCCTTTATTCCACATCAAACTCACTTTGTTTGTTGTGATCGTGATATTAGCCATCTTCCCAACCCTAAAATTCCTGAAATGGAGGAAACAGGTAAAGCTTGGTGAATCAGGGCCTGAAGAAAAAGACATAAAAAAACAATTGATTTTTATCAGGATTGAGCTTTTATTATTGGCAATTATGCCGCTACTTGCAGTAATGATTGCAGGTGGAATCAGGATGTAATCAGGATCATGCGAGAATATTTTCGAGACCTGAATCCCTTATAAAAAGGCATGTTGTGCGTGTTTCAGCTACCATTTTTTCCATGAATTTAAAATCAGGATCTGGAATTAGTCCGAAAATATTTAAATCTGCAGCAGGTGCATTCAGTACAATTGCACTAAATCTGCCAACCTGAACAGATATTTCCGTTTTGGGTAACCTCGCCAAATCAACCAACTCGGCCATAAAATTACGGGCTTCGATTTCCTGATCAAGATTGTCAACCACGGTAACCAACCTTATTCTTGCATCCCAGTTTTTCTTCAGTTTATACGCAACGAGTATTGATAAATCAAGGTTACCGATATCCCATGTTATCTTCCATTCTGGGGCCCGGTTCCTGATCCACACGTTAATCACCTGGCGTTGTCCAAGCCCGGATTTCGGATGTTGTGAGTAGATGAGGACACCAAGATGCAAGCGGGCTGCCTCCTGAATTATTTCATGAAATTCTTGCTCATAACTCTCCTTATCAAGCATATTCAGAAATACAATATTAGGTTTGAAAAATGCACCACGATAAGCCTGGTTGGCAAAATTCACACCTTCTGCAAAATTATCTGTTCTGATCACAGCCCATGACGAGAATACACCCCGCTTTTGAAATGCTTGTGTCAGATCGTTGATTTGTTGTGTTAGTTCATTTCCTTCAGTTTCGGAACCAATTCCTAATAATTTAATAGAGCCTTTTGGGAAAGCAACATTTTGTAGAAAAGAGAAAACACCTTTTACTGCTCCGGGATCGCTAACAGGAACCAGCAAGTTTGGTTTCCATGCCCTTTCCTGTCGGTTGGTGATCAAGGTAGTGTGCTTTGCAGCCCATTCAGCAAATGAAACAAACAGCCCACTCCGTACATCCTCGAAGGGTGTAACCAATTTACGCTGAGTAAGAATACCATAAACAATAATCACAACAGCTACTGATATCAGGCTGATGGTTGGATTAATAATAAACATGGCCAGAACTGATGTAACCAATCCAATCCATGGAACCCATTTGTGCAATGTGAACAAAGGTCTGAAACTGATAAGCCCAAGGTTTTGTTCAATGATGATCACAACATTCAGCATGGCATATGTAATGAGGAAGAAGATGGTAACAAGCGGTGCAACAGCATTCAGGTCGCGAAGCATCATGGTTAGAAAAACCATCCCTCCTGTAACCAGCATTGCATTGCGAGGCTGTCCGGTTTTGTTTGTTTGGCCGAGCCACTGACTGGCCGGTAACACACCGTGATCTCCCATTGCGAATAAAATCCGTGAAGATCCAACCATCGAAGCAAGTGCTGATGAAAAAGTGGCCCCCAGAACACCCGCAATCACGAGGGGAGGAAAAAATGATTTTTCAATCAGTATATTATAGTTGGTCAACAATTCATCAGTACTGGCCGATCTGGCAACCCAATACGCCAATCCCATATAGATAACGAAGCTTACTGCTATTGCCCATAGTGTACCAGCCGGAATACTTTTTCGTGGATCTTTTAGCTCCCCCGACATATTAGCCCCAGCCATTATTCCAGTTGCCGCAGGAAAAAACACGGCGAAAACCACCCAGAAATCTGTTCCTGAAAAACCATGCTCAGCCGATCCGGCAAAAGTGCCCCATTTTAGTACTTCATTTGTTGTGTATTCCATTGATCCATAATAGGCAGCCATTACAATAACGAACAAGGATGCTGCGATTACAGCCATAATGATATACTGTGTTCGAATAGCAAGATCAGCACTTTTGTAAGCTATTCCATAGATAACGATAAATACTAACAGGTCTACGATAAAAGCAGGATGATCGGGAAAAATTGACAGCCAGCCTTCTCTGAATCCAAAAATATACATGGTAACAGCCAATCCTTGTGAAACATAGCGGGGAATACCAAGACTGCCACCAACTTCAAGACCAAGCGATTGTGAAATAATTGCATATGCTCCACCTGCCCCGATTCTTATATTTGTTGTAATCGACGACATGGAAAGTGCAGTAGTCAGCGTAATCAGAAAGGAAATAATGATAATAAGCCAGGCTCCAAGCAGTCCTGCATTTCCAACAACCCAGCCAAGCCTGAGATACATAATAACCCCCAGGATAGTTAGCAAAGTAGGTGTGAATGCAGTTGGCCGAGCATTCACAGCGATGGTCTGCAACGACAAGTCCGGAGGCTCCGTAGAGTTGCCCATTTCGAGCCTTGGTGACAAAGGTGCAATCCCCACGATCGACCATGAGAAAGAAGGGTGGGTTCCAGTTCTGTTGCCGCGGAAAGCCAGAGTTTGGAGAAAGAATAGTAGGACTACACAAGGTACTGTTCGCATAGTACACAGACATCTCGAGTGTGCTTCCGTAGGGCGGATGCCCAAAATTGGCATCGCGATGGTCGTATCCTCCTGGCTTGCTCAAGGATGATGGAGACACAATTTGGAGTTCACTCAGTGCATCAGCAGATGTGCAAAGGAGAAGCGAGAGAAAGATTACGGCCAAAGGGAACTGCATACTGTGTCTCATGAATTTGACGAAAATAAGCAGGCTGAAATGTTCTGCGAGAGATAGTTGCAATCGTGTGAAACCATGAGTCCTTTTTCTGCATCTTCCACGCACGCGAACAGCATATTTGTGGCTCGAGCCAAAACATATTCGCGGATACCATATGTATGAAGTGCAAGTCGTCCGCTCTCATTGGGTCACCGCTTCGCGCCAGGCCCTGATGATGTGTGCCTGGGTGCTCGTGCCGTAAAGTTGCAGACATTGTGGACCTACCTTGAATCCGATTACAATAGGATAATGATAATAACAACCACGTCGATGGTCGATGTAAACCACAAACAGTATCATACAGAAGAGATTGAGAGAATCTTAGCCATGATGATGATGTGTGTTCTCGTCCGAAGAATCGAAATCCTCTCGACCGAGAAGAAGAGAGAACTGCTCGTGTCGGCGACAATCCCAAAGCGGCATAATCTTTCACTGATCAGGAGTGGACGCAGCCGTCGCCTTTTCGTCCGCGGCAACGAGCTAGTACTACTACCCGTAGCGGTGCTGTCGCTTCTGCCGACCCTTCACCCAGGGAACCAATGCCTAAACACACTTCAGTTGTGTCGCTGAGCTCGATTGGAATGATCGTAGAGGCGCTCGGGGTGTCGTACTTCGTTGGCGTCGTTCCCACATTTGGCTTGGTATTGTCAAGTGGTGGCTGGCTAATTTGAAATTGCCGGCGACGTGATTGGCCAAGCAACCGAGTAATATACTGTGGATGAATATAAACCGACCCGCAGTATCGCCAAAACAAGCTGAAATGAGTCCAGCGACAGCCATCATCGACGGTTTGGCAGTCTGTATGTATTGGGAGGGCATCACGGTCGTCACGATCGTCATTGGCATCCTCAGTGCCGGCGCGCCTCTCTCGAATTCCCGAATTCGAAATCCATGGCTACTCAGGGTAGGCCTGGGCCACCAGTGTGTTCATGGCACGCGGCGCATTTGGTTATTGAGTGTGGAACAAGCGATATAACAAGCGATATATTACTGTGGGCAACTTAATGATGATGCATAAATAGAGCAGCCAGCTATCTCGCTATGACACTGTTAACATTGTGGTCTGCTAAGCTGGCTCCCCAATGACCAATGAGGCTCAATACTGGCCCATCTTCTGGCACACGACCGTGCTGTTTCTGCAGAAAGACTACATCGTTGTGCAGATTGTAGTATTGGTGACTGTGAAGTGGATCAGTCCAGCCAATATGGCGGGCTTCCACATGCGATATATCACAGGCCAACAGAGGATAGGAAAAGAAGCGATGGTGGGCCTGCGGAACGTACGCCTGAATGTGCTCCTGGTCACTGAAGCGCTCTCCCGAGTCGCGCTCCATGGTAGTAAAGTCCCCTCGAACGACGCCTCT
>CAVWXM010000024.1:0-17704 GCA_963759045.1 uncultured Bacteroidia bacterium
GGGACTGGCACGGTGAAACCATACCGGAATTCAGGGATTTAGGAATTTAGGAATTGAATGAATTCTACCCGTCGTGATCCTTTTTGTCGAACGATCTCCTTTATTTTTTAGATTTTAACCTTTAATCCCTCAATTTGGCAGAATAAGACAAAGATAGTGTCCAAAAAGTTGACTCATTTTAAACGTAAATTACGAGATCTAAATTTGTTGACTTTTTGATTGATAGAATTTCTATCTAAATATATTTTCGTACCGAAAATATCACATAAATCCCATTTGATTTCTAATCAAATGGGATTTATTACCACTTAAAAAATACCCCGCCGGTAGCCAGAATGGCCTCCTGATCGTAAAAATCGATATTGGAGTCGGTGTAAGCATAGGCCGCCTCAACATAGAAGTGCATCGGATTGCTGCCGAACAGGGTCCAGCCCCAGGGATTTTTGTAAAGAAGTTGGCCCTGGAGGCCGTAATTATCATCATCCTGGGTTTTATCATAGATCGGATTTTTCTTATCATAATCCGCCGCTCCGATTAAACCGTTGAGCGTTATGACGAATGGATCTGAAAGATAGCCGTAAGTCAGCTGGAAGCTATAAGCATCACTGGCCATGGCGTCACCGTCGAGATCGTCTCGGGTGTAAATAAATGCCGGCGTCAAGCGATGTCTATTTGCAAAGTTAAAGCGGTACAGCACTTCCCCGATATGCCGGTCACCGTTCCGATCCAAACGATCTTTTTCACTGGAAGTAAGATCGGAAGCAGAAACCAAAGAGTCTCCGCTTTTTTCACTGCTGATGTCGATATTGCGATAGGTGTACTGCAGCTGAAAATTACTGCCGAAAATCCGGTCCCAGGCCAGGCGACCGCCGTTGGATGTCCGGCTGGTTTCATCCCGGTTTTGGTCGACCAGATAAGGGTCTTTCCAGACTTTGGCCGGGATACCGCTGAACAGGATACCGCCCTGCAATAAGCCGAAACGGCCGATCTCCTGTTTGACACCGAGCTGCTGGGCGTAATTGAAGCGAACCAGGTCGGTCAGATCGGTTCCTAAAAAAAGCTGGGTGCGGGTGCTGGCAAAAGTGTATTGCAGCGAAAACGGCACCAGCGCGATGCCGGTGGATTCAGAAGTCGGGCGTATCGTCCAGCGAGTCGTCTTTTTTATCCGACAGATCAAAGCCCAGAAAGCTTGCCACCATATTGCTTTTGTAGCGCATATAACCGACGCCGGGCCGGATAAATCCACTGAAACCGGACTCGACGGGAATCGGATCCACCGCAAACGCTAAATTAGCACCCAGTAAACAGGTGATGATCAGGGTCGCAAAGGTCAAAAAACTTATTCTTTTCATCTGTTCCTCCTTAACGATTAAGCCGAATAATGAACTAGTTCGCTTCGCTCACAATTGGAATGATGGAACAATGGAATAATGGAATAGTGGGACCATTCGCGTTCCATCTGGTTGAAATATATACGGTTCATGGGACCTGCCCGCCATTGCCCTTGATCCTGGGTCGAATTCATTCGACCAGCGGTATTTCCCTGTAGGGTCAAATTCATTCGACCAGCGGTATTTCATCCGGGCACATGTGCTGCGATGATACCCGTGCACAAAGGATGACAACCGCGGGTAATCGTGTTGATGCAATTGTCTTGATGGTGCAGGGAACGACGCCCCGGGTGAGGCGCGGGGGCGGGGATAATATAAAGCCGGGGTAACCCTGATCAATAAAAACATTCCCGTCATTGCGAGGGGTGCGTGGCAATTGCATACTGTGGAAGCGGTTGCCGGGCGGGAATGTTACGTTTGTACTGTGCAGGCCGGCAACTATAGTGGGTTGGAGAAAACCGGGCCTGTACCGGATTTCAGCATATCGGTGTAATGAAGACCATTGCGATTTGTCGATTATGGTCTCTACCAAAGGAGAACATGACCATGAACATGCTCGAACAGTTGAAGAAAATGACCATCGTGGTGGCGGATACCGGCGATATCGACGCCATCGGCGCCTATACGCCCACGGACACGACAACCAACCCCTCGCTGTTGTTAAAGGCCGCTCAAAAGCCCGAGTATGAGCGCTTGTTGCAGGATGCAATTGACTACGCGATGGCGCGCAGCGAGCAGATGGAAACCCGTGCGATTGACGTGATGGACAAGCTCGCGGTGAATTTCGGGGTCGAGATACTGAAGATTATTCCCGGCCGCATCTCGACAGAGGTGGATGTCATACCTTTTTCGAATATATCCTTATGGTAAGCTGTCCATCTTTCCAGAATAATCAGGTTAATCTTAAATTCGACTAAAATCGCTGTTTTGGCTTCTTTTGTCAGTTCATTTTCTTTTTGCTCAATGCGGATCTCATTCATCCAGAATGCTAAGAAAAACACTTGCAAATATCAGGATTGCATTAATCAGGTGGTCTGTTACTCGTTTACTGATTTTAATCTTGTACCTAATTTTTTGAGTCTTTAAATTCGAGTTCATTTTCTTTATGTTCATTAAGGCAGATGCTTTACACTAAACTTTTTATTGAAACATAATATAGAGTGAAATTTAGAATTAAATATTTCTTGTCTTCAAATTAAAACTCCAATTCCATTTGAGGGCCATCTGAATCCTCGTCATCTTTTTTCTTTTTCTCAGACTTTGAAGGTTTTTTAGTTTCAGGCTTTTTTGGATCGGGTTTTACAGATTTTTGAATTTCTTCTGTTTTTTCGGTTGCATCTATTATTTCCAGCTCAATTGTTGGCTCCTCAACATCTTCGTTATTTGCAACATCTTCCGTTATATCATTTTCCAACTCTTTAACCACTTCTTCTTCAGGTGGCTCATATGGTAGTGCATCAATTAGTTTTACCTTTTTAATATCCTTGTTTGACAACCGTTTTCCTTTTGCTCTGTAGCTTTTAACACCAATAAAATCAGCTAACGGAATTACATCGTACTCAACCTCGTTGCCTTTTTTCGGTTTGATCTCGATTTCAATCCTTGGTAAATAATCAAGCGAGTAAAGGAGCATTTTTGACCCTTTGGAATCGGGAATAAATAAATACTTTTTATTTAGTGCATAATGCTCGGAAACCTGGAACCGTTTGACATAATACTTTTCCAATTCACCATCAAGAAAAACAACAGTAATAATTATTTTCGGATCAAACTTTTCAAGATGGGTCATCTCATCATCAAAATGGGTTTGTAAATCATAGCCGATCAACTTGAACTCACCTGTCGAAAACATCACCAGAATTTTATCATCTGCTTTGAAAGCACCAAGGTATTTACCACGTTCGTCGGTATTTAATCTCCTTACCGTATCGTCATACCAAATATCCATTGCTCCTAAAGTTGAGACACCTTCTTCGCGCTGTTGGATATTTTTAACCGGGTTCTTCGATAATAGATTACCTTTAACTCCCCTGCCCTTTATTGCCAGATCACTGAAGTCAAAATCAAACGAAGTCTTTTTTAACCTTGGCTTTGGTCGCAGTTGAACCTTTATCACTTCGGCTTCCCCATTAGGATTGGCTGTAAAATAAATAACTTTTGAACCATCTGTTTTAGAGGTTAGCAAGTACTCTTTATCACGAGTAATTCCTTTAACAGCAAATCGTTTTACATAGTAATTACCTCTTTTGCCATCGCGATAAACCATATTGTATATGGTCCTGTCGTCATTCTTCTTAAAGACATCAATATGAAGCACATTTTTACCAACAAATACTTTTGTAGCTACTTTGGTTACCAGCAATGTTCCATCTTCCCTAAAAACAATAATATCATCAATATCAGAACACTCAGTTACATATTTATCTTTTCTTAAAGAAGTACCAGCAAAACCATCCTCATAGTTTACATACAGCTTTTGGTTGGCAACAGCAGCCTCGGTTGCAGAAATGGTATCAAAATTCCTGATCTCTGTTTTTCGTTCTCTACCTGCTCCGTATTTCTTTTTGATCTGCTTAAAGTAATTGATGGAATATTCGATCAAATGGGCAAGATGATTTTTCACCTCTTCAATTTCTTCTTCAATCGATTTAATCAGATCTTCAGATTTAAAGGCATTGTACCTCGATATTCGCTTAATTTTAATCTCGGTTAACCTTACAATATCATCCTGAGTAACTGTTCTTTTCAAAAGTTTTGTAAATGGTTTTAAGCCTTTATCAATGGTTTCCAGAACACTTTCCCATGTTTCACATTTTTCGATTTTCAGATAAATTCTGTTTTCAATAAAAATCTTTTCGAGCGAGGCGTTGTGCCATTGGTCCTGCAATTCGCCTAACCTGATATCAAGTTCTGTTTTAAGAAGCTCTACAGTGTGATCAGTATTATTTCTCAGAATCTGACTAACAGGCAGAAATTGTGGTTTCTCATTAAAGATCACACAATTATTCGGCGAAATGGATACTTCACAATTACTAAAAGCATATAGCGCATCAATGGTTTGATCGGGTGAAACATTTGGTGCAAGGTGAATAACGATCTCTACATGTTCGGCGGTATTATCATCGATCTTCCGGATTTTGATTTTGCCTTTATCGTTTGCTGAGACAATAGAATCTATAAGTGAGGTTGTGGTTGTAGTAAACGGAATTTCTGTAATGACCAGTGTTTTTTTATCAAGCTGGCTAATTCGTCCTCTAACCCTCACTTTTCCGCCACGTAAACCTTCATTGTACTTGCTGAAGTCAGCCATACCGCCTGTATAGAAATCAGGAAGTATTTCAAAGTCTTTTCCCTGCAGGTATTTTATTGAAGCATCAATAAGTTCAATAAAATTATGTGGAAGTATTTTTGATGCAAGGCCAACTGCGATGCCTTCAACACCCTGGGCCAATAACAACGGAAATTTAACTGGTAAAGCAACAGGTTCCTTATTCCGTCCATCATATGACGATTTCCATTTTGTGGTTTTAGGGTTAAAAACCACTTCTTTTGCAAACTTTGATAGTCGCGCTTCAATATAACGTGGTGCTGCCGAACTATCACCTGTCAGGGTATTGCCCCAATTCCCCTGAGTTTCAATTAACAAGTCCTTTTGCCCAAGCTGTACCAGTGCATCGCCGATTGAAGCATCCCCGTGAGGATGAAACTGCATGGTATGCCCAATAATGTTGGCGACTTTATTGAAGCGGCCATCGTCCAAACGGCTCATAGCATGTAGGATACGACGCTGAACAGGTTTTAAACCATCATCGATTTCGGGCACAGCCCGCTCAAGAATTACATATGAAGCATAATCTAGAAACCAGTTTTCATACATCCCACGCAGTGGCAGAATGTGGTGTTCTTCCTCCTTTTTTAATGACTGATCGTCTTGCAAATTTTGCAATTCATCCTGTTCGTTCATCAATCAATACTTTGTTTATCGATTATACTTTGATTTGGTTAGACCGGTGAGTTTGTTCCTATTTCCAGAACCGCAGTATCATTATCTCTGCTAATAGCATTAAGAGTGCGAATATAATAAATAGCTTCCAAAACTCATTCTCTTTTTGAAGGGTTTTAATATCTTCCATCATATCAGCATTACCAACATCTAAAACATCAAAATTTACCAGTCCTGACTGGCTTATTTTATCTTTCAATTCTTCGCTGTCAAGAAAATCCATCTGGGATTCATCACGGTTGAAATTAAATGCAAACTGGCCATACAATGAGTCGTTTAATAGCAGTTGGTAAATACCATTGTCCGTAATACCATTGTGTATATCCATGATCAACTTGCCTTTGCTTATTCTTTGTTCAGGAATAACTGAGAAACCAGACCCTGGTTGTTTAATGATAAACGGACTTTCACCAGCAGGCATTACAGAAATTTCTGCGTTGATAAGGTTATCCTTGCCAATGGTATAGAACAAGCGGTCAGTTGAATTACCCTGCACTGCAGCGTTATACATAACAGGAACCACCAAGGCATTTGAAGTAAAGTTGCTGAAACTATTATCAAAAGGCACTGCTATAAAATATGCCTGCCCCTTACCCAGGTTTTTCCTGAGCAAGAAATCATTTCCATTTAATAATGTCACCAGGCGTTCTAATTCGGTTGAATAGGCATAATAGTATTTAAAATGCTTGTAAACGATTGGCAAATCAGCATTTTCAGGAATATTTTTTATAGCATCCCTGAACATTTCACTTTGTTCATTCAGCCTGACAACCCTGGTTTTTGAGGTATCAATTGATGCCATGCGACCAGCATCTAATGTGCCAAGCAGTTCATTATATCCAGATGATTGTTTGGAACCCGGAATAAAAAATAGATTCTTGCCTGATAAAACAAAATCTTTGATCTGGCTTATTAAACCAGAAGATATTTCAGGCAGGCTGTTCAATATAATCAAATTGTATTCCTTAAACCGGTTATAGTCAACCTGCCTGTAGTTCATTGCCTCATAGTTGAACAAAGGTTCTGTTTCATAAAATGACTGAAGAGCTTTATTGTTATGACCATCATTAATTTCCAACACATTGATCCGGTCTTGCACCTTACATGAAAAATAGAGTTTGTCGTCGAAAACAATCGGGTAATCCTCAATTTCAATTAGCCCGCTGTGCCATCCTTTTTCATATATCGTGAAGTTTACAGTGATAATTTCTTGCGATCCGGCATCAATGTCAACTCCGGCAACTGCTTTTTGCTGGCCATCCACCATTACCTTAAGTGGTATCTTATTCAGGTCATTTTCTGAAGAATTGATCAGTCGGATTTTGAATTGAACTGATTTACCTGGCAATATTATGGGTTCATTCACCCAGCATGAATCAACATAAATATTTCGCGCTTGTAGCAGCTTCATTGGGATGAAATAGTAATAAGCCAGGCTATCATCGGGGAAGTTTTGATCATCAAATGAATTAGATTGAAAATCAGAAAACATATACATATCTGAATCCACAAAATCCTTTTCATCACGTATTTTTATAGCTGATCTGATTACAGTTGAAAAGGGTCGGTTTTTAGCAGAAACTGTAACCTGATCCAATTCAGCAATAAAAGCCTCTTTTGACAATAATTTTCGGCCGCTCTCTGATTCATTCGTGATTAAAATGAATTGTTTGTCGCGTGGCATTTGTTTGGCAAATTCTATTGCACGGATTAATGATTGCTCGAACAGTCGCCCACTTTCACCTTCTGACATCATACTAAACGAATTGTCAATATAAAATGTAGCGAGTGAATTGGTGCTTAATGATTTATTCTCTTTTCTATTAAATTGTGGTCCGGCAAAGGCTAAAACAATACAAATAATCGCCAAAACACGTAACAATAAAATAATGAGATGCTTTAACTTGTTTTGTTTCCTGGTTTCGGTGGTGATGTTTTTAAGAAACTGGATATTACTAAACCATAATTTTTTATACCTCCTGAAATTAAATAAATGAATAATTATCGGGATGAGGATCGCCAATAATAAATAGAGAAACTCAGGGTGTTTAAAGCTCATTTACAAGGTTGCGTTTAAGAGGCCAAATGTAGTGAAAAGATTGTGGATTTTAAGCGTAATACGGAAGGCTTAGGTTAATCGTTATTTGTTAATGGGGATGAAAGGTTGAAGACCAAAGTCGGAAGTCTATGGATAAAAAAAACGGCTATCCGTTTTTAGCAGATAGCCGTTATAAAAAATACTATTGAAATTATATAATTCCCTGATCTAACATTGCGTTAGCCACTTTAAGGAATCCGGCAATATTGGCACCTTTAACGTAGTCAACAGAACCATCAGCTTTTTTACCATGTTTTACGCAGGCTTCATGGATACTCTTCATGATATGATGCAATTTTGCATCAACTTCTTTCGTTGTCCATGCCAGTTTCATGGAATTTTGAGTCATTTCCAAGCCTGAAGTTGCAACACCACCGGCATTGGCTGCTTTGGCTGGTCCAAATAGTAATCCATTTTTCTGTATGATTTCAACAGCTTCAGGAGTAGAAGGCATATTGGCACCTTCTGCGATGCAAATACAACCATTGTCAACTAAAGTTTGTGCATCTTTTCCATCAAGTTCATTTTGAGTTGCACAAGGTAAAGCTACATCAACTTCAACTTCCCAGGGACGTTTTCCAGCATGGAAGATAGCTTCAGGAAATTCATCAGCATAAGGTGCTACGATATCCTGGTTAGAAGCTCTCAATTCAAGCATATACTCAATCTTATCACCAGAAATACCTTTTGGATCATGAATATATCCATCAGGACCAGAAAGTGTGACTACTTTGCCACCCAACTCATTTATCTTCAGAGCTGCACCCCATGCTACATTTCCAAAACCAGAAACAGCGACTGTTTTTCCTTTAAAAGTTTCACCTTTGGTTTTTAGCATTTCTTCAGCAAAATAAACAGTACCAAAACCCGTTGCTTCAGGTCTGATCAAACTACCACCCCAGCTAAGTCCTTTACCTGTTAATACACCTGTATGCTCGCGTTGAAGCTTTTTGTACATACCGTACATATAACCAATCTCTTTTCCACCAACACCAATATCACCAGCAGGTACATCAGTTTCAGGACCAATAATTTTCCATAATTCCAGCATAAATGCCTGACAGAAACGCATAATTTCGGCATCTGATTTTCCTTTTGGGTTAAAGTCAGAACCACCTTTTCCACCACCCATAGGTAATGTTGTAAGCGCGTTTTTAAATATCTGCTCAAAACCTAAAAACTTAAGGATACTCAGGTTAACACTTGGGTGAAAACGCAAACCACCTTTATAAGGCCCTATAGCATTATTAAACTGAACACGATAGCCCAGGTTAACATGTACTGTTCCATCATCATCAACCCAAGGAATTTTAAACATTAAAACGCGATCGGGTTCAATGATGCGTTCAATGATTCCTGCAGTCTCAAGTTGAGGATTTTGGTTGACTACTTCTTCAATGGATTCGAGTACTTCACGCACTGCCTGATGATACTCTTCTTCACCCGGATGTTTCTTTACCAGGTCGTTCATTAATTTGTTCAGATCCATGCTGTAATTTATTAATAGTTAGCTGATTGTGTTTACTTTTGTTATTTTATAACACTGTTAAATTATTAACGATGCAAAAGTAGCTGTATTTTCGGAATCGTTTGCGAAATCATGCAAAAATCAGTAATTTTTATTAACTCTAAATTATTTTTCCAGTGCTCTTGTTTTGCTTGATATCAGGCTGGTTTCCTGTATCCAACCTTTTAAGATAATTTGGTATGAATTTTGAAGTATTATAAACTATAACTAAAGATTTAGTTAAATTTTAAAAACTATGTAACTTTTTTGTTTTCTTTGCAATAACTAACTAAGTTTATAGTTATATAATAAATAAAAGGATGAAACAGCTAACCAAAGCCGAGGAACAAGTAATGCAGGTATTATGGCGATTGAAAAAAGCCTATGTTCGAGATATTCTGGATCAGTTACCACGACCAAAACCTGCCTATAATACTGTATCAACTATTATCAGAATTTTAGAGAAAAAAGGTTTTGTCGGATACAATGCACATGGTAAAACGCATGAGTATTTTCCACTGGTCACAAAAAAGCTATATCGGAAGAATTTCTTCAAAGGGTTCCTGAACTTGTATTTTGGAAACTCATACGAATCTTTAACTTCATTCTTCACTAAAGAAGAAAACCTGACTGTTAACGAACTGGAAGACATCAGGAAACTTATCGACGAAGAAATCAAACGAAAAACCGAAGAAAATAAATAAATTATGAGTCCTCTGCTGGTATACCTGGTTCAATCTTCAATAAGCATCATATTGATGTATTTGTGTTATGCATTGATCATGAAGAAAGAATCAATCTTTCAATTAAACAGAGTTTTTCTATTGACTGCAATTTTAATTGCTTCGCTCCTGCCCTTGTTTGATTTCAATATTTTAAATATTTTTTCATCAAGAGCATCCTCTTCTCCTGAGTTCCTTGTTACATATCAATTATCAGAGGTAATGATTGACGAGGTAATGATCCAGGGATCAAAAGCAAATAAGGGATTCAGCCTGGTTCAATTTATTTCTTTGATATATTTTGGTGGTGTTATTTTTAAATTATCCCAGTTTATTATCCGACTAGGGCAACTGATGGTATTTGCCGGCAAACACAATAAGTTAAAGGTCAACGGTGCATGGATGGTTATATCCGACAGGGATATTCCTACTTTTTCCTTTTTTAATCATATTTTTATTAATCATCTAACGCATAGAAAAGAAAACGTTAATACCATTATCAATCATGAAAAGGTGCACATTATTCAATTTCATTCCATTGATCTGTTACTGGCCGAATTACTTACCATCGTTCAGTGGTTCAATCCTTTTATTTACCTGTTAAAGAAATCAATCAAGGAAAATCATGAATTCATTGCTGACCGGGAAGCACTTGAAACAGTATCCAATTATTCTGATTATAAGCTTCTTTTAATGGAGCAATCAACAAATATTAACACAAATATTTTAGCACATAATTTTAGTTATTCACTTTTAAAAAGGAGGTTACATATGATGAACAAACCGAAAAGACCACTAAGAATTGGTATCGCTTTGATTAGCGCAATTGTGGCATTTGGCTTTGTTGTGGCAGCGTGTTCAACACCTACGAACAATGACCAAATTAATGAAATTACAACATCCGAAATCGAACCTATAGAAGATGTTTTTACTGTTGTGGAAGTTATGCCTGAATATCCGGGTGGTATGGATAGTCTGGCTGCTTTTATTGGCCGAAATATAAAGTATGCCGCTTCTGCAAAAGATGCCGGTATTACCGGGACAGTATTTGTCAACTTTATTATTGAGAAAGATGGTTCAGTTGGCGAGGTTAAAACATTAAGAGGCATTTCAGAGGACTGTGATAATGAAGCGGTAAGGGTAGTTAGCCTAATGCCAAACTGGACACCAGGCAAACAACATGGCGAGAATGTACGTGTAAGCTTTAACCTGCCAATCAAGTTCAAACTGGACGAAGAAAAACCAGAGAAAAATGTAACAAGGGTTACCGTCATTGATGATACTAATAATGATCAGGTTTACGAAGTTGTAGACCAAATGCCGGAGTATCCTGGTGGATTTGAGGCAATGTCAAAATTCCTGGCAGCCAATATCAAATACCCGGAACAAGCAAAAAAGGATAAAGTCACTGGTAGGGTTTTTGTCAGTTTTATTGTTGAAAAAGATGGCAGCGTAACAAACGTAAAACTGCTAAGGGGAATTGGTGGTGGATGTGACGAAGAGGCTTTACAAGTGGTTAAAAGCATGCCTAACTGGAATCCTGGAATGGATAATGGGGGTGATGCTGTGCGCGTTCAATACAATTTGCCAATAAAATTTGCTTTGGATTAAGTAAATTTTTTTCTACTAATCAACTAAGTCTTTAGTTGTTTAAACCTAACAGGTCGAGTAAGCCTGTTAGGTTGATAATTTTAATTTAAGCAGTTGGAATTCAACAGACCTGTCAGGTTCAACGCAACCTGACAGGTCATTTGTTATGGCGACTGTAGTCGCCGCTAATTATTCAACTCCACACCTTTGTTGAACATGATCACTTTCTGCAAGTTTCCATCCTCATCATACCAATGTTCCTCACCATGTTTCAGATTATCTTTATAACGTATAACCCGCTTTAAATTTCCATTTGGCCACCAGGCTTTTTGAGTGCCTGTTCCCTTATTAAAATTACCAATACCAACTAACTGAGCAGTTTCATCATAATACATCCATCTGCCTTCAAATAAACCATGATCGTATAACCCTTCAATCATGATTTGACCATTCGGGTGCCACTGGTAAAATGGGCCATGAAGGGTATCGTTTCTATAAGATTCTTCGATTACCTTTTCTCCTTCTTCATTAAAGGTTTTGGTGGTGCCTTCAAGCATTCCCATATTATAGTTAGAAACCGATTCAGGTGCTCCGTTATAATACCATCGCTTCATTGGACCATTAAGAACATTATCAACATAAAAAGCTTCCTGTTCCCTAAATCCGTTATCAAAATACCAGATTGCAGGACCATTCAATTTACCACCTTTGTAATTTAATTCTGACTGAAGATCCCCATTTTCCCAATAACTCTTTTTAGTTTGACTACACCCAAATAAAAGAGCCGTTAAGAAAATAAATGGTAATAATTTGTACTTCATAATATACAATTGACCTTATTCAAGGCTTTCAAGATCAGGTAATTTCTTTTTGGAAAGTCCTTCGTACCTGATTAAATTCCAATACGTATTTTGATAGTTGGATGCTCCCTCACTTTTACCGAATTGGTATTTGCTCAATATTAATGTAAGTGGCACATGCTCTAAGCAGGTAGTAAGTCTATGATCGAGGTTAAACAAGGCATTCAGAAAATAATAAGTAACATCATAACCAGTGTAGCCATATATCCCCGGTTCAGTTTTAAAACGATCTCTGAATTGGTCAATGAACCATCGTGCAGAAACAGAATTGTAATCAATATAAGTAGTCGAAAAGTAAGTCAGGTTCATATTATTAGCCTGTGTATGATCAAGGTTATTAAACCGTTCAACCAGCGGCAAACCTACCAACCTGATATTGAATGTATCCCGATGCTCGTTTAAGCGGTTCATGGCATCCATCAAAAAGGCTTTGCTGTCTCCATATAAAATTACAAGGTTATTCCTTAAAGGAGATGCCTGATCTAAAAAAGGATGCAGACTGTCTTTCATATAATTGATACTGATAAGGTTATTGGCAAATACTGTGCTGTCCAACAGAAATTCTTCAATTACATCAGGATAGATCTCAATCTCTTCAATTTTATAATTTGGTAAAGGATCTTCAGGTTTATAAGTAGTATCCCTATTAGCGATAGCTATGGCAAAGTTATATAGGTCATTATTCGAGAATCTTTGCTCTGGTTTAAGAACAGCACTTAACTGGTTGGCCAGGTTTGTAACCAAATCGGCATCCTGGTAAGAAGTGTGGGTTATTAAGAACACCTTGTCGTCATGATAATATTCAGGAATTAAGCGGGGCACCAATTCAATTAATTCTTTTTGATCTGACTTTACTTTAATAACAGTTGGATATTTTGAAATTACCTCATCGCGATAAGATAAAGGATTGACTATTGGAATATTAAAATTACCTGCGAACAATGCAACCTGATCAAAACTTCTGCTGTGAAATGGTCCAATGATTACATCCATATTTCGAAGATCCGGGTCTTGCAATACTTTCGTCGTTTTTGTAATTGTTTGATCCACATCATACACACTAAGGTTAATTTGCATGCCCAATTTCTCCATTGAATCTACTGCGATTAACGCCCCTTCATAAAACTCAATATACCTGAAAGGCGAAAAACCATTTTGTTTTTCTGAAAGAAACTGAGCCCAGTCCAAACTATCCGTTTCCTCGAGATATAAAGGCACCATCAGGGCAACATTAAAAAGTTCATCATAATGTGGATTGATCTTCCTGCAGCCAACCGGTTTGGGTAACTCTTCTACTAACACTTCAACAATTTCTGGTTCTGTTGTGTCTTCTTTAAGTTGCTCCAGTGCTTTCTTCCCGACAGGAATCCTTATTCTTTGACCTGAATAAATCCTTTTACCAATTGATGGGTTCTCGTTTTGAATCAGGTATTCCGGCATATTGTAAAGTTTAGCCAGTTTCTTGAGTTTTGTTTTTTTATCAGCAACATATATTATGAACGGCTGATCAATTGATGTTTGCGGCACATTGATCACTTGTCCAACAACAATATTTTCAGTTAACCCTGGATTTTCAGCATATAATTCCTGTAAAGTCACACCATAAAGTCTTGAAATGGAGTAGAGTGTTTCTTTTGGCCTGATATTGTGTTTAAATAATTGCGGTTCCTGAGGCTTCTCATCAACTATAACTTCTTCAATCGTTTCTACTTTTACAGAGGATTCCTTCGGGATACGCAGCCTATCACCAATTTCTAAGGATCCTCTTATGGTAGGGTTTACCGCTCTTAAACTACTTACACTTACGTTATATTTCTTTGAGATGCTGTAAATCGTTTCACCAACAGCCACAACATGGCGATAATCAGGGATCACTTCTAAATCTGGGTTAAAACTAACATCATCTGTCTCACTGTCTGCTGTAAGACTTTCTGAGACCGGAATTTTCACATATTCACCTTCTCGAAATGGCGCAAATAGTCCGGGATTTGCATGCCGGATTTTATTTTCATCAATATGATAAATGGCTGCGAGCTGAGCAAAGTTTTGATTAGTTTTTGTGATATGATAGAAAAACTCGAAACTGGTACTCTTTATAGCCCAGTTTAGTTCTGTTTCTCTATTCACAGTTGGTATCCATATTTCATCGTCAATATTTATACCTTCTTTTGCTTCTGGATTATTAAAATAGATCTCATCAATGCTTACGTTATAGGCTTTTGCAATGGAATATGCAGTTTGTCCCTGTGTTACCGTATGGATATAAAACTGTTTACCATCTCGTTCCTCTATTATATCGGATTTGTAAATACGGATTGTTTGCGCTTGTAATCCAATAAACAGGGAAAACAAAAATAGGCTGATGAAATACTTCTTCACAATACAGGGTTTTGAAATAACAGAAATCAAAAATAATGTAAACATAAATGATAACGTCTACGATACACAATTTGTTATTATATCCGAACAAGAAAAAAACTTACCACAGCTTACTCCCACTCAATTGTTGCCGGTGGTTTTGAACTTATATCATAAACCACCCGATTCACGCCTTTTACTTTATTGATGATGTCGCTGGACACTTTAGCCAGGAACTCATAAGGTAACTTTGACCAATCTGCCGTCATACCATCGGTAGAGCCTACAGCACGCAATCCAACTACGTTTTCGTAAGTACGCTCATCTCCCATCACACCAACTGATTGAACAGGGAGCAGAACTGCAAATGCCTGCCAGACATCGTTATACAATCCCATTTCTTTCATGGTGTTGATATAAATGTAGTCGACCTCTTGTAAAACCCTGATGCGTTCCCTTGTCACAGCGCTGATAATCCTGATTCCAAGCCCTGGCCCTGGAAAGGGATGGCGATCGATAATATGAGATGGCATATCCATTGCCCGGCCAATTCGCCTTACCTCATCTTTAAACAATGAGTTCAAAGGCTCAACTACTTCCAGTTTCATAAAATCAGGCAACCCACCAACATTGTGATGTGACTTAATGGTAGCTGAAGGCCCTGCAACAGAAACTGATTCGATAACATCCGGATAAATTGTTCCCTGGGCGAGCCATTTTACATCTTCAATTAAATGTGCTTCGTGGTCAAATACATCAATAAATGTATTGCCAATAATTTTTCTTTTTTCTTCGGGATCTTCAACACCTTCAAGTCCATCAATAAAACGGTCAGATGCATCAACACCTTTCACATTCAATCCCATGTCTTTATATGAATGCAGTACATCTTTAAATTCATTTTTTCGAAGCAGTCCGTTATCTACAAAAATGCAATACAGGTTTTTTCCAATGGCTTTGTGCAGCAGTACGGCAGCAACAGAAGAGTCAACACCACCCGATAGGCCAAGTATTACTTTATCTCCATCCAATTTCTCTTTAAGTGAGGCAACCGTAGTTTCAATAAATGAATCCGGCGTCCATGCCTGATGGCATCCACATATATCCACAACAAAATTCTGAAGTAATTGTGTACCTTCTTCTGTATGATAAACCTCAGGATGGAATTGAATCCCATAGGTTTTTTCACCCATTAACCTGGAAACCTGCTACCTCAACACTTTCAGTGCTGGTGATTTTTTGAAAATTTTCAGGCAATGTTAAAATAGTATCGCCATGCGACATCCAGACCTGGCTGTTATTGGAAATGCTTGTCATCAGTGAGCATTGACCGTCAATATAGCCCAGGTTGGCCCTGCCATATTCCCTGATTTTTGAAGGCAATACTTCTCCCCCATCATGCTGAGCCATAAACTGTGCACCATAACAAACACCGAGTAATGGTATTTTGCCTCTTATATTATCCAACTCAGGAACAGGTGCATTTTCATCACGCACCGAAAACGGACTACCTGATAAAATAACACCCTTAATATCAGGTGATAATTTGGGAATTTTATTAAACGGATAAATTTCACAATACACATTCAACTCCCTGACCCTTCGGGCAATAAGTTGCGTATATTGAGAGCCAAAATCAAGGATTAGGATGGTTTCTTGCATGGCAGCAAAGATAGGTTTTAATGCGATATTTTAACATAGTATTATGTTTAATCACGTCGTAATTGAACAGCAATTGATTAATTTTACAAAAAAATAAACACCATGCCCCCACCAAAAAAGCGTTCAAAAAAATCCCACCACAAAAACAATAATGTGCTTATCTTTTTTGCAATTGTTTTGATACTTGCCATAATTTCTGTCGTAGCAGCTTATTATTTAAGCGGTGAAGACAGCAATTTGAATTCTACAAAAATCAATAAAACAGAAAAAGTAAATCAACTAGCAACTCCCATTGAAGGCACTTGGGTAAGTAACTATGATGGCACTATGCTAACTATTGAGGGTCGGTCAGTAACATTTGAATCGCCCTCGGTTGACGAATCCAATAAAGTTTCAGGTGAATTTACGATCCAGGATAACATTGTTACTTTTAGTAATATAAATGGATCGTGCAAAGATATTGAGGGCCATTACCTGTATTCGATTGATAATAAAGGTGAATTGTTCTTTAAATTGATTAAAGACAGTTGCCCGAAAAGAATAGAATTGATGACTGCCAGTTGGTTTAAGCTATAGCTATCGATATAGGGTTGCTTCGTAAATTGTTTCATTTTCAAGCTGGTCTTTAATAACTAATTTGAATTTATTTTCACCTGCTTTCAGGTGTTCATCAATATCGTAAGTCAGTGTAGCTTTTTTCGAGTCGTATTCCATCAATATCCATTCGCCGTTTAATGTTCCCCGGAATGAACCTATCCCGGTTTCCTTGTCTTTTACTTCTACCCTGATGTTTTTCTGAACGATGATGCGTTTTTCATCATAGATATTGCCGGGAATTATTTCCGGAGCTATCGTATCAGCCATTATAGTGTAATTTCCAAATAAACGGGTTCCAGTAACCAATTGATCGCCTTCCCAATCACCTCCAATATACCATGCACCATTGTTATTTATTATAGCAATATAAAGTTTACTTTTTATTTTTTGGGGTAAAGCAGTGGGTTTTATTTTCAGAGTATAATTTTTTTGGATTGGTGTAAAACGGTTATGAATTTTATATAGCGGAGAGTATGCTTCATCAATCATTTCAGCAGTATCAAACTGAAAATAAAACGAACGATAAAATGCATTTACGGGGAATGAAAGTGAGATGTTAGCTGAACTGAATTCATTCTGTTTTCTGAAATTAAAAAATGTTCCACTTGCTGCCAAACTATTGATAGTTGTTTTTAACTCTTTTACTGAACCAGATTGCAACTTAAAATGTAAAGCAGAACTATTTCCATAAACATCTTTTACACGATAGGTGATTTTGTGTTTTTTTCCATCCGTAAATGTGAAGATGCCATTTGAGGTAACATTGCGGTAGTTGAACAAGCGATTATTGGTATCCACTTGTGTTCTTATCATTCGTCTTCTTTGTTTTTTATAGTAACCATAGTCAATCAGGCTATTCATATACCTGGTTGTGGCGAAAGATAGCTTATCCATTTCTAACTTAAAGACTGTTACT